>NZ_AP017369.1:3000000-3300000 GCF_002355155.1 Corynebacterium suranareeae | reverse complement strand
GCGTTCATAACCTACTGCCCACGCTACGACTATGGCGACAAGAGCTGCAATGCCACCAAAAATAGCAGCGATAACTCCACCGCTAGCGCTAGATTTTTCTGCAACAACCGAAGTATCAGCAACGGATTTTGCACCTTCGTACATGGCTAACGCAGTACGGCCATCTTGAAGAATGGGACGCATGGAATCATTAATGCCGTCTATCCGGTCTTGTTCAGCAATTCCCGTGGCAGCTGCAACGTCATTGCCTGCATAAGCGCCCATGGTGTTTGGGTCAAAGCCGACAGCAATAATGACTTCGCCTGGAGCAAAAGAATCTGATTGGATCCACTCTGGGTGTTCTGCCCGCAGATACTCTTCAACATCATCGTTGAGGTTGTCGGAGTTGTCTTCGAAAGTAATGTAGCGGACTGCCGAGACTTCAGGAGGAAAATCAATCTTCGGTGTTTCTGTACTGAGAAAATCTTCATCCTCGGGCGCAATTTCATCCGCCATATCCAGCACTGTTATCTCAACAGTGTCCTGGACAGCGGTTTGCGCAGCAGCATCAGGGGCTAAAGGAATGGACAGCAACAGCAAAGTTCCTGCTGCAAGTCCAGCAACAGTGTTGTTGGTTTTGGGCAGTGAAAGAAGTCGCATGCCCGCCAGGGTACGTCCGACAAAGGGCAATAATCTATCAAAAACTGACATTGTGACCAGATCTCAACATTGGCGGGTTGGGGCGTCGAAAAGCAAAATTTTTTAAAGATTGACCAGCTAAACCGGAAATTTCATATAATTGCCAGGATCTTCCATGGAGGAATTCGGCGCGTAAGTTCTGTGAATGCGGGGTGCGGATACTACGCTTAGGCAAGATAAATTGTGAGTTCAATGAAGGGTGAAGATACGTCAATGAGCGCAACAAACCTGGCGGTTGAGCAACTACAGCGAGTGCTCCTGCCGAGGCGCGGCGAACCAGCGGATGTCAGGTCTTTGTACCTGCTTGAAGCTGAAAGCAATAAAGAACGCCTGGAATGGGACGACCGTTTTAGCGTATCCGTCCCCGCAGGTGCCGAAGTGTCTTTCCAGACCTACTTCAACGCATTCCCTGCAAGCTACTGGCGGCGCTGGTCACAACTCGACTCCGTCGTATTAAAACTGAAAGTCTCTGGCGAAGCACGCGTCGACCTGTACCGCTCAAAGATCGATGGAGCGCGCATCGGAATCACCGGATCCGTAGTCAAAGATGACTACATCGAATTCGAAGTCTCCTTAGCGCCTTTCGAAGATGGTGGCTGGATCTGGTTCGACCTCACCGCCGAAACAGATGCGACCGTCGAAGAAGCAGGTTGGTTCGCACCATGCGCACCCAAAGCACAGGTGATGCCAGATGGAACCGAAGTTGGCCCCTTCGAAGCCCGCGCAACAGTCGGCATCCCCACCTTCAACCGCCCAGCGGACGCGGTTGCAGCACTGGAAGCACTAGCCTCAGACCCAGCAGTTGATGCAGTTATCGATACCGTCATCATGCCTGATCAGGGTAATAAACACCCCGCTGATGAGCCTGGCTACAAAGCAGCCGTTGAGCATTTTGGCGATCGCTTCTTTGAATTCCGCCAAGGCAACCTCGGTGGATCAGGCGGCTACTCCCGAATCATGTTCGAAGCTCTAGGAGGAGTGGACGGCAAAGGCGCTGCCGGTGCAGCCCAAAGCCCATACATCCTGTACATGGATGACGATATCGCCATCGAACCAGATTCAGTGCTGCGTGCACTACAAGTGGCACGCTACGCCAAGTCACCCATTTTGGTCGGCGGACAAATGCTCAACCTCCAAGAGCGCAGCCACCTCCACACCATGGGTGAAGTCGTAGGCGGACACGATTTCATGTGGACTGCTGCACCACACGTGCACTACGACCACGACTTCTCCACACACCCACTGCACGATCGCGGCAAGTTTGACGATAAACCAGACGCACCAAACTCCCGCGACCTGCACCGCCGCATCGACGTTGACTTCAACGGCTGGTGGATGTGCATGATCCCACGCGTCGTAGCAGAACAAATCGGACAACCACTCCCACTCTTTATCAAATGGGATGACGCCGAATACGGACTGCGTGCCCGCAAAGCAGGATTCCCCACTGCAACGTGGCCAGGAATCGCAATCTGGCACATGGCATGGTCAGACAAAGACGACGCCATCGACTGGCAAGCCTATTTCCATCTCCGCAACCGCCTCGTAGTTGCAGCGATGTACCACGAGGGCAGCGTCGATGGCATTGTGCGTTCAATGCAAAAAGCCACCTTCAAGCACCTGCTCTGCCTGGAATACTCCACCGTGGCAATCCAGAACGAAGCGATGAAGGACTTCCTTGCAGGCCCTGACCAGCTGTTCTCCATCCTGGACACCTCACTGCCTCGCATCGCAGCAATCCGCAAAACCTACCCAGACGCCGTTGTGCTACCAAGCGCCACGGAACTACCAAGGCCTAGCGGCGCGCCGGGAGTTCCCACCAAAGACATCGGTGGACGTCTCGCGCCAATTAAAAAGGCGATGTGGCTAGCAAAGGGACTAAAGCACTCGCTGTCTAAAGAAGATGCCTCCCACCACGAAGTCCCACAGGCAAACTTTGCTCCCATTGAAGCTCGCTGGTTCAGCTTGTCCCGAGTAGACGGCGCAACCGTCACCACAGCAGATGGACGCGGCGTGGTCTATCGCAAACGCGACCGTGACAAAGCCAAAGAACTAGGTAAAGAAGCACGCGCACTGCAAAAGCAGGTAGCAGAGCGATTCGAAGAACTCAGCCGTAAATACCGCGCAGCTCATCCTGAGCTAGTCAGCCGCGAAGCCTGGGGAAAGGTCTTTGATGAGCAATAAAGAAGTACAGATCTTGGTAAGCATCCAAGATCAACTGATGGATGCCCCAGGAATCTTGCCAACTGCAAGAGGCCTAAGCTTGCTCGGCGAGCACGCTGCAGGATGGCTAACACTCGGTGCGGGTGGCGCAGTGCTAGATAAAAAGCGTCGTCGTTCCTGGGCAGGGCTGTTTGTTGCGGCCCTGGCAAGCCACGCAGCGTCAGTAATTATCAAACGCGTCGTACGCAGGGCAAGACCACATGACCCAGCCATCAAAATTGGCGTGGGCACCCCCTCAAAGCTAAGCTTTCCTTCTTCACATGCGACCTCAACGACCGCCACAATGGTGTATCTTGCGCGCATCACCAAATCACCCGTGCCACTACTTGGAATTCCAATCATGGCATTGTCACGAATGGTGCTGGGCGTACACTACCCAACGGATGTGCTAGCTGGCGCACTGCTTGGAGCTGCAACCGCAGAGGCCGTCCATAAGATTGAAAGGGCAACGAAGTGAGCGAACACGCCTCGCAAGATCACCGTGATACCCAAAACTTCTTAACTTCTGAGCCACACACCACGGCACTCGAAGACAATAAGAAACGCCAACCGCCAAAAAACCTCGCCGATGGCATGGTGAAGGCGCTACGCCCAAAGCAATGGGTGAAAAACGCCCTAGTTTTAGCAGCGCCACTAGCTGCAGGTGCAGATGCCATCTTCCACCAGCGCACACTCGTCGACGTTGCCATTGCGTTCATCGTGTTCTGCTTCGGCGCATCTGCTATCTACCTGGTCAACGATGCCCGCGATGTTGAAGCTGACCGCGAGCACCCAACCAAGCGCTTCCGTCCGATTGCTGCAGGTGTATTGCCAGTAGGAATGGCCTACGGCATGGCAGTGGCACTTATCGTCTTGGCCATCGGTCTGTCATTTTTGGCCACTGACGGCGTAGCTCTTGCTTGCGTCATTGGTGTTTACATCGCCTTGCAGTTGGGTTACTGCTTTGGTTGGAAGCACATGCCAGTGATCGATATTGCGCTGGTCTCCTCTGGATTTATGCTCCGTGCAATGGCCGGTGGTGTGGCAGCAGGCATCGAACTATCCCAATGGTTCCTGCTGGTTGCAGCATTTGGCTCCCTATTTATGGCCTCCGGCAAACGCTACGCAGAAATCCTCCTGCACGAGCGCACCGGCGCAAAGATCCGTAAATCTTTGGAAAGCTACACCCCGACCTACCTTCGATTCGTGTGGACCATGGCAGCCACCGCCGTGGTTATGTCCTATGCGCTGTGGGGCTTTGACCTTTCTCAGCAGTCCACAGACGCAGGCCCGTGGTACCAAATCTCCATGGTGCCGTTTACCATCGCGATTTTGCGTTACGCAGCAGGCGTAGACACCGGCGATGGAGGTGCACCTGATGAAGTAGCACTCAGCGACAGAGTTCTGCAGGTGCTTGCCCTCGCGTGGGTATTCTGCATCGTGATGGCCGTGTACATCATGCCGATGTTTTAATTATTTAGGAATAGACATGCTCTGACCAGCATGTCCATTAACGTTAGAGGCCACTAGCGGTGATACCATGTGGCCTCATGACGTTTAGTCCACAGCGTCCGGAGATAGAGCCCGGTAATCAGCCAGATTCAGAAACCGAATCATCACTTCAGGCAACCGAAAAAGAACATGCTTCTAACAGCGATGTTGGAAGTTCATCGGGGCCAAACTACACCCTGATTACCACCTTTCTAGCGGCTTTAACAGCAGGAATTTTCGCATTCTGGGCTGGATGGACCCGAAAATGGATCAGCGATGACGGACTGATTGTCCTTCGAACCGTCCGCAATCTCCTCGCTGGAAACGGGCCAGTGTTTAATGCTGGCGAAAGAGTTGAAGCCAACACCTCCACGCTGTGGCAATACTGCATATATCTTGTTGCTTTAGTTACTGACTACCGGCTAGAAGATATTGCTCTTTGGCTTGCGCTGCTGTTTACCACCGCCGCATCAATCATCGGTGTGCTCGGCACCGCGCACCTGCATCGCAAACGCATCGTCTTCTTGCTGCCTGCTGGTGTGATTGGATACTTCAGTCTTTCGCCTGCCCGAGATTTCGCCACTTCAGGCCTGGAGTGGGGTTTGTCATTGATGTGGATTTCCATTCAGTGGCTGCTGTTAGTGCTGTGGGCGACCGCTGAGAATAAGCCGTCCGGGTCAGTGGTGAATAAGCTGATGGGCACAGGTGTTTTAACGTATGCCCTGGCCTTTTGGTCTGGTTTAAGTTGGTTGGTGCGCCCAGAACTTGCGCTCTACGGTGGCCTGACTGGGGTATTGCTCCTACTTACTGCACCTAAATGGAAAGTAGCTTTGGGAATTTTAGCCGTAGCGATTCCAGTTCCAGGTGCCTACCAAATCTTCCGCATGGGCTATTACGGCCTTATGGTCCCTCATACCGCAGTTGCTAAATCAGCTTCAGATGCAGTGTGGGGAACAGGCTGGGAATACGTCGAAGATTTCACTGGCCCTTACAATTTGTGGCTTGGGTTGGCCTTGCTGTTGGCTGCAGGCGCATTAACCGTATGGAAGACAGATAAGCAGTTGGTACTTCCCCGTGGCAGATTAGGGCTGCGCACACCTGGTATGGCCATCACACTTCTTGTGATCTGTGCACTTGTTCATTTCCTTTATGTCATACGCGTTGGTGGCGACTTCATGCACGGGCGCATGCTGCTGCTTCCATTGTTTGCCATTTTATTGCCAGTCTCCGTGGTGCCGGTGAATCTCATTGATCGTGGTTGGCAAGATTTTGTGGCGCTCGCTCTCATATTTTCCACCTGGGTGTGGTCGACGGTAATTTTTGTCCAGGGGCATCAGTGGGAAAACACCGGACAGCATGTTGTTGATGAGCGCGATTTTTGGATCGATTTCACCAACCGAGACAAAGATCATCCACCGCTATATGCTGAGGATTTCCTCACTGTAGATTCCATGAATGATTACGCAGAAGTAATGCGCGATCAAACTCTGGTCTTCCCAACAGGCCAGCAGCTAAATATCTTGGCAACTGCTGATCCTGATACCTATTCCTGGATTACTACCCCCCGAGTGGAAGGTATTGAAGCTGGAGACCTGGCCAATATTCCACCAACAATTTTCCACGTAAATCTTGGCATGACCTCTATGAACGCACCACTTAATGTTCGGGTCACTGACCTAATTGGGCTTGCAACACCATTGGCTGCCCGCCAACCTCGCATCGAGGGAGGAAGAATTGGCCACGATAAGTTGATGGACCTTGAATGGCAGGTCGCAGAATCAGCAACACCACTGGCTTATACTCCTGGTTGGATTGATCCAGAAAAGACCTATCAGGCACGCCAAGCATTGCGCCATCCAGAGTTGATACATCTTTTCCAAACTTATCGTGAGCCAATGAGCTATCACAGGTTTGTGGACAATATTAAATACGCACTCACTACCGGACGAACGTTGGAAATTTCTGATGATCCAGAAGATCTTTTAAAAGAATTTGATCCAATGCCAGCAGAAATCCAGGAAGGGCAAGAAACTATTGCCTGGCCAGCGGAAATAAACCTGGATGAACCGCGTGGAGAACCCTTATATAGCTCTCAGTAAACACTTATTCACAAATCATTGGGCTTTGATAACTACCCAAGAGTGTCACAACTTGGTAACGTGTGGTCGGAAAAACAAGATAGGCATCTAGAGATATCAGCGGTCCGCGCCGCCGATGGAGATATATTGATTTTTGCCGGAGGAGAATTATGTCCGTATTTACACGAGCTGGTGAGGCAAGCCGCAAGCTCGTCGCCCTAGTAGTGGCCATCGCCACCGCGGCAGCCCTCATGGTTGTTGGAACTGGAACCGCACAAGCAGCAAACCGAGATTGGCTGCGCGCCGACAACACCGGTGCATGTGACTGGGATGGTGTGGGTTACTGGGTTCAGCGTTGTGATGTGTGGTCCGCAGCAATGGGTCGCAACATCCCTGTTCAGATCCAACCGGCAGAGCGCGGCGGCAACGCTGGTCTGTACCTGCTCGACGGTATGCGTGCTACCGACTACTCCAATGCTTGGCTTGTAGATACCAACGCGGCACGCCTTTACGCCCCACACAACATCACCCTGGTGATGCCAGTTGGTGGCGCAGGTTCCTTCTACGCAGACTGGAACTCACAGGCATCTCTTTCCTCCTCAGATCCTGTTATCTACATGTGGGAGACTTTCCTGACTCAGGAACTTCCTGCATACCTTGAGCAAAACTTCGGTGTTGCGCGAAACAACAACTCCATCGCGGGTCTATCCATGGGTGGCACTGCTGCACTGAACCTTGCTGCAAAGCACCCAGGACAGTTCCGCCAGGCGATGTCTTGGTCCGGATACTTGAACACCACTGCACCTGGCATGCAGACTCTGCTGCGTCTAGCAATGCTGGATACCGGTGGTTTCAACGTCAACGCAATGTATGGATCGATCATCAGCCCACGTCGTTTTGAAAACGATCCTTTCTGGAACATGGGCGGATTGGCTAACACTGACGTCTACATCTCTGCAGCTTCCGGCCTGTGGAGCCCTCAAGACGACGGAACTCGTGTAGACCACCGCCTGACTGGTTCTGTACTGGAATTCGTGGCTATGACCTCCACCAGAATCTGGGAGGCCAAGGCGCGACTACAAGGTCTAAACCCAACCGCGGACTACCCAGCGTTTGGTATCCATGGATGGGGTCAGTTCAACTCTCAGTTGGAAAAGACCCAGGGACGCGTTCTCAACGTCATGAACGCCTGGTAAACACCAGCACTTAAAAACCCACTGCCCGCCCATAGGCAGTGGGTTTTCACATGCATCAACCAAGCATGCATCAACCAAGCATGCATCAACCAAGCATGCATAAACCAAGCAGATCAGACCCTAGCTTGAGCTCCACCTGATTCAGTAGCTGCTGCGGAATCGTTAAAACGCATGGGTCTTCGTCGGTTGGCGGGTTGATAGCCAACGCGACCGGTTTGGGGATCTACATCCATATAGCCCATGTTGTCTTTGCCATCGCGCTGATCGTTGTTGGCTCCGTGATCGTGGGTGCAAATATTGGTGAGGTTTTCAATATCTGTTGGTCCACCATCTAACCAGGATCTGATGTGGTGTATTTCGTTTTCATCAAAGGGGGAGTCGCAGCCTTCGCGGGTGCAGACAAGCTCGGAGGCGAAAAGTGCCAGGCGTTGGTATAGCGTTGCGGTGCGCTGGGTGCGCGCTAGGTGAAGGGGACGCCCGGAATCGGAATCTAAGACTGCGGCGAAATCATATTTTGCTGCTCCCAGTCGCAGGATTTCCAAAGGAGTTAGTTTGACGCCGGTGCTGGTGGGGTAGCGGCGGTCTGGTCCCGCGCTTTCAAGGTTGGCTACATCCTTTGCAGACAAAGACACCACGATGGTGCCCACTCCAGCTCTGCCGGGAAGCAAGCCACTGTGTGCTCGGTGGAGAATATCAGCGAAGGCATCGTATTGGCGTTGCTGTTTTGTACGTTTGTCTTCTTTGCCTGGGTCGTCGAGTACATCTTCAAGCAAATGCCCCGGTTTAGCTTTGGACATGAGTGATTTCAAAAGCGCTAAACCTTTGGGATCTAAATACAGTGATGCTCTAGCTCCGCCGTCATGGTCTTGGCGTCCAATACTTAAAGAACGTTTCTTTACTGCCGCTAATGGATCTTTAGCAGTGGGATTGATCCGGGTGACTTTGTTACGAGTCCAGTTTCGGAGATCTTCCAAGGAGCGGTTTGTGGCTTCTTTCATCGCGAGTTTACGCAAGGTTGCTCTGGACAAGGACGTGTTGTTGTTGAGTTTTTCCAGTTCATACCGGATGGTGTCTTGCTTTTCGGCAGAGATCCCATGATCGAGGGCAAGCTTGTTTGCTTCAGCCTGCTTGATCTTGTCTTGGCGTTCTTTTTGCTCCCGTGCCTCTTTTTCAGCGGGAGTTTCTTTGGCAAGGTCTTCTTCAGACAGCTCGGGGCTGGGATTTCCGTAGTGTTCTTCCGCCCTTTGTGCTCGTCTGAATGCTTCCGCCTTGGAGATATCTAGAAGATACGCCAAGGCATCAATATGGGATGTTTTTCCGATGATGCGTCCGGCATCTGAGAGCTCGGCGGATTTGGCGAGGGCGGCGTCGAAAAGCGCTTTTTTGTTTTGTAGCTTTTCAAGCAGTTCGGCAAACGGCAGGACTTCTTTGAACGCCCCATCAGAGGGGTCAGCGATAAGAACATCCATGCGCTGCATGATCGCTTCAATTTCTTTCACCGCCGCCCCCTTCTGATTGCTATTGCAACCCAGATAACCGCAGGCTAACAGAGAAAACAAGGGGCTACGAAGTTATCCACAGAACGGCCTTGCTTACAGCGAAACTATCCACAACCAAAAGTGGTGGGCGCTGTACCTTACCCAATAAAGATGCTAAGCAGCATGACTACGCCAAGGCCTACAAGTGAGTTGCAGAGCTGGAGGAGGCCCCATGTCTTGAGGGTGTCTTTGACAGAGAGGTCGAAATAGCCCTTGAACAGCCAGAATGAGGCGTCGTTGACGTGGGTGAGGGTGTTGGAGCCTGCCGCTGTTGCTAAAACGAGCAGTGCTGGGTTGACGCCCACAAGGGTGCCGGTGGGATCCATCAGCGCGCCAGAAATAATGCCAGCGGCAGTAATTGCAGACACCACGCCTTGGCCAGTGGCTAAACGGATTAGGACAGTAATCAACCACGCCATCAGATACGGAGATAGGGAGGTGGCGCTCATGAGGCTGCCGATGTAGTCGCCGATACCTGTATCAATGATGATCTGTTTCAGAGCTCCACCGGCACCAATGATAAGGACAACCATGGCGATGGACTTGATCGCACCTTCAAAGCTGTCCATAGCCCAGTCGATGCCTCGTTTGGGGCGGATGGCGAAGAAGTAGAAAGCAGCGATCATCGCGATGGATACGGAAACAACCGAAGAGCCCAGGAAGTTGACGATGGAGTGGGCGAGGCTGCCTTCACTGAGCCAAATGTTCAAGATGGTTGCGGCGATCATGAGGATAGCCGGAATCAGGGGCACGAACATGGAAATAGCGAACGATGGACGCTCGTCTTCTGGGACGGGATCTTCAGTGCGCAACAATTTTGGCACTGGATAGTCGAGGTTTCCAAGGAACTTTGGCAGCACCCAACCTGTGATCGCGATGGTGGGCACTGCAACGACAATGCCCAAAATGTAGACCATTCCGATGTCAGCGCCGTAAGAATCAACCAGCGCTACAGGTCCTGGCTGCGGTGGGAACAGTGAGTGAGCAGTGGTGGTTGCTGCGACTGCGGGGATCGCAATCTTCATGAACGGGACTTTGGCTTCCACAGCAACCGCAATGATGAGTGGTGCGAGGATAATGAAGGCCACCTCGTAGAACATGGCCAAACCGAAAACAGTTCCGGCGATAACCATGGCAATTTTGACTTTGCCCACGCCCATTTTGCGGATCAAAGTATCTGCAATCTGGGAGGCTGCACCTGAATCCACGAGTAATTTGCCGATGACCGCGCCGAAAACGACGATGATGGCCAGCGAACCAAGGGTGGATCCGAACCCGGTCTGAATGGTGTCGAGGATATCCATGAGTGGGAAGCCCTCGAGTACGCCGATGAGCAAAGCTGCGAGCAGCAATGCCAGCATGGCGTTGATTTTCCATTTGATGTTGAGCAGCAGCATGAGGCCGATGCCTAACACCACCCATAAGAGATGGAGGATGTCCATTGAGTGTGTTCCTATCAAAGTAAAATATGTGGCTCCACAAAGCCCTAAAAGTGCTATTTAAGAATCGTAATGGGGATACTATTTGAGCCAAAATGGGGGTGAAAATCGAATTAAGTAAACATGTCGCCCGAACGCTCTTTTTGTATCAGCAAGATGCAAGCGCTATTTACGGAACTATGTAAAAACTTCGGCGTGGCATTGAAAAAAGTCTAAAGTTGAACTTAAGATTGAGGGCAATCTGAAGTTGTGACCTGTATTAAGGGAATTGCACACCCACATGTGTAACTTTCTGATCTAAGATCACGACAGACTGAAAAGAACTGAAGACTCTCAAGGCATAGCCCACACGTGTGTTTGTCGGGCCGGAAGCGGGGAACTTTCGGGACGAACCTAACTCATTGCCGGGCTATGTTGCAGTATCCAAAAAACAAATGAGAAGGAAAACTTCATGCGCGACACCGCACGTTCCACCAAGGCCAAGGCCACATCTAAGTCCAGGCGCCGTTCCCTCTGGATTGCAGCTGGCGCTGTTCCAACCGCACTCGCGTTGAGCATGTCCCTGGCCGCACCAGCGGCGATGGCTCAGTCCAGCAACCTCTCCTCAGACGCTGTTATTGGTGGAATCACCGATGGCCTGACTGATTACCTGAAGCCACGCGTTGAAGAAATTCCTGCAGGTGAAATCACCTACCCAGAGATCGCTGGCCTGCCTGAGGGCGTGCGCGTGATCAGCGCGGAGTGGTCAACCTCCAAGCATGTCACTTTGACCATCCAGTCTGCTGCTATGCCTGAAAGCCCAATCAAGGTGCAGTTGCTGCTTCCACGTGATTGGTATTCATCACCTGATCGTGAGTTCCCTGAAATTTGGGCCCTCGATGGTCTGCGTGCAATTGAACAGCAGAGCGGCTGGACCATTGAGACCAACATTGAGCAGTACTACGCGGATAAGAACGCAATTGTCGTGCTTCCTGTTGGTGGTGAAAGCTCCTTCTACTCTGACTGGAATGAGCCAAACAACGGCAAGAACTACAAGTGGGAGACTTTCCTCACCCAGGAACTCGCACCGATTCTGGATAAGGGCTTCCGCTCCAACACCGACCGTGCGATCACTGGTATCTCCATGGGTGGTACCGCGGCAGCTAACATTGCTTCCCACTACCCAGACATGTTCAAGTTCGTTGGTTCCTTCTCCGGCTACTTGGACACCACCTCCACTGGTATGCCAATTGCTATTTCTGCAGCGCTAGCGGATGCAGGCGGATATGATGTCAACGCTATGTGGGGACCTGCAGGTTCTGAGCGTTGGAAAGAAAATGATCCAAAGTCGAACGTGGCCAAGCTCAAGGGCAAGACCATTTATGTTTCTGCCGGTAACGGTGCAGACGACTTCGGTAAAGAGGGTTCTGTAGCCATTGGGCCTGCTAATGCGGCAGGTGTTGGCCTGGAAGTTATCTCCCGTATGACCTCCCAGACCTTCGTTAACGCCGCGGGTCAGGCTGGCGTGGATGTTATTTCCAGCTTCCGCCCATCTGGTGTGCACTCATGGGAGTACTGGCAATTTGAGATGACTCAGGCGTTCCCTCACATCGCTAATGCACTTGGCATGACTACCGAGGATCGCGGTACCGAGTGCGCACCTGTTGGAGCTATTGCCGAGGCCGTTGCTTCTGGTTTCATGGGCACCTGCTTGACCAACGAGTACGATGCTGCATCTGGCAAGGCCCAGGACTTTGCTAACGGTCGCGCATACTGGTCCGCAAACACCGGTGCACATGGCCTGGTTGGACGCATCAATGCTCGTTACTCTGAGCTCGGTGGACCTGATTCTTGGCTGGGCTTCCCAACCTCTAATGAGCTGACCACTCCAGATGGAAATGGTCGCTACGTCACCTTTGAGCATGGCTCCATCTACTGGACCGCACAGACCGGCCCATGGGAAATCCCTGGCGATATGATCGCCGCATGGGGCACCCAGGATTATGAGAAGGGCAGCTTGGGCTACCCAACTGGTGCAGCACTTGAGTACAACGGTGGCCTGCGCCAGCAGTTCCAGGGCGGTTACGTCTTCCGCACGTCCAACAACCAGTCCTACTGGGTGCGTGGAGAGATCTCCAAGAAGTATGCAGAAGAGGGCATCTTCGAAAAGCTTGGTTTCCCAACCGGCAACGAGAAGCTGATCAACGGTGGCGCTTTCCAGGAATTTGAAAAGGGCAACGTTTACTGGTCTGCAAACACCGGCGCGCACGTGATTCTGCACGGCGATATCTTTAACGCGTGGGGCGCTAAGGGCTGGGAGCAGGGCGAATACGGTTTCCCAACCTCTGATCAGTCAGCAATCACCGCTGGCGGACAAACCATTGATTTTGAGCACGGCACCATCCGTCAGGTCAACGGCCGAATTGAGGAGTCTCGCTAATAGTGAAGCGCATCCTAGCAACCCTTGCAGCTGCACTGCTGAGTGTCAGTCTTGCCGCATGCGGTGGCGTCACTGTGGAAGGTGACGACACCACCGGTAATGCCACCGGCACAGTGCCCACTGAGGAGCAATCCTCCGGGTCTAGCAGTACCGAAAGGACGTCGGAACGAAGCGGTCAGGCGTCGCAAAGCAATGGAAGCACAGCCCGGGACGGCGCAGCCGAGGAAATCGACGGCCTGCCCGAGGCGACGGTGGAACGCAGCGCGGAGGCACAAGCGTTCCTGGATGAGCTAACAGATAAAAACATTGACGTCTCTGGTGTGGAAGATCAGCTGATCGCAACCGCGCAGAATTATTGCAATTCTGAAAACAAGGACGAAAATGTCACCGTTGATGCAGTTGCGGGCCAACTTATCGTGCAGGGACGCACCAGCGTGCAGGAAGAACAGGCAGCGGAGATTTCTACGCTGCTGAAGGAATCGGCAGATCGGACGTATTGTTAACCGATGAGGAAAACCATCACCGTTATTGCTGTACTTATTGTCCTCGTCTTAATTGGCGTGGGCGTGGTGCAGTATGTGAACACATCCGATGATTCCGATTTCATTGGTAAACCAGGCGAACCAACCGGAACTGAAACAACGGAGCCACCAGCTCAACCTGATTGGTGCCCGGACGTTGAGTTCCTGTCCGCGCCGGGCACGTGGGAATCGGCTGCTAATGATGATCCGATCAACCCAACTGCCAATCCGTTGTCGTTCATGTTGACCATCACGCAGCCACTGCAGGAGCGCTATTCTGCTGACGACGTCAAGGTGTGGACGCTGCCGTACACCGCGCAGTTCCGCAACATCAACTCACAAAATGAGATGACGTATGACGATTCGCGCAACGAGGGTCTGTCGAAGATGACCAGTGAGCTTGTCAGCATGCACCGCGACTGCCCGGCAACTGAGTTCATCATCGTCGGTTTCTCCCAGGGTGCGGTCATTGCAGGCGATGTGGCAGCGCAGATCGGTTCGGGGCAAGGAGCCATTCCGGCTGACAGCATCAGGGGTGTCGCCCTGGTTGCTGATGGCCGCAGGGAGCCTGGTGTGGGCCAGTTCCCAGGCACTTTCGTTAACGGTATTGGCGCGGAGGTTGCGTTGCAGCCCCTCAACCTGCTGGTTCAGCCCATCGTTCCAGGTGCGACCATGCGCGGAGGCCGTGTGGGCGGCTTCGGCGAACTTAACGATCGCGTGCAAGATATCTGCGCCCCCAACGATGCGATTTGTGACGCCCCCGTCAACGTCGGCAACGCGCTTGACCGCGCCATGGCCATGGTTGCCGCCAATGGCGTGCACGCGCAATACGCCACCAACCCGGACGTTTTCCCAGGCACAACCACCAACGCGTGGATTGTAGATTGGGCAACAAACCTCATCGACAACGGTTAAAGATTTTTTGCTTGTCGACGCGCCCCTCCCCGGCGCGATCTTGGGTTAAGGAACAGGCACCCACTCAAGTAGTGTTAGTTTGCAAAAGTAATGAAATGTTCATCTTCGGCGATGATCACAATAGTCATAAACAGATTTTAAGAGGGGTTCACATGGATTTAGATAAAGCTATTGGTTCATTTTTCGACGAAAATGGAGAAATCAACCTTCCTCCATTCCTTACTTTGGCAGCCATGGGCGAGTTCATGTACCAGGCTGACATCGCAGAAGGCGGCGGAGATGAACCACGTATGCATTTCTGGGACTTCTCCGAAAACCGTGACGGCAAGCTGATTGAATACACCCGCAATGAAATTGATACCCGCATCAAGGCAGTTGCAGGCCGTTTGCAGCAGGTAGCCACCATTGGTGATCGCGCAGCAATCTTGGCAAACAACAGCCCGGAATACATTTTCAGCTTCCTTGGCGCGATCTACGCAGGCATGGTTCCCGTGCCACTTTATGACCCAAATGAGCCAGGCCACGCCGATCACCTCAACGCAGTTTTCGCAGACAGCGAACCAGTAGTTGTCCTAACTAATGCTAAATCCGCAGGTGCGGTGCGCAAGCACTTTTCCAACCTGCCAGCAGCCGAACGCCCTCGCATCCTTTCCGTAGATTCCTTGCCTGATTCTTTGGCGGAATCTTATGAGAACCCCATGCTGACTGAAGCCGGTCGTCGTTTGGCTGCGCTGCGTCAATCCGCACCAATCGATCTCACTGCTTTCTTGCAGTACACCTCTGGCTCCACCCGAACCCCAGCCGGTGTTGTGCTGACCAACCGCTCCATCCTTACCAACGTGCTGCAGATCTTCAGAGGTGCACAGCTTAAGACACCTCTGCGCTTGGTGTCTTGGCTTCCACTGCACCACGATATGGGCATTATCCTGGCAGCGTTTGTCACCATGCTTGGTTTGGACAACGAGTTCATGAACCCACGTGACTTCGTGCAGCAGCCATCCCGCTGGATCAAGCAGCTTAACCGCCGTGAAGGTGACGTCAACGTCTACACCGTTGTCCCCAACTTCGCCCTTGAGCTTGCAGCACGTTACGCAAAACCAGCAGAAGGCGAGACCCTGGATCTCTCCGCACTGGATGCCATCATCATTGGTTCAGAGCCAGTGACCGAAAAGGCACTGACCACCTTCCGTGAAGCTTTTGAACCATATGGTCTCCCGGTACAAACTCTGCGTCCTTCCTATGGTCTTGCAGAAGCATCCCTGCTGGTCTCTACCCCACAGACCGAAAACCGCCCACTGATTTCCTACTTCGACCGTGAAGCGCTGGCTGAAAACCGCGTTGAACTGGTAGAAAAGGGAAGTGAAAAGGCCGTGGCATTCGTGTCTAACGGCCAGGTCGTTGTGCCACAGCAGCTGGTCATTGTCGATCCAGACACCGGATCCGAGCTGGAAGACGGCCAAATCGGTGAAATCTGGACCCACGGTGAAAACACCGCAGCCGGCTACCTTGACCGAGAAGAAGACACCGCAGAAACTTTCCGCAACCGTCTAAAGAGCCGCCTTGCTGAAAACTCCCGCGCAGAAGGTGCAGCCGACGACAACTACTGGATGGCCACCGGCGACCTCGGCGTGATTGTAGATAACGAGCTCTACATCACCGGACGCCTGAAGGACCTCATTGTTGTTGCAGGTCGTAACCACTACCCACAGGACATCGAATACACCGTCCAAGCGGCGTCCTCTCACATCCGTGCAGATTCTGTCGCAGCATTCGCAGTTCCTGGCGATGACATCGAAAAGCTCATCATCCTGGCTGAACGTGACAACACCGCAAACGAAGCCGACGATGCAGCAGCTGAAGAAGCAATCCGTTCTGCAGTAGGTTCTGCACACGGTGTGGTTCCAGAAGAAATCCGCATCGTTGCGCCAGATGAGATCGCGCGTTCTTCTTCCGGAAAGATCGCACGACGCGTTAACCAGCGCAACTACATCCAAGAACAAGCTAACTAGATCTTGGATTTAAAACCCCCGATGGAATCCATCGGGGGTTTTAAATTTCGGGAGTCCGTAGAAGGCGATTTAAGAGGTCGAAGTTTCCCGGATGGGTCTTTGCTTGGGTGGGGCTGGTTTGGTCGCTTGAGGGCGATTCTGAGCGTTGTTAATTTTGGGGCTGATGGGGTGGAAGTGAAACCTGAAAGTTTGCTGATCAAGTACTCACCACAAACGGGCCCCCGGTCTTTCAAATCGGTCAAAAATTTGCACTTTGAAGGTTGCCCAGCGAGAATCCTCACCACAAAACACAAAAATCCGTTGGTTTGTGGTGGATATTCGCACATTTATTCCCTTAGTGCCTGTCGCGCACTTAGGTAAATTCCATCGTGGCCTTTAGCCTTGTAAACTATTGCAGTTAACAGTGAGTGCAATTAAAGTGCTCAAAATTCTAGGAAATATGGCTCCTGAGCTGGGGATGAAACACTCTTCTGCGATTGAGCGATAAACGTCTGGATGTCTATTCTTCTTATCTTTTTAGGTTGAATAGCAAAGATTTTTTTAAGTTTAATTAGTAATCGAGCTGAAAGGCTGAGGCCAAATATGGAACAGAGCCAATCGTCGGATCAGAAGATGACCGTTGAACAGGTTCGCACCTGGCTCCGTGATTGGGTTGTCCGTACCACTGGTCTTCCGGTGGAAGAGGTAACGGATGACAAAGCAATGGAGACCTTTGGCCTCTCCTCTCGTGATGTTGTTGTGCTTTCTGGTGAGTTAGAAAACCTGCTGGACACCACGTTGGATGCCACAATCGCGTATGAGTATCCAACGATTCGCGGTTTGGCGCAGCGTCTTGTGGATGGCGAGCCACGTCGTGCGCATGCCCAGCGTGAGCTTAATTTCTCTGCGGTGAGCGATTCGCCGGGCTCTCACGATATTGCTGTGGTGGGTATGTCGGCTCGTTACCCAGGTGCAGAGAACTTGGATGAAATGTGGAAGCTGCTCATTGAGGGCCGTGATGGCATTTCGGATCTGCCGATTGGTCGTTGGTCTGAGTATTCCGGCGATGAGGTTATGTCGCGGAAGATGGAAGAGTTTTCTACCATCGGTGGCTACTTGTCGGATATTGCCAGCTTCGATGCTGAGTTCTTTGGTTTGTCACCTTTGGAGGCAGCCAACATGGATCCGCAGCAGCGCATTTTGCTGGAGCTGACTTGGGAAGCCTTGGAAAATGCTCGCATTGCACCGAATACTCTTCGCGGTGAATCAGTGGGTGTGTTCATGGGTTCGTCCAACAATGACTACGGAATGATGATCGCTGCTGATCCAGCAGAAGCACACCCTTATGCTTTGACTGGTACCTCGAGCGCGATTGTGGCAAACCGCATCAACTACGCTTTCGATTTCCGTGGCCCTTCGGTCAATGTGGATACTGCGTGTTCTTCTTCTCTCGTTGCAGTGCACCAGGCTGTGCGTGCGCTGCGTAATGGTGAAGCGGATCATGCTATTGCTGGTGGCGTCAATATTTTGGCATCTCCTTTTGTCACCACTGCTTTTGCTGAGCTTGGTGTGATTAGCCCAACTGGCAAGATCCACGCTTTTTCTGATGATGCTGATGGTTTTGTGCGTTCTGATGGTGCGGGTGTCATTGTGCTTAAGCGCGTGGATGATGCGATCCGCGATGGCGACAACATCATCGGCGTGATCAAGGGTTCTGCAGTGAACTCCGATGGTCACTCCAATGGCTTGACTGCACCAAACCCCGATGCGCAGGTTGATGTGCTGCAGCGTGCATATGTTGATGCCCAGGTTGATCCGACCACTGTGGATTATGTTGAGGCCCATGGCACCGGAACCATTTTGGGTGACCCAATTGAAGCAACTGCTCTTGGTGCAGTGCTTGGCTATGGTCGCGATGCCTCAACCCCAACTCTTTTAGGATCTGCGAAATCTAACTTTGGACACACCGAGTCTGCAGCCGGTATTGCTGGTGTGATCAAGGTGTTGCTGTCCTTGCAGCACAAGACGCTTCCTCCTACCGTGAATTTTGCGGGACCGAATCGCTATATCGATTTTGATGCTGAGCGTTTGGAAGTCGTGGAGGATCCACGCGAATGGCCTGAATACAACGGTCATGCTGTTGCGGGTGTGTCTGCGTTTGGTTTCGGTGGAACTAACGCGCACGTGGTGATCTCTGAGTTCAACGCAGAAGACTATGAAACTCGTGGGCAAAAGGCTGCGCAGCTTCCTGACCCGCAGGTAGCTTTGCCGGTGTCGGGGCACCTGCCTTCCAGGCGTCGACAAGCAGCTGCTGATTTGGCGGACTTCTTGGAGGGCCGCAAAGATGAAGACCTGACTCCAGTGGCCCGCGCGCTGACCGGGCGCAACCATGGCCGCTCCCGTGCGGTGGTGCTTGCCAGCACCGTTGAGGAAGCCGTCAAGCGTTTGCGCCAGGTGGCAGAAGGCAAGGTCAGCGTTGGTATTTCCGCCGCTGATTCACCAGCCACCAACGGCCCTGTATTTGTGTACTCGGGCTTTGGTTCACAGCACCGCCTCATGATTAAAGAACTGTGCTCCATTTCTTCGCAGTTCCGTGAGCGCATCGAAGAGCTCGATGAAATGGTCAAATTTGAGTCCGGCTGGTCCATCATGGAACTGGTTTTGGATGATGAGCAGACTTATGACACCGAGACCGCGCAGGTTGCTATCACCGCAATTCAGATCGCTTTGACTGATTTGCTGGCAAGTTTCGGCATCAAGCCGGCTGCTGTCATGGGTATGTCCATGGGTGAGATCGCTGCGGCTTATGCAGCGGGTGGCCTGAGTGATCGTGACACGATGCTGATCGCAAGCCACCGCTCCCGACTGATGGGTGAGGGCGAGAAATCCCTCCCAGAGGATCAGCTTGGTGCCATGGCCGTGGTGGAATTCGCTGCTGCGGACCTGGATAAGTTCATTGAGGAAAACCCTGAGTACAAGGGCATTGAGCCAGCTGTTTACGCAGGTCCGGGCATGACTACCGTGGGTGGGCCTCGTGATGCGGTGGTTCAGTTTGTAGAGAAGCTGGAAGCTGAGTCCAAGTTTGCTCGTTTGCTCAACGTGAAGGGCGCTGGACATACCTCTGCTGTGGAGCCGCTCTTGGGTGAACTTGCTGGTGAAATCGCTGGCATTGAGCCACTTCCGCTGCAGATCCCGCTGTTTAGCTCTGTGGATAAGGGCGTTACTTACCCGGTCGGTTCCGTGGTGCACGATGCGGATTACATGCTGCGTTGTACTCGTCAGTCAGTGTATTTCCAAGACGCCACCGAAGCGGCGTTTGCTGCCGGACACAACACTTTGGTGGAAATTTCCCCGAACCCGGTTGCTCTCATGGGCATGATGAACACCGCGTTTAGCGTGGGTAAGCCTGATGCGCAGTTGCTGTTTAGCTTGAAGCGTAAGGTCCCAGAGGCTGAGTCGCTTCGTGATCTGATGGCAAAACTTTATGTCAATGGTGAAAACGTTGACTTCTCCGGCCTCTACGGCGACGGCGAAGTTATCGATCCACCACATATCACCTGGAAGCACCAGCGTTTCTGGACTTCTGCGCGCCCATCATCTGGTGCGTCGTTGGACCTGCCTGGTTTCCGCGTGAACTTGCCTAATAATTCCGTGGCGTTTTCCACCGCTGCTGAACTCGCACCATCTGCGGTTGCCATCATGGAAGCTGCCGCCATGGCCGTGACCCCAGGCGCTTCAGTGGACGCCGTTGATGAGCGCGATATGCTCCCACCAAGTGGCGAGATCACCACGATTGTTACCCGCAGCCTGGGCGGATTGAGCCTTGCGGTGTACAAGATTGTGGGCAACACCAGCACGCTTGTGGCCGAAGGTTTTGCCGCCAACCCCGGTTTTGCTGCAGCTCCAGCTTTTGATGGACAAGGCTACAAAGAATTCGGCGACGATTTCTCTGACCAGCCTGATCCTCGTTCCGATCTGCCGTTAGATGTTGAGGCAGTCCGCTGGGATCCCGCCACCGAAACCGTGGAAGAGCGCATGCGCGCGATTGTCTCCGAAGCAATGGGCTATGACGTTGATGACCTGCCTCGCGAGCTCCCTTTGATTGACCTCGGCCTGGATTCTCTCATGGGCATGCGCATTAAAAATCGCATCGAAAATGACTTCCAGATCCCACCGCTGCAGGTCCAGGCTCTCCGCGACGCTTCGGTTGCCGACGTGGTGATCATGGTTGAAAACCTTGTCGCTGAGCGCTCCACCGAGACGCTTGTCGACGCCACCCCGCAGTCACCAGCCAAGCAACCAGAGAAGGCTGCAGACGGGCAGGGCGTTGGGGTTGCGCCGCGAGACGCGTCGGAACGCATGGTCTTTGGCACCTGGGCAGGCCTCACTGGTGCTGCTGCAGCGGGTGTGACCAGCACCTTGCCAAGCATCGATGTAGACACCGCAACTGCAATCGCGGAACGACTTACCGAACGTTCCGGCATTGAGATCACAACCGAACAAGTGCTGGCTGCCGAAACCCTGGAACCTTTGTCTGACCTGGTGCGCGAAGGCTTGGAAACTGAAGTCCAAGGCAATATCCGTGTGCTGCGTGAACGCAAAGAAGGCTCCACCAAACCAGCAGTGTTCATGTTCCACCCAGCAGGTGGCTCATCCGTGGTCTACCAACCGCTAATGCGTCGTCTTCCAGAAGATGTTCCTGTCTACGGTGTGGAGCGTTTGGAAGGTGATCTGAAAGATCGTGCCGCAGCCTATGTAGAGGACATCAAGCAGTACTCTGACGGTCTCCCAGTAGTGTTGGGTGGCTGGAGCTTCGGCGGAGCAGTGGCTTTCGAGGTCGCTCACCAGCTGGTTGGCACAGACGTAGAGGTCGCCACCGTGGCGCTGCTGGATACAACCCAACCATCTGAACCAGCTCCAGATACGCCAGAGGAAACTCGAGCTCGCTGGACTCGGTACGCTGAGTTTGCCAAGAAGACGTATGGTCTAGATTTCGAAGTTCCTTTTGACATCCTCGACACCATTGGTGAAGACGGCATGTTATCCATGCTGACTGAGTTCTTGACCAACACCGACGCCTCCGAACATGGACTGTCCGCCGGAGTGCTGGAACACCAGCGTGCATCTTTTGTGGACAACCGCATCCTGGCTAAACTTAATTTTACAGATTGGGCCAACGTGAAAGCACCAGTCATGCTGTTCCGTGCAGAACGGATGCATGATGGAGCTATCGAACTTGAACCAAGCTATGCCAAGATTGATCAAGATGGTGGATGGTCCGGAATCGTCGATGATCTGGAAATTATTCAGCTACATGGCGACCACCTTGCAGTTGTCGATGAACCAGAAATCGGCACAGTCGGCGCTCACCTGAGCCGCCGCATTGATGAGATTTCTCGGAAGAATTAGTAACGGAGAGCTGACGGAAGTTGAGTAAAACCACTACTGCAGAGAAGCTAGCGGATCTGCGCGCCCGCCTGGAAATCGCCAAAGACCCAGGCAGTGAACGCGCACGCACCAAACGCGATGAGGAAGGTCGAAGTACCCCTCGTCAACGCATCGATGCGCTGCTTGATGCCGGATCCTTCGTGGAGATCGGCGCACTAGGTCGCACTCCGGGGGAGCCGGATGCGCCTTACTCTGATGGTGTGGTCACTGGCTACGGACGCATCGACGGCCGCCCCGTTGCCATTTACGCCCACGACAAAACTGTGTACGGCGGATCTGTGGGACAGACTTTCGGACGTAAAGTCAGTGAAGTCATGGACATGGCGATCCGCATTGGTTGCCCTGTCATTGGTATTCAGGATTCCGGCGGAGCCCGCATCCAGGACGCCGTCACCTCTCTAGCAATGTACTCCGAAATCGCGCGCCGTCAGCTTCCACTCTCTGGTCGTAGCCCGCAGATCTCCATCATGCTGGGCAAATCCGCTGGAGGTGCGGTGTATGCCCCAGTGACCACCGACTTTGTCATTGGTGTCGACGGCGAAACCGAAATGTATGTCACCGGCCCCGCCGTCATCAAAGAGGTCACTGGTGAACAGATCACCTCCGCCGACCTCGGTGGCGGTGCGCAGCAAATGCAAAACGGAAACATCTCCTACTTGGCATCTTCTGAAGAAGAAGCGCTCAATGTGGTCAAAGATCTTCTCGATTTCCTACCACTGACCTGCAACGATCCCGCACCAGTCTTTGCTGCGCCAAGCGATGAAGAAATCGCCTACGACGAATCGCTCAACACCTTCATGCCCGACGACACCAACCAGGGCTACGACATGCACGACCTGCTGTCCAAGCTTTTCGACGATTCCAACCTCCTCGAAATCCAAGAGGAATACGCCCCCAACCTCATCACCACCTTCGCCCGCATCGATGGCAAAGCCGTAGGTGTAGTAGCCAACCAACCGATGGACAAAGCAGGCTGCATCGACGCCGACGCAGCAGACAAAGGTGCCCGCTTCATCCGCATCTGCGACGCCTACAACATCCCCATCATCTTCGTCGTTGACACCCCCGGCTACCTACCAGGCGTCGACCAGGAAAAAGTTGGCCTGATTCACCGCGGTGCAAAACTCGCATTCGCAGTGGTAGAAGCAACCGTGCCAAAAATCTCCCTCATCGTGCGCAAAGCATACGGCGGAGCATACGCAGTCATGGGATCCAAGAACCTTACCGGCGATCTCAACTTCGCATGGCCAACCGCGCAAATCGCAGTGATGGGTGCAGCCGCCGCCGTCGTGATGATCCAAGGCAAACAACTCGAAGCAGCCCCACCAGAGCAGCGCGAATACATGAAGAAACTGTTCATGGACTTCTATGACGAAAACATGACCAGCCCTTATGTCGCCGCCGAACGAGGCTACATCGACGCAATGATCGAACCCGCAGAAACCCGCCTGGTGCTCCGTCGTGCCGTGCGACAGCTAGAAAACAAAGCAGTGCGCGACCTCGATAAGAAGCACACCATCATGCCGATGTAACACCTGAAGGATTTTTTAGATAGAAACCCTGTAACCAATTTGCTAGAGGAGACCGAAATGGCAATCATCGCTCTATTGCTAGGTATTGATATTTTCAGCACGACTCTGCCGTATATCCAGGGCTTTTTAAGCTACTAAGTCCCCAAAAGTGGGAGCCGCCGAAATGTTCGGGGGCTCCCATTTTTGTATTTCGGCAAAAGCCGGTGGCAGCACCAAAACCACGGGAACTTACTTTCGGTTTTTCTGGACCTGGTTTGGTATTTACGCGTTAGGACCGGACGCAGATGCCCAGCATGCGGCTTTTGAGGGTCTTGAGCACCGTGGTCTGACTCACACCAAACATACGTGCCAAAGTTTCGGGATTTCGGGATTTCTTGTCACGTATGTTTGGTCTGGCGTCGGTGGTCGAAATTTTGGTGGCTGATCCAAAAAATCTTAAGACTCCAGAATCGCTTCTAAGGGCCTTTAGTAGGTGTAGCCATACCAATGCTCATGGCGGATTTTCGACGCCTTAAAAAGCCTCTCAGTGTGCCGGCCACTAAAGGGCGATTTCTTAAGTTCGATACCGCGACTCCGATACCTCAAGCTCAATTTCTTAACACCGATTTCAGTCGGATTTCCACCCCAAACCGACTGGTATCGAATATGCGAAATTGAGGATAAGAAATTGGAAACGCGAAATCGAAAGGGTGAAATCGCAGTTGAGGTCTCGAACTTAACGCAAGAACCAAACCAGCAAAACTAGCGCATCGTTACTTTAAACAGTGCTCGCCATCCCAGGACCAAAATGGCGGATGCGGTGGTGGCAACGATCATGAATGACCAGTGCGGAACTTCTCCGTTGTTGAATCCCCAAATTACAAGTCCCACCACGACGGCTAGAATCCACACCATGAGTCCTGCCGGGCGAATCATTTCACTGGGTAGTTTGGCGGGAAGGATCACGGCCAGGTATGCGATGAACACTCCTGCGAGGAAGGGCAGCCATGTGAAAAACCAGCCTTGCACGTTTAGGGGCATGTCGGGGCTTTGGTGAGCGATCCGGGCAAAAAGTGCGAAGAGACCGATGGCGATGGAATCACACAGTAAGGACATCCAGCGGTTCACGTTTCTGGCCTTTCAATTGCGGACTGTGGGTTTGAGTCTGTGTTAATCGTATCCTGTTCTACTTCGGAGGTTTCATTAGCCTTGAGGCCTTTGGGGGTGAAGTAGATAAAATAGATGACCCATCCGACAATCGCCATGATGATAAAAGAGCATAGTCGGTAGATTATGACAGCTCCGGCGGCTTCGATGGCGGTCATTCCGGTTGCTACCAGGGCTGCGATGTAGGCGGCTTCGATAGGGCCGATTCCGCCTGGGGTGGCTTGGATGGAGCCTGCGATTTTTGCGGTGGTGTAGGCCAGGAGTACGCCGGCGATGGTGGTGTTGTTGGGTTCTGCGTCAAACATGGGGGCGGTTCCGGTGACGGCCCAGATGCAAATCCATAGGGAGAAGGCGTCGAAAAGCCTATTGCCTAAAGACCAGGCGGCGCTGGCGGCGAATTGCGGCCCCGTGAGTGCGACGGACCGTAGCTGCTCAATGCTTCCAAGAAGCTTTTCGACGATTCCCCCCTCCCTGTTTTTTGCAATTTTTCGCACCCACCGCGCCAAGGTATCAGGGTTGTTCGCTGCCCAATAAACAGCACCGGAGAGTGCAACCATGGCCAGAAGCGTAGCGATCAGTGACCATAAATTAAGCGATGCCCCCATAAAAAACACCGCGATCACACCGAGTGCCACCAACCAGACGGTGGAAAGTGCACTGGAGAGTAAGAAAAACCATGAGCACAGCACAGCACTTGCACCCCAGCTGCGCTGCACTTTGTACGTTAGAATCGCAGAGAACGCGGGGCCGCCGGGAAGTGTCGCGGACCAGGAATTAGAGGCAAACGTCAGCGCGGTGGTGGATTTCAGCGTGGTTGTTGTGCCACCTGCTTTGAGCATAATTTGCATCACTTTGGCCATCGCCACGAAGGAAAGCACAAGTGCCACCATTGTGAGCGCGAGTCCAAGGGGGCTAATGTGGCGGATTTGTTTGATGCCCATTTTTAAAAATTCCAGCTGATCGCGCAGGAAAAATAGGATCACCCCTAGAATCGCAAGGGACAAAGCCCAGCGAATCCAGGGGTTGCTGAAAATTGCGCGCATTTATTTAATCTAGATCCTCAAGCCTGCGCTTTTCTAGTCGTGCTTTAAGCTCCACGAAGGAGACTAAATCGCGGTTTTCTTGTGTGCTCATACCGCCACGGGATGCAATGCTATCGCCTGCGACGACGGCTTCATGTACGGTGACTTCCTCGTCATCGTTAAGCCTGCGGGTGGTTGGGCGTGCTGGTTCTTCTACGTCAGATCCGTGTCCCATCACGGTGTAGGCCTTTTTCACGAAGCCGGGTGCCCACCAGTTGTCGTCGCGAAGCAGGTGCATCACTGCAGGTACCAGCAACATGCGGATGATGGTGGCGTCCAAGATGAGCGCTGCGATCATGCCGAATGCAATGTATTTCATCATCACGATCTCTGAGAATCCGAAAGCACCACATACAACAATCATGATCAATGCCGCTGCGGTAATGATTGATCCGGTGTGCGCAGTGCCATAGCGGATGGCATCGTCGGTGGATTCACCTTTGTCGCGGGCTTCCACCATGCGTGAGACCAGGAAAACCTCGTAGTCTGTGGACAGTCCGTAAATAATTGCCATGATCAAGACCAATACGGGACTCATCAGTGGGCCAGGGGAGAAGTTCAAGGCGCTGGCTCCCACACCGTCCACAAACATCAGGGTCAAAATACCCAGCGTTGCGCCCATACCCAAAATGGTCATGATGATCGCCTTGGCTGGCAAAATTATGGAACCGAAAACCAAAGACATGAGGATGAAAGTGGCCAACACAATGTAGATGGCCATCCATGGAAGCTTCTCAAAGAGCGCTTCAATGGACTCGATCTCCATGGCTGGGGTGCCACCGATGTGTACTTCGACGCCTTCAGGAACAGAAATGTCTCGAAGCTGCTGCACCACCTGCTCATTTAAGGAACGGTCTTGAATGCCAGCTGAAAGCACGGTGGTGCCATCATCGGTGGTTGCACCGGCGGTGAAACGGTCAGTAAGTCCTTCTACTTCGTTGGCCTGGACATAAATGTCAATCAACTGATTGTTGTCCGCCCCGGTGACAACGAGCTTGATGGGCTCGGTGCGGAAGGAGGGGAAGGCTTCGTCGAAACGCTCTTGGGCTACGCGCGTGTCGTTGGCCGGTGGCAGATAGGTTTCGTTGATGCCACCGAATTTCACGCCTGTTAAAGGCACAGTCAGGGCAAGCAATAGCAGCACCACACCGACAGTCACTGCCTTTGCATGGCGCATCGCCCATGCTGGGACGCGGAACCAAATGGTGTCTTCTAAACGGCGTGCCGTGCGTGCCGTGCGACGCAAGCTCCACTTATCGATGTTTTTACCCAGCATGCCAAACAGCGACGGCAGGACCGTCACGGACATTAGCGCTGCAAGCCCGACTGCAGAAATGGCGCCGAACGCTACCGATTTCAAAAATGCCTGTGGGAAAACGAAAAGCCCAGATAGTGCCACAGCTACCATCGCGGCAGAAAACACCACAGTTTTGCCCGCAGTGGCAGTGGTAGTGGCAACGGCCTGTTCAATCGGGGTGCCCTTGTCCATTTCCTCACGGAATCTAGACACCATGAACAATCCATAATCAATGGCCAGACCCAAGCCCAGCAAGGTAACCACCGATTGGGCAAAGACGTTGACTTGGAAGAACCCAGCCAAAATAGCCAAGATTCCCAAAGAACCCAGGATGGATAAAATGCCCACGATCAGTGGCATTGCTGCAGCTACGACGGATCCAAAAACAATGAGCAACAAGACAGCCACAAACGGCAGGGCAAATACTTCAGCTCGTGCAATATCGCTAGCCATGCCTTCATCTAGTGCATCGGCCACGGCAGTTGCTCCGGCGACCTCTGTTGTCACGCCGCCAGCAAGGTTATCTGGTGTTAGTTGATCTTCAATCGCGCGGAAATCTTTCAGTGTTTGCTCACCGTCACCTTTAAGCCCAAGAGCTGCAAAGGTTTGGGTTTTATCCGCACTGAGAAGATTTTGATTACGGGTATCAAAATAACTATTTACTTGGCTGATCTCATCAGGATTGTTGCTTACCAGCCCGTCAAGAAAGCTAGACACGCTGTCAAAAACCTCTGGATCATCAAACGAGGTCCCTTCAGGTGCAGTAAATAACAACACCACGTCGCCATCGTTGTCGCGCCCAAAGGTCTCCAACTCGATGCTTGCTGCAGCTGTGGAGGATGAACCAGGGTCATCCCAACCTTCTTGGCTCATGCGTTCGCCCAACTTGGAGCCGAAAAGAACGAACAGCGCCAAAATGGCAACGATGACAACTAGCGGAACAATGCGCCTATACCTGTAAGCAAAGTGGCCCCATTTAGAGAACACGGGTGGTTTACTCCTGTGAATTGTGGCGGTTGGACAACAAGGCAGTCAACGGGCGGAATGGCTGTAGCCATGCTCCGCCTTCTGGCAGATTATCCAGGCTGACACGTGGAAGTGGTTCGCGGAATACGCCGGGGATTTCCTCTAGATCAACAAACTCGATTGTCTCATGGGCAACCGCCCAAGATGCGTGCTCGTGGAATCCAATGACCGTGGCTGGAATGCCTTCTGCAACGAGCTTTTCCAGGGTTTCCCTGAAGTTTTGACCATCCGCACTAGCCACGATGACGCCACGAAGAACTCCTTCTTCATAGCGCCTCTGGATGTGGTTAATCATGTCTGGGTCGACATCAGAGTCTTCGCCAACCTTTGGTTTAGCAAAGACCGCAAAACCAACGTTTCGGAGAGCTTCCACCCACGGCCGAACGACATCAGAACCACCTGGGGTGATGTTGGCAAACACCGTGGCTTCTGGTTCGATGTGTCGACCAAGTTCATGCGCTCGGCGGCCTGCGCGGGCAAGTAGCCACCGGCCAATGGCATCAAAACGAGGACGGTAGGCAGCTGTTGGTCGGCCTCCAAGAATTGCACCCAAACCCATATCGAGGTTCGGTGCATCCCACACTAGAAGGACACTTTCTGGTCCTTCTTTATCAGTGGGGTTGTAGCTGTGAATGACCTCATGAACATCAGACATTAGTTTTGCACCTTCTGCCATAGGTACTCATTGATCACGTGATCTTTTTCCAAGCCTTTGCCTTCAAACTTGGTGATCACCTGACGATCAGTCAGCTGTGGGCATTCCGCCCATGGCCAGCCTTTGTATTCCAACAAAGGCTCGACTTCAACTAGCTCATTGATCCACTCGGCGTAATCAGCGTGGTCGGTAGCAACATGGAGCACGCCACCGGGTTTAAGCTTCTTGGCAAAAAGGTTCAATGGGCCAGATTGGATGATGCGACGTTTGTTGTGGCGCGCTTTTGGCCAAGGATCAGGGAAGTAGACGCGGATGCCATCGAGGGATTCATCCGCGAACATTCGGTTGAGTACTTCGATGCCGTCTCCGCGCACCATGCGCACGTTGTTGATGTCTCCGCGCACAACCGAGCCCATCAGTTTAGCGAGGCCTGGTTTGTACAGCTCGACAGCAACGATATTGGTATCAGCTTCCAAAGGTGCCATCGCAGCAGTAGATGTACCGGTGCCCGAGCCGATCTCAACGATGGTTTTAGCCCCTGTGCGGCCAAACCATGAATCAAGATCAATCAACTCATCTTCGAGGATGCGACCCAGCTCAGGCCACTTTTCATCCCACATGGTTTGCTGATTTTCGGTCAGGGTGCCACGCCTAAACGTGACACTTCCCAAGCGCGGGTAGTCGAGGTCATTATCAAAATCGGATTGGAGAGGTCGGCCGGCTGGCAGTTCTCCTAATTGATCACGGGAATTATCAGAAATAGACATTATTTGTTATTTTTCCTGTTCAACTGTGAAACTTCAATATGCATGAACTTTGATGAATCATTTGAGCTTTGAAGATTAAGCTTTTCGACGATTCGTTTCGTTACAGCAATCGTACCGGCGATGGTGGACACGATGACATGAAAGAGCATCAAGGCCAATAAGTACAGGCTGAAGTAATCAAACAATGCCAGCTCAGTGCTTTGGGCCAAAAAGTGAGCGCCCAAACTCAAGGTACCTACAGGGAATGTACTTGCCCACCAGGTAGGGCTGTAGGTTGCGCCTTTCACAACGGCTTTATAAAACAAAAAGTGTGCAATTGCTCCCAGTGGGATGCTGATAATCCCCATGACAAAGCCGTAAATAATCGCGATACGTGTTGTGGTTGTGGAAGTGAATGCGTCCCCGATTAGTTGCGCTGCTGCAGTTGATTGACCAACCATTCCCAAAGGGATCCATGACGTTGGCGTGGCCATGAGTGGGATGCGCGGCCCATGTGGGCTGAAGTAATAAAAATACACTCGAGCGAAAACAAGCGGTGCCACGGCCAACGTGGAAAGGAAAAGAGCAAAAGAAATCCACAACAATGGGGTGGAACCATAGTGATCATGAAGTTGCGCTGCTGAGGTTGAAGCCACCATGGGAGTAACCAAAGGCAAGCCCCATGTAAATGAGGGAGTGCCAGCGGTGCCGCGCAAAAGCGCACTTGTATATAAGGAATAAGCGACAAGTCCGATTATTGTTCCACTGGCCCAACAAAAGAACATAAATTCCCAATAGTTATCCCCTAAAACGCTCGTGCTGGCACTGCCCAAAGCGATCAGTCCCATAGAGAGCATTGCCCATGCCGGCATGACCTCTGTTTTAAAACGTGGTGAGCGGTAGATGAGCCAGCCGCCGATGATGACAACGGCGACGATGCACGCGAGGGTGAAAAAGGCATCCGCGGCGAAAGGGAAACCATGAGTTTTAAGTAGTGATGACAAGAGTGAGATGCCCATGAGAGAACCTGCCCACGCTGGGCCCGGTAGCGGTAAGACTGCTGCATAGTTCTTCGTCGAAGGGGTTTTGGGCATGTCCAATACTTTAAGCCTTGGGGGAAGTGGAAGCGCTAATGAGGAGGTTTGGGACGTCAGGGTACTGGTCTCGACCTGGCTGTCTGAAACTTGCAGTTTCGCGAATGTGTGGATTCATTTTTGCAATGTTTGTTAATTTTATACTTTGCCGCTTCTGCACACTCTTCTTGCTGGCGGGAGATTTAGGGAGGTGTGCTTATGCGAGTCAAAGTGAAGCTTCATTGGAGGCTTAAAACTGGACCAACTGGATATAACCAGTATGGGTTTAGTGGTGTACGTTTAGCGTATTGGATCAAGGAATGAAGAGGATTCTGGTTGGAAAATCTGACCAAGAATTCACTGATTTCTTTGCCTGGGCAGGGGTGGGGTATGGCGGTGCGGGCAAAAATGTGGAAGTGAATGTGGTTTTAGGTTTTCGGGTGCTGTAATTGGCCAACTTTGCCAAAATTTCTCCCCTAATAATTAGGGAAAGGGATTACCATTGGCGCTGTTCTCGGCGTTTTGACATACTTTGTCCGAATGTTAAGAGTTTTACTGCCACAGTTTTAAGGAAATGCGCGATCGAATGTGTCAGCAGTATGGAAATTTGTTTCATATCGCCATTGATGGGAAATGAACTAACGGAAAACGTTGAATCCTCAAGTGGAAAATCACCCCCAAATTAGGTTACCCATATGACGACTCTTGCATTAGAGAAGGCGTGTAGATGCGCGTGGGCAGGGGGTAGGCGCACTGGTAATGACAAATGTGGCCGTTGTCTCACTCGACTTTTTAACTAGTTCGGTATTAGAAAGCTACGCTAGGGGACGAGAACTCTGTCGAATGACACAAATCTGGAGAAGTTATGACTACTGCTGCAATCAAGGGCCTTCAGGGTGAGGCTCCTACCAAGAACAAGGAACTGCTGAACTGGATCGCAGACGCCGTCGAGCTCTTCCAGCCTGAGTCCGTTGTGTTCGTTGATGGATCCCAAGCTGAGTGGGACCGCATGGCGGAGGATCTTGTTCAAGCCGGAACCCTGATCAAGCTCAACGAGGAAAAGCGTCCAAATAGCTACTTAGCGCGTTCCAATCCTTCCGACGTTGCTCGTGTTGAGTCCCGCACCTTCATTTGCTCTGAGAAGGAAGAAGATGCAGGCCCAACTAATAACTGGGCTCCACCACAGGCAATGAAGGACGAAATGTCCAAGCATTACGCCGGATCCATGAAGGGTCGCACCATGTATGTTGTGCCTTTCTGTATGGGCCCTATTAGCGATCCAGATCCAAAGCTTGGTGTGCAGCTTACTGACTCCGCATATGTTGTTATGTCCATGCGCATCATGACCCGCATGGGTGCAGAAGCACTGGACAAGATTGGTGAAAACGGCAGCTTCGTTAAGTGCCTGCACTCCGTTGGTGCACCTTTGGAGCCAGGTCAAGAAGACGTTGCATGGCCTTGCAACGACACCAAATACATCACCCAGTTCCCAGAGACCAAGGAAATTTGGTCCTACGGTTCCGGTTACGGCGGAAACGCCATCCTGGCTAAGAAGTGCTACGCACTGCGTATTGCTTCTGTTATGGCACGTGAAGAGGGCTGGATGGCTGAGCACATGCTCATCCTGAAGCTGATCAACCCAGAGGGCAAGGCGTACCACATCGCAGCGGCATTCCCATCCGCATGTGGTAAAACCAACCTCGCTATGATCACCCCAACCATCCCAGGTTGGACCGCTCAGGTTGTTGGTGATGACATTGCGTGGCTGAAGCTCCGCGAAGACGGCCTTTACGCAGTAAACCCAGAAAATGGTTTCTTCGGTGTTGCTCCAGGCACCAACTACGCATCCAACCCAATTGCGATGAAGACCATGGAACCAGGCAACACCTTGTTCACGAACGTTGCACTAACTGATGATGGCGACATTTGGTGGGAAGGCATGGATGGGGACGCGCCAGCTCACCTCATCGACTGGAAGGGCAATGATTGGACCCCTGAGTCTGATGAAGCAGCAGCTCACCCTAACTCCCGTTACTGCGTAGCAATTGATCAGTCCCCAGCAGCTGCACCTGAGTTCAACGATTGGAAGGGCGTTAAGATCGACGCAATTCTCTTCGGTGGACGTCGTGCAGACACTGTCCCACTGGTTACCCAGACCTTCGACTGGGAGCACGGCACCATGGTTGGTGCACTGCTCGCATCCGGTCAGACCGCAGCTTCTGCAGAGGCAAAGGTTGGTGCACTGCGCCACGACCCAATGGCAATGCTCCCATTCATTGGCTACAACGCCGGTGAGTACCTGCAGAACTGGATCGATATGGGCAACAAGGGTGGCGACAAGCTGCCATCCATCTTCCTGGTCAACTGGTTCCGCCGTGGCGAAGATGGTCGCTTCCTGTGGCCTGGCTTCGGCGACAACTCCCGCGTTCTGAAGTGGGTTATTGATCGCATCGAAGGCCGTGTTGGCGCAGAAGAGACCGTTGTGGGCCACACTGCTAAGGCTGAAGACCTTGATCTTGAAGGCCTCGACACCCCAATCGAGGATGTCAAGGAAGCACTTTCCGCTCCAGCTGAGCTGTGGGCAAACGATGTTGAGGACAACGCAGAGTACCTCACCTTCCTTGGACCACGTGTTCCTGCAGAGGTTCACAGCCAGTTCGACGCACTGAAGGCTCGCATTACCGCAGCTCAGGCTTAAGAACTAAAAATAGTAGGGCTCCCACCGCACAAGATTGCAGTGGGAGCCCTACTTTTATGTTTAAACTTTAGACACAAAAATTGCTTGTCGACGCCCTCCGGCAGTTTCCCGGCAGCGCACAAGTGCACTCAATCTTTTCTAAACACCAGCACCAAATTACTCACGGCGAATTCCCGCAGAACTGGTACTTTCACCATCCACCACGCCCAACTTGGGTGATAGCGAGGAAATGCAGCCACAAGCTGAGCATCTGCTACTGAAGCTCCCCATTCAAGCCCCTCCCGGCAGGAAACATTAAACAGTGATTCCCCGAAAACGTTCTTGGGAGGATGCCCATGCTTTTTTGTATAGCGATCCCTGGCAAATGCCCCACCAATGTAGTGTTCCCACAATCCGGTTTCATGACCACCGAATGGGCCTAACCAAACGGTGTAACTCAAAATGGCAAGACCACCACTGTTGGTCACCCGCAGCATTTCTTCGCCCATTCTCCACGGCTGTGCCACGTGTTCAGCCACGTTAGAGGAATACACCACGTCAAAGGTTTCTGATTGAAAAGGTAAGTCAAGGCCTGAACCGCGCACTGAACCATGGACATCGATGCCTGCAGCTGACATTTCCCCAACATCGGGCTCTACGGAAAAGTAAGTGCTACCTCGTTGTTCAAAGGCTGTGGCAAAGTATCCTGGTCCGCCACCAACATCAAGCACCTTGAGCCCATCCAGCCCCTTGCCAACACAGTCTTCACACAACGCCTCCACCAAATTTGAGGTGTCTTTGGCTAGGTTGCCGTAGAAAATATCAGGTCGGGTTTGCTCAAATTTGAAATCAGTGAGCAACCCCCACGACCTACGCAAAGTGGCCAAACGACGCAGCGCAGGAAACCCCAAAAACCCGGGAAGCCCCAAAAACCCGGGAAACCTTGAGAGCCTCACCATTTAGACGCGAGTCCAGTTGAGATCCCGGATGTCCTCGCCGTTCATCCAGCGCAACATGGTGGTGATCGCATCATCGGTGGAGGCCACAATGGTGGTGTTTCGTACTCCAGCGACACCGAATTCTAAGGTCCATCCGTCTACTTCGCTTAGGCTTCGTGCGGAAATATAGGTGGATTCATCGGCGGGGTTTTCTATATCGAACTGTGCGATTTTGAGGTAGTCATCGTCATCAGCAATGGAGTTTAGGAGGTGTTCTAAACCGAGGCGGGAGGCGCCAATGCGGGCGTCGTCGTCACCTTTGGTTTGGGTGGTAAATGCGATGTCTTCGTCGCCGTAACGGAGTATTTCGTCATCGTATTGAATGCCTAGTCCAGAGGCGAGTGCAACATCGTCGAGCCAGCCGAGGCAGTCGTTGATGAGATCGTCGTCGATCTCAATGGTGACGTTTCTGGGGTGGGTAAAAGGAACGCCTAAAAAGTCAACGTCGTCTTCTTTTGCTGCGCTGAGAATGATTTCGCGGATTTGTGCGGGTGAGTGGGTGGGGGAGAAAACGGTGATCGTTGTGGACATGGCTTCCATTATGACTTGTTTAAAAGCCGCTAGACTGAATAACCCTATGAAGATCCTTTTGTTGTGCTGGCGTGATACCACTCATCCTCAAGGTGGCGGAAGTGAACGCTACCTTGAACGGGTGGGTGAGTTTTTGGCGAAACAAGGCCATGAGGTGGTGTTTCGTACAGCTGGGCACACTGATGCGCCGAGGCGTTCTTTTCGCGATGGTGTGAGGTATTCCCGAAGCGGTGGGAAATTTAGTGTGTATCCGAAGGCGTGGGTTGCCATGATGTTGGGGAGTGTGGGGATCGGTACGTTTTCCAAGGTTGACGTGGTGGTGGATACGCAAAATGGCATTCCGTTTTTTGGGAAGCTGTTTTCCGGCAAGCCCACCATTTTGCTCACGCACCATTGTCACAAGGAACAGTGGCCGGTGGTGGGCCCGGTTTTAGCGCAGGTGGGGTGGTTGATTGAAAGCCGAATTGCGCCACGTGCTTACAAAAAAGCGCCGTATGTGACGGTGTCTGAACCCAGCGCGCAGGAGTTAATTGCGCTGGGTGTGAATCCGCAGCAGATTCATATTGTGCGCAATGGTGTGGATCCAGTTCCGCCACACATTCCGCGCCTGGACCGCGACGGCCAACACGTGGTGACCTTGTCCCGTTTGGTGCCACATAAGCAGATTGAACATGCCATGGATGTGGTCGCAGCCCTTGATGGGGTGGTCTTGGATGTCGTGGGTAGCGGCTGGTGGCAGGAAGAACTCGTGGATTATGCCCAGACTTTAGGAGTCAGTGACCGCGTGATTTTCCACGGCCAGGTCGCCGAGGATCATAAGCACGCACTGTTGGAGCGCGCCACGGTCCACCTCATGCCGTCTCGCAAGGAAGGTTGGGGCCTGGCGGTAACAGAAGCCGCGCAGCACAGCGTCCCCACGATCGGCTACCGCAATTCCGGCGGTCTGCGCGACTCCATCGTCGACGGCGAAACCGGCCTGCTCGTCGACTCCAAGGCCGAACTCATTTCAGCAACCAAAAAGCTGCTTTTCGACGCCCCCCTCCGCACCCACCTCGGCACCCGCGCCAAAGAGCGCGCCGAAAACTACAGTTGGGACACCGCGGGCACCCAGTTTGAGGAACTACTTCTTGGCCTTGCGTCGAAAAAGTAGTCCAAGCGGCAGAGCCATCCACAAGATCGTTAAGCCAACGCCAAGATAGACCCGACTTGGATCAATCTCCTACTGGCTCTCTGAAAAAGCGCGTTAGCGTTTATCGCCTTGTTTAAAGCCTCGAGTTTTCTTAGATGAGCTTATGCATGCACTTGACCTTGAAAACCCGTTAAAAGCGCTGCTGGGGAGGTATGACTTTTCAGGGTAAGGGCTTAAATTTGAGAGCGACCAAACCAGGAGACCCAGAATCTTCAAAAACTTAAATTCTGGGTCTCTGTGTTTGGTATTGAGAGCGATACACCAAACTAGGAGACCCACAAACGTCGAAAATGTGATTTCTGGGTCTCTGTGTTTGGTCTTATGCCGCAATGGGACACCGCGGGTACCACTACTGCTTGGCCTTGCGTCGAAAAAGTAGTCCAAGTGGCAGAGCCATCCACAAGATTGTTAAGCCAACACCAAGATAGAATTTCCAGCCACGCTGTGGGGGCGCATTGGTTTCGATGACGTCGTCGCCATTGATCACAACACCAATGCCAAGCTGTTCAAGACGCTCAAGATCACCTGCCGACCACGCCTGCATTGCATCAGTCCAGCGCTGGGAGGGAGCGTCGGTGATGATGCCATCTACACGTAATTCACCGGACTCAACTACTGATAATGCTTTGGTTCGAGGATCCACCACTGGTATGCCATCTTCCCTGGTAGCAAGAGAGGTAGAGCCGATGATGAGGGTGTCGCGGTCGTCGGCAAGCTCTGCTAGCGCTTTTACTGATTCCACATGCGCTGAACTGGGGCGCATCACTGCGACTTCACGGGGTGCATCTGGAATTTGCAGCAACGCCAACCCGGTAGCGACCCACGACAACGGGTGTTTCACACCGGCTGCCAAACACACATAGGCGGGAACTGCAAACATGAGGAGCTTTTGGGAATCTCTAAACAGCGCAGCGCCAGGCACATACGCGATGGTCCACGTAAACAAATTTGGCAACAGCCACGGGCCGACCGCACCAACCATGCCAACAACTGCCAAGAGTCCGAGGACCCATGGACAGTTTTTAAAACCCGCTAGCAAAATGACAAAAAGTAAGATTCCCACAACCGCGAACCCAGCGTCACGGGAGGCTGGAACAGCCCCTGCATTCCAAATGCCACCCAGACCCAGCGCAGTTCCCAACGTTCCTGCAAATGTTTCAGCACGAATCGCAAAAGTCAGCGCACCACCAGAGGTTGGGGTGGCAAGAAGCGCAGGAATTAACCAAGGAAGCCACGAAAGGAAGGAAAAAAGCGTCGTAAAGCATTTTCTTTTTGAACTGGCTACGCCAGTGACCCCCGCAACCACCGCACCCGTCGGCGTGAGCGACGCCGCCCAAATCGCAACTACCTGCCAGCGGGGATGCTTCCGCAACGCCACAACCAGCGGCAACAACCACACTGCCATGACCAACGACCAATGCCCCTGCAGCAGGCGCTCAACCACGAGCGGGTTGTAAATCGCCACGGTAACGGCCAAAAATTTCGACGGCCCCAGCTGCATCGCACCCCACGCGCCCGCAAAACCAGCCCCAAGCAACATGCCACGCACAAGCCAACTCACCGGCAGGAAATTCAACAGCGCCAGCACACCATCCTGCGGAGCATTACGCGACGGCAAATCACCAAACCCCAGCGCATTCAGCGACAACGCCGGATGATCCACCACAGACATGTCACGCAACAACAACTCACCGGCAGACGCCAATGGCCACAACAACGACCCCAAAAGCACAGTCGTCCACGCCCACAACGCGATCTGCCGGGTCGGAGTCATCGCATTTAGCTCCTGAGCTTGTTTACGGCGCTCATCAATTGGCCTTTTCTGAAAATTCCGGTGCTAAACACACCAATGGCAAGCAACAGCAAACCAAAGAATTTAGAGAAGAAATCCAAACCTTTAGCCCACGACAATCGCTGATCAATATCGTGAGCATTTTTTTGCAGAAGCTCCGATGTTTCCGCAGTATAAGTGAACTCTACGGTGTCATCGCCATCTGGGCCATGAAACGTGAGCGCCTCATCTTTGGACACAATAATGCCGGAAAAACGATCCACCTGAAGGGTACGCTCCACCGAATACTTATGAGTCTCATCCAGTGGAAGATAACGAAGATGCTGGTAGAAGGTATAAGTATTGTCCTCGCGGGAAACAAAATCCAGCGGATAATCCTCGCCCAACACAATGTCATAGAAAGGATAAGAATTACGCAAAGTGTTTGCGGGGAAGAAATAGTGCAAACCAGTCCGTACCGCATTACTGCTATCAGCAGGCGACCCCGAAATAGACGCAGTTGGTTTAATCACCGGGTAACGCGAATGGCCGATCAACACCACATCATCAGTAATATTTGCAACCGTTCGCCCCTGCGCATCAGTGAAAGTGGATTCCACATGCGTTGCAATCTCATCGATCTTATCAGTCGGCGAGGTAACAATATGCTCCGAACGAGTAAAACCCTGCGGACTTTCACTTACCAACGTCAGATCCAAATCCTTAGGAATGGTGCGCGCCTGACCTGTAACATACGGCGGTACCGTGAAGGCAAAAATGAGGAACAGCACACCCACAATAATGAGGACCGCTGCAGATCGCTTCATCAAAGAGCCCACACCTTTCCGCTAAACTCGCATGTTGAAATAATGTCTACCCAATCATATGCACCCATCCGCCACCGCGGATTCATCAGCTCACTCGAGGGACTGCGCGCAATCGCCTCCCTGGGTGTATTGGCAACCCACGTTGCTTTTCAAACCTCAGTAGACCCGGCCACACACATCGGTGCAATACTGGCACGATTCGACTTCTTCGTCGCCGTATTCTTCGCACTTTCCGCCTTTGTCCTGTGGCGACGCCGCGCCGGGCAACCAGTGGGACTCTACTACCTCAAACGCCTAGCCCGCATCATGCCTGCATATTGGGCCACAGTGATCGCAGTACTGCTATTTATCCCCTCAGGTCCATGGCTTGCCAACCTCACGATGACCCAAATCTACTGGCCCGAAGGACTCATGACAGGACTAACCCACCTGTGGTCCCTATGCGTGGAAGTGGCCTTTTACCTGGTGATTCCACTATTGGCCTGGATTTTGGACAGGTTTGGTAAGCCGGTGCGTCTTGCGTTGATTACCGGTGGCGCAGCATTAAGTTTGGTCTGGCCGTGGATCCCCCTTGTCGAGCATGCGTTGGACGAGGGTTGGGCGAACATGCAGATCTGGCCACCTGCGTATATGTGTTGGTTTGCAATTGGCATGATCGCGGCAGAAATTGAAGGCATTCGGTTCCCCCGTGTGCCGAACGTTGTGTGGGTGGTTCTAGCATTAGTGGTGGCTTGGATTGCAGGTCAAGAGTGGTACGGGCCGTTAGGTTTGGTGCACCCCAGTCCCTGGGAATTTAACTTAAGGATTCTGGCGGGCACACTATTTGCAGGATTTTTAGTAGTGCCTTTCGCGTTGGGTGCGCCCTCACGGTTGCTTGATTCTGCGTGGATGAAAACTCTTGGCACCTGGTCATATTCTATTTTTCTGTGGCATCTACCCGTGCTGACCATTGTGTTTCCACTGCTGGGAATTCCCTTATTTAGTGGACACTTCCTGTTGGTATTCATTGTGACGGTAGCTTTGACCATTCCAGTGGCAGCCATCAGCTACACATTTATTGAAGAGCCCATCATGCGGTGGGTTCGGCGTTTCAGTAGCTAAAGGGCTTGTTAGGATTCACCATTTTCGGGGAGGGTGCTTGGAAAAATGTTGAATTGGCACGCTTTTGGGGGTCGAAAAGCGTGAGGATTCACCATTTTTTAGCTAATGGGTTCGAAAAATGTTGAATCGGCACCCAGGTATGACCCGGAACAATATTGGGAGGAAACCACTTGGGAGCTCCTCTACTAGATATTTGTGAGGTCCCGAGGAACGAAAATCAGACTGTCTGATTCCCCAAAAGGAACACGGGACTTTCTAGATTACTCGATTACACCCGCGCAGCATCTCTATTGGAGTAACACATGAAACCCCAAATTGGGCAGCTACATCAGGAATCTTTACCTTTCGAGATGTGGGGTCGACGGCAGGTTTTTCATAAGTAACTATTGTTGATTTTGTCACTGCAGCGACTGCGATGATGCGTGGGTCAGCACCGCTAAGGAATCGGTTTCGATCTGAGATTTTAAAAGGTGGTTGCCTAATGTTGATCACCCAGTTTGTGATGAGTGCTAGTTCTTGGATTTGAGCTGAATCCTCGTTAAGAATGAACTCCGGTGCTGCGTTGGTCTTTGTCCAGGTACTGACCCATTTTGCTCTATATGCAATCAATTCTTTGTGGACGGACTCTGGAATTTTGGATTCTCCGGTAGCTAAAGAATCCAAAATTTGTGTCCAAAAACCCGGTACAACATCGTGTGGATAATGAGAGTCTGCTGCAGTCATTAAAATGTTGGCATCGAGCAAGTACACTATGCAGATTTCTCCCTCGGGGACATAAGATCACGCACAGTCTCCCGGTTCTTTGTCCCCAGGTAGTACATGGCATCCGTAATTGAAAGCAGATCTGTTCCGATGACACTTGATACAGCTGCTAGAAATCTTTGGCCGATTCGCGGTCGAATATTGTTTAGTCCATTTCCACCGTCAGGGGTTTTCCGCGGGCCGTCGTAGCTGCATTCTTTGATCAAAGATTGAGCATTTCCTGATGGAATAAAACCAAGTTCAACTCCCCTCCAAACCACTGCTTCTGGGCTTGCTCCGACTCTTTGAGCTATACGGGAAACAGCATCTGTTGGTGAATGTTCTTCACTCCAGATTTCACCAAAGTAAGTAGCTGGGATGAGGAACTCTGCGGCAAACTTGTTGCACCAACGCTCCACTTCTAGTTCAGATTTTGGAGAATGCTCTGCAGAGATACCCGGTTGGCCTGTGACCACATGGCCAAGCTCGTGCGCCAGGCTGAACAGTTGTGCACTTTTGGTATCTTTTGCGTTGACAAAGATCAGCGCAAATCCGTTGTTGATCAGGGTAAAGCCGCTAAACTCACCCTGATCAAGGGGACGCTTTGTATTGTTTTTCACCATCGCGCTACGCATGACAAGGATCCCTGTGTTTTCGATAGCAGCGGACAGTTTAGATACCGCTGTTTCTCCGAGTGAATAGCGTCCCGGAACCCACCCCAGCGCGTCTCGGACTTCAATTGCTGTTTGCTCTGGACTTTGAGATATGTGAGCAGATTCAATTAGTGCAACCGGAAGCAGATCTTCATCCCGAGCAAATTCAACGTACCAATCCAGTCTGGCGGTGCAGTCATTGATTACTTGTTCCAGCTCAGGACTTGGATTGGTAATGCTGATGTTTCCACGGGTTCGAAAATCTGGGAGCAGGATTTCATCCTGCACTGGCTCATTCAGCAGCAAAAATGGGTATGGAATACCAGCTTTGGCGGCCAGTTTCTCAGCCTGACGAACAGTGGGTGCTTTATCTTCTGTGAGCCATTCAATGATGTTTTTGAAATCAGAGGATTGAGCGAGTTCCTCGACTGGGGCACCAGTTTTTCGAATTGCCCATTCCAAAACATTTGGCTTGATGGGGACTCTAACGCTCATGGCTCACCTCGTTTCATCAACTATCTTTATTATTGAGCTTAGTCAAGATTGTCCATTGCGGTGCGATGGAAAATATCAGCTTGGCCGGATTCGGCTTTGTCGAGAGAGGCACGCTTTTGGGGGTCGAAAAGCGTGAGGATTCACCATTTTTTAGCTAATGGGTTTGGAAATTGGTGGATTGGAGCACGGCGGGGATGAAATGCAAAAATTCTTTCGGTTTTGAGGTCGGACCTCACGTTTGTGGTGAGTTCTTGATCAGTGAACTGGCAGGTTTCACACCTGTCACACTGGCCCCAAAATGAACCCCCTCTAGAATCGTCTCTAAGCGCCTAGAATCGCCAGAATGAACTGACACCCATTTTAAGATTTTGGAGGCCTTAAATCCCCTGCAAACAGCGCCGCCACTGAAACTCCCGCGAGCAAAACCAATGCTGGGGAATCCCCCGGGTAGGAGGCCGCTGGCCAAGGGGCTTGGGCGAGCCACAGTCCGCAGATCATCAACGGAAGCCCTGCTAGCACCCATTTCGGGATGAGGGTGAACCGCACGATCAGCCACGCCGCGACCGCCGGGATGAACCACCACCCCAGCACCGGGATGAGTGCCACCACCGCCCAAGGCGCGTTGCGGGTGTCCTGCCACGAAACCATTGCTTCTCGACGCCTCCCCACAACCACACACCCCAACACCACAAGTACTGCAATGGTCGCGCCGCCGAAAAGGGACAGTTTGTAGGGTTTTTCACCGTCGAAAGTAAAACTCAATTGGCCGGATACGCCAGCTGGGATGATGAAACCTTGGGAGGAGGCGTCTAGTTGGATGGGGGAGAGGGGGGTGGCGTCGATAAGCATGCTTGTACCTGAATTGAACGCGCGCGTGGTGATTAAAATGCGGTCGGTGGGTGCTGCCTCGATGTTTGTTGTTGCTGGCTGCACGCTGGCGTGCGGCACTGATTCGGTGAGGGTGACCCATTCGGATTGCGTGCGCAGTTCATGGGTGCCGGGGGTGAGTTCTAGGGGGCCGCAGTTGATGCGTTCGCCGTCGAGTTCCAGCGTGATACAGGATTGTGCGTCTACGTTGACGGACATGGGGCGTGGGACGGTGAAGGTGCGGTCAAGGAATGAGGTGGGGACTGTGAGACGTTGGAAAACGAATTGCTGCACGTCAGGGGAGGTTTCTGGCACTGTGATGGTGCGGCTGAGGCCTTCTAAGGAGAGCTCAGAAATGCCTACGAAACTATCAAATTCGATGCGGGCATGAGGCTGTGCCAATGTGACTGTGGTGGTGCGACCTTTTTCGAACTCACGGACCATCACGGAATCGCCGGATGTGATGGTGGCGGTGACGGTTTCGCGTGGGGAGATCGATAATGTGGTGCCGGTGCCGGAGATTTCTAGCCAGGGGGAAGTGTCGCCAGGGGTGGGGTACCAGGCCGTGTTGTAGCGGTGATCCAGAAGTGAATTAAGGGAACGATCAGGATCGGCGCCGCCGAAGGAAGTGGCATCGGAACCCGAGGAAGATGCCGTGATGGAACCCTCCTGCACCACTTGCGTCATCGGTCCTGCGGAAGGGTAATCCACGATGCGGTTTTTCACCTCGGTTTCAGCCACGCTGGCAAGAGCGGCGGAACTGGTACCATCGCCGTAATTTGTGCCCACGAGCTGCGGGGTATCGGTGACGATTTGAGCGTTTCCATCCACCAATGTGCGCGGGGAATAGCCGTTGAGGGTGTCGAGGAGGGAGAGGATTTCGCCACCGCCGGCGACAGTAGGCAGGGGACCTTCTGTGTCAGAGGTGATCCACATATCCCGGTCGGGGTCGATGAGGTAAACATCGACCTCGCCTTGGGGGCCGAAAGTGTATTTTTCTCCGGGCAGATCCACCTCGATATCTGGGTCGGCCTCCAAATCATGCCTGACCAGCACTGCGCCGATGCCGAGGCGTTTTAAGGCTTCGTCATTCAAGCGCGAGCCTAGATCACTTACCCCATCCAGCCCACGGATCGCTTCCGGAGGAACAAGCGGGATGGCGTCGCGGACAGCCCAGGGGACATCAAGAAGTGGTTGGGCTGGTTCGTCCCTTGTCCATCCCCAATCTTGGCGGGCAAATGGAGCGCTTGGCCAAATAAGTGTGCGGGTTCCAGCGGCGTTCTCATTGAGAAATTCCGTGGCCTCGTACCAATAGTCAGGAACTTCCTCCCACGTTCCTTGCGGCAATAAGCGGGCAGACCATGCTGGGGCAAGCGCGCCCGCGGCAATCAACACAACGAGTAAGCCTGCAGCCTGGCGTTTTGGAAGACCTGCCTTGGTTGTTGCTGCCTTGGTATTTGCTGCCTTGGTATTCGCGGAGGGTAGCGCGATATGCGAACCCAACGCCGCAATCCCCACCATCAACGGCATGCGCACCAACAGATCAAATTTATGAATATTGCGTAGCGCAGCACCGGGGCCGTCGAGGAATTCTTGGACCGGTGGAAGATGCGCGCTGCCGAGAATGAGCAACCCAACCGCCAGCATGAAAGCCCACAGTCCGCGGTGTTTCATCAGCGAGAGACCAATCAACCCAAGGGCTGCCACCACCACGCTGAGAAACACAAAAAGAGCATCATTGACCAGCAGATAACCAGCCTGGCGTTCGGTATCCACAAAAGGAGTCCAACTGGTTGTGCCCCGTAAGATTTCTACGGGATTAAGCCATGAGGTGGTTACAGATGCGCTTTCGATAAATTCTGTAAACGGCGGGGCGTACTTCCCAAGGACCAACAGCGGGCCAATCCACCAGGCATTAACAGCTAAAACTCCAATGCCCCAAACGATCAGTCGCCCGAATAATCCCCGGTACAGCAAAATCAATGCCGCTGGAATCAACGCAGCCATCGTGGCGGTGGCATTGACAGCACCCATGCATGCTGCCGGAAGTAAGGAAAGTGCAATGGCACGAGCGTTGATGTTTTTTGATAACAACGGCACGCACACCCACGGTGCCAGCATGATTGGCCAGGTTTCCGAAGAAATAGCAGTCAGGGTGGTAAGCGTGCGTGGGGATAAAGCAAACAATAATGCGGCGATCAGGCGGAATGCAGGAGTCCCAATACCAGAGACACCGGAGACTCCGGTGATTCCAGAGACCCCCAGCCTGGACAGCATCGTATAAAAACCCGAAAATCCCACTCCAAGAACAAGCCACCACCACAGCCGTTGCGCTATCCAATCAGGAAGGAAATCTGTGATGAGGAAGAAAAACCCTTGGGGGAACAAATACCCATAAGCCTGATTCTGCAGTTGGCCAAGAGTAAAAGTATCAGTCCAGGCATGAAGAGCGCCGGATAAAAAACCTGCGGGGTTAAGCAGTAAATCCAGTTTGGTATCTGCGGCAACTAGGCCTGGACCTTGTGCAAAAACCAGGAGACCCAGCGCAATCCACACATAGAAATGCGCCGAGTGAAGAAAACGGGGCAGTGGGGTTTTAGTCTGCTTCGCGTGAACCATACTCAGGGCCGCCGAGTAGGGCATTATCTGCAGTTACGGCATTGCCAGTGGGAACGGTGTCCTGCCCTGAGATCATTGACACCCCAGCAACGGCAACAGCGCCGACAGCGATACCGACTACTGCGCTTGCAATAGCTGGTCCGAGGGTGCGTCGGTTGAGGGAATCAGTTTCGTATGCCATGACGTGGAAGAGACTACCAGTTTTTACTCCTTGGTTTCATCTTCTTCAGTTTCATTCAGCGGTGGAACCACAAAAACTGGCACATCAGCGTGGTGGAGCACGCTGTCAGCCGTGGAGGATTGCCATAGTGATTTCCATCCTGCAATACCGCGCGTACCAGTAACAATGACGTCGGGGCGAAGCTCATCAGCGGCATCAACAATCGCACTCCAGATGGCAGTGGCAGATTCCACCATGTGCGCGCGTGCTTCCAAACCCAACGACTGCGCTAATTCCACTCCCTCCCGGCAGGTTTCCAAAGCCGCGGATTGTGCAGGGTCTTCTGGATCCACGCCCAAGGTGCTGAGCTCCATCGCGCGAGCGGCCTGCCTGTGCAAAGGCTCCCACGCTGTTAAAATCTCAACTTTTCGAGGTTGCAATAATTGCGCGGCGTATTCCAAAGCGCGCCGGGATTCCGGTGATCCATCAAAAGCAACCAGCATAGTTTTGTCAGTCATCGAAAGCTCCCTGCGATTAATCGGTGAGTACTTGGCTTCAAGCCTACCGACGATTAAAGCTTTCCCACCGTCTTTTCCTATAGTTAGAGCAGTGTGGAAGCGATTGAAATCTGTAGCAGCAACCGTCGCAGTGGCCGGTGTGCTCCTAACAGGCTGTTCAGAAAAAGATTCAAGCAGCTTGTCGACGCCTACCTCCACCCCTCCCGCACCTTCGCAGTCGGCTACACCTGCACCTAGTGCGCGGGACTTAGCGCGCGCACAGATCCCAGATCAGCAACGCGAGCAAGTCGCGTCGCTGATGATGGTTGGTGTGGCAAATTATGATCAAGCGTTAGATGCTCTCAACCAGGGAGTGGGTGGAATTTTCATTGGTTCGTGGACGGATGAAAATCTCCTGACAGAACCTGGTCGGAATATTGAAGCACTGCGTGAAGTAGTCGGTCGGGATTTCTCCGTAAGCATCGATTTTGAGGGTGGCCGAGTACAACGAGCTACCAATATCTTGGGTGACTTCCCCTCACCTCGAGTGATGGCGCAAACCATGACTCCGGAACAAGTAGAAGATCTCGCAGAGATCCTAGGTACAGGTTTAGCTGCACACGGAGTGACAGTTAACTTTGCACCTGTCGTAGATGTCGATGCCTGGGGTCTCCCCGTCGTTGGCGATCGCTCCTTTTCCAACGACCCAGCAGTTGCAGCTACCTATGCCACTGCCTTTGCCAAGGGCTTAAGCCAAGTAGGGATAACTCCAGTATTTAAACATTTCCCAGGTCACGGTCGTGCTAGTGGCGATTCCCATACTCAAGATGTGGTGACGCCATCACTTGATGAGCTGAAAACCTACGACCTCATCCCTTACGGCCAAGCACTTTCTGAAACTGACGGTGCTGTCATGGTTGGCCATATGATCGTTCCAGGTCTGGGCACCGATGGTGTTCCTTCCTCCCTTGATCCGGCAACTTACCAACTGCTTAGAAGTGGTGATTATCCAGGTGGAGTGCCTTTTGATGGAGTCATCTACACCGATGATCTCTCCGGCATGAGCTCTATTTCTGCCACACATTCCCCAGCAGAAGCAGTCCTTGCTGCCTTGAAAGCAGGGGCAGACCAAGCCTTGTGGATTGATTACGCCTCCTTAAGCTCTGCCATTGATCTTGTCGATGCAGCAGTAACCAGCGGTGAATATCCACAAGAACAGATGCTGGAATCGGCTTTAAGGATTCAATTGCTCTACCTCACACGCCTCGAACAAAAGTGAAGTTCACGTCCGGTAGCACCTTTTGAGTAGGATTTTTGCATTCGTGCAACTAGCCTTTTAATAGTGAAGAACTCTGGGAAAAATTCGGCAAAGAAACGGACCAAAGGGATCCTGATTGGGGTTCTTGTTGGTCTGTTTGCCATTTTTGCAGGTGTATATGCGGTTGATGTTTTCCTCAACAAGGACAACATCCCGCGTGGTACAAGTGTTGGCGGAGTCAGTATTTCTAACCTCAGTGCGACAGAAGCCCGCACAAAATTGGAAACAGAACTAGCCGATGACGTGGTGCAACCCGTGACCGTGACAGCGGGTGAGCAAAACACAAGCTTTGATCCCATTGCCTCCGGAATTGGCATTGATTGGGATGCCACCATCGAAGGCACCGGCAAGCAATCGTGGAATCCCATCACCCGCTTTGTCGCGCTGTTTAAAGAATCAGAAGCACCCATCGTGAGCACCGTCGACCCCGCAATCTTCGGCCCCACCTTAGACCGCATGGTGGGTGAGCTTTACCGGGATCCAGTCTCAGGAAGCTTGCTTATCGACGCCGGCAACCTTGTTGTCAACGACACCATTGACGGCCAAGCCGTGGATCGCACAGTCTTAGAACAAGCAATCACCGAAAACTGGCTCAACCCCGACGGCGTAGAAGTCGAGCCAGATGTTGTACCCGCAGCAATTAGCCAGGACACCATCGATGATTTAGCTAACGGTGCTGGTGAAACGGCAGTATCTGGGCCTTTCACCGTGCGTGGCGATAACGATGTAGAAGGCGTGATCCCCGTCGAGCGAATGGGTGAAGTGGTCACCTTCCCCGAAGAAAACGGCACCATCCGAGTAGATGTCAACGCCGAGGTAGCAACCGACATCCTGTCGGAAGGACTTGCCGAAACTGAAACTGAGCCAACCAACGCCCAGATCAGTTTCTCCTCTGGTTCCAAAGTGGTCACCCCAGAAGTTAGCGGACATGAAATCAATTGGGAACAAACCCTTGCTGATCTTCCCAACAACTTAACTGGTGATGGTCCACGCACCATCGATGCCATCTATGAAGACACCCCAGCAACATTCACCGCTACTGATGCTCAAAACGCCACTTTTAATGAAGTTATGGGTGAGTTCACCACCGGAGGTTTTTCTGCAGCCTCTGGTATAAACATCCGACTCACTGCACAAATGGTAAACGGGGCTGTAGTTTCACCGGGCGATACTTTCTCTCTGAACAACTACACGGGCCCTCGTGGCAGTGCTCAAGGCTTTGTGGATTCCGGCATTATTCTCAATGGCCGATCCGACACCGCGGTCGGCGGTGGCATTAGCCAATTCGCCACCACCTTGTATAACGCGTACTACTTCGCAGGCTTGGAAGATATCACTCACACCCCGCATAGCTATTACATCTCCCGCTACCCAGCAGGACGTGAAGCAACCATTTTCGACGGCGCCATCGATCTTCAGTTCCGCAATAACTCACCATATCCAGTCATGATCAGCACCTTTGCCGACGATTCAAACGTCACCGTGCGCATCATGGGCGTTGATACTACCTCCGTGGAATCCATCAACAACGGCCGCTGGGCAACCACCCAACCCAATACAGTTCGAGTATCAGGTTCAGATTGTGTGCCATCAACCGGTGCGCCTGGGTTTACCACCTCAGATACCCGCATCATCAGCGATCTCTACGGAAATGAGATCACCAGGGAAACCATCACAACCGTGTACGATCCTTCACCAAACGTGGTCTGTTCCTAAAGAAAACAAGAATGCCCCGCCAGATAGCTGGCGGGGCATTACTTATAGCTCTTAGGAAGAAAGTGATCCGAAGAGCTTCAGCAGTGGGCTAGCAAGCTGCTGAAGGAAGTTCAAGATGGAGGTAAGGAAGCTAGGGGAGGAACCAGTAACGACTTCTTTTTCTTTGTCCACGGTGATGGAGAAGCTCAAAGCATCGGTTTCTTGACCTGCATAGCGGCTAAGCTCTGCTGGCTGCAGGGTCTCGAGGAAAGTACCGGTAGCTTCAGTCCAGGTGTAGGAGAAAGCGGTCTTAGTTTCCACAACCTCAGGAGCTGCGAGGGAGAACTCTGCAACCTCTACGCGGGAGGTAGCGGTGTCTTCTGGGGCGGCGCTATCAGAAAGCTCGGCAGTCAAAGTGGCGGTTGCGCCGTCAACAATGATCTGTGGGTTAGCCAAGGTGATGTCGAAGCCGTGGAGTGCGCTTGCGAAGCGAACAGTGCCTTCGTAGTTCAGCTGTCCCTGCTCGGAATCAGCATCGTAGGTAGAACCAGATCCGAGGGTGAAGTTGTAGGTGCCGTCTTCGTTAACGGTTGCGCCTTCGGTTGCGTCAACGGTGCCAGCGGTCCAAGGGCCGGTGACATAGTTGCGCCAAGAAGCCTTGAAGCCCCAGTCGAGGGAGTTCTCTGCGGTAACAACGGCGACATCATCGGTGGTAGCAACAGCTGCAATTGGGGCTGCAAGTGCAGCTGGAGCAACAGCGGTGAACGCAGAGGTGGAGATTGCAGCTGCGGTCAGTGCTGCAATAGCCCTGCGGGAAAACTTTTGAGACATGTGAGAAAACTCCGAATGTGAGAACGGGACGGATGTCGAAAAAACAATTGAAGAAACTTCAAATTGAACACTTAAGGTTTACCTAATTTAGTCTTGCCTTAAAAGTCTTCCGGGGTTAACCAAAGGGCGGTGTAAAAATTGGTCGACATCAACCCCAGGATTATTTAGCCGTACATAAAACTGAGGGCACCTTACGTCATGGGGTTTTAGGGAAGTGGTGTCACTTAGCGCTCCAGTGTTCATAAAAGGAGGCTTATTTTGAGGATATGGAAGATAACTTAAGGGGGTGCGGATATATAGGGGTCTGACTAGGGTCGCCTGAAAATGCAGAAGGTTGTCTGCACTTCTAAGTGCTTTGGCAATTTACGTCCCCGTGGCGGATATGAAACCGCAAGTCGCAAGAGTCTGCGCATATTCAACGCACAATTTAGCGTTGGAAAGAGTTGTTTACGTGGAGCCGGTGACGGGAATCGAACCCGCGCCGCCTGCTTGGGAAGCAGGAGTTCTACCATTGAACTACACCGGCAGGGCCTTTCAAAAAAGCTAGAGATAAGGCTATCAGTATAAAAAATGGCGACTCGCATTGACCCTCCAAAACTGCGCAGTCAAATCCAGGTCGCAGCAACCAGCAGCAACCAGTGGTCCAGCCCTAGGCACCGGACGCTACACTGGTTGACGTGCTTCTTTCAGATCGTGACATCCGTAAATCAATCAATGCAGGCGACCTGGGAATTGAGCCTTTTGATCCTGAGCTCATTCAACCGTCGAGCGTCGATGTCCGCATGGACCGCTACTTCCGAGTTTTCAATAACTCCAAGTACACCCACATCGACCCAAAGCTTAACCAGGATGAGCTGACCAGCCTCGTCGAGGTTGAAGATGGCGATGCGTTTGTGCTGCACCCAGGCGAGTTCGTGTTGGCATCGACGTTGGAAAAGTTCACATTGCCATCCCATTTGGCTGGCCGTTTGGAAGGTAAATCCTCCCTTGGGCGCCTGGGTCTGCTGACACATTCCACTGCTGGTTTCATCGATCCTGGTTTTAGTGGCTACATCACCTTGGAGCTGTCCAATGTGGCAAACCTGCCCATCACGTTGTGGCCTGGGATGAAGGTTGGCCAGTTGGCGTTGTTCCAGATGAGCTCTCCAGCTGAAACTCCTTATGGTTCCGGCAAGCTTGGTTCGAAGTACCAAGGGCAACGCGGACCTACTCCGTCGAAGGCATATTTGAACTTTCCTAATGAGTGATTTCCTCTCCGGTCGCGGGTTGCAACAAAACGTGTTGAGATAATCCCCGGATCCACTCTTTTGTGAAAGGACTTTCCCTACATGCGGATGACAGTAATTGGTACGGGATACCTTGGTGCTACTCACGCAGCTTGTATGGCTGAGCTTGGCCATGAGGTATTAGGTGTTGATGTCGATGAGGCCAAAATTGCGTCGTTGAAGGACGGCAAAGTTCCTTTTTATGAGCCCGGTTTGCCGGAGGTTTTGGAACGCAATCTGGATAATGGTCGGCTGAATTTCACTACCGATTATGCAGGAGCAGCTAATTTTGCCCAGGTGCATTTCTTGGGCGTGGGTACTCCGCAGCAGAGGGGTTCTTTTGCTGCTGATCTAACGTATGTCCGCGCGGTTATTGAAAATTTGGTGCCGTTGCTTGAGGGCGATCACTTAATTTTGGGTAAGTCCACGGTTCCGGTTGGCACAGCGGCGCAGTTGCAGGAGCTGGCGGATTCTTTGGCGCAGCCGGGCTCGCACGTGGAGATTGCGTGGAATCCGGAGTTTTTGCGTGAGGGTTATGCGGTGAAAGATACCATCACGCCGGATCGCATCGTGGTGGGTGTGCGTGAGGGATCGACAGCAGAGGCGATCGCTCGGGAGATTTACGCAACCGCGATTGCTGCTGATACGCCGTTTTTGGTCACTGACCTGGCCACCGCTGAGCTGGTGAAAGTTTCAGCGAATGCGTTTTTGGCCACCAAGATTTCCTTCATCAATGCGGTTGCAGAAATCTGTGAGCAAACCGGCGCGGATGTGGTTGCGCTTGCAGATGCCATCGGCCACGATGATCGCATCGGTCGGAAGTTTTTGGGCGCGGGCTTAGGTTTCGGTGGCGGTTGTTTGCCTAAAGATATCCGCGCTTTCATGGCACGCGCCGGCGAATTGGGTGCTGACCAGGCATTAACGTTCTTGCGCGAGGTCGATTCCATCAACATGCGTCGTCGCGACCGCGTGGTGCAACTGGCCAAAGAGATGTGTGGCGGTTCGCTGCTGGGCAAGCGGGTTACGGTGCTCGGCGCCGCATTCAAACCCAACTCGGACGATGTCCGCGATTCCCCGGCGCTGTCGGTCGCTGGCTCGCTGTCGCTCCAGGGCGCAGCGGTCTCGGTCTACGACCCGGAAGCCATGGACAACGCGCGCCGCGTCTTCCCGACGCTCAGCTATGCCTCCAGCACCAAAGAGGCGCTTATCGACGCCCACCTCGTCGTTCTTGCCACCGAATGGCAAGAATTCCGTGACCTTGACCCGGAAGTGGCGGGAGGGCTCGTCGAAAAGCGTTCTATCATTGATGGCCGCAACGTCCTTGATGTCGCCAAGTGGAAGTCCGCTGGCTGGGAAATGGAAGCGCTCGGCCGCAACCTTTAGTGGCGGTGAACCAGGCGGGGCTTGCCATCATCGGGGGTTGGCTCATCGCCTGGCACCGTCCATGCGGCAATCAGCGTGGTGATCGGCACAGCGAGCGTCAATGTGAGCGCACCAACGCCGGAACGCAGCAGCTCACCAGCCATAACATCGCTGGTCAGAGTCTGAATCAAGGGGCGCTCCGCCAACGACAGCAACAGCAACAGTGGCAACGCTGCGCCGGTGTACCCCAACACGAGGGTGTAAATCATCGAGGAAATGTGGTCGCGGCCAACAGACATCGCGCCGGTAAACAACCTCCACGGGGTGGCATCATCATCGATTTCCGCAAGCTCATTGATAGTCGATGCCTGCGAGATCGTCACATCATTGAGCACACCCAAGGTGCCGATGATAAACGACGCCAACAGCAACCCAGAGATCGACACCTCCGGCAAATAATTGATGATTTTCAGATGGTTCTCATCACCCAAACCGCGCAAATTAGTAGTCACAATCGTTGCCCACGACAACACCGCCGACAACAACAACGCCACCAACGTTCCCGCCAACGCCGCCGCTGATTTCCAGTTAATGCCATGCACCATCGGCACCACAATCAACAAAATAATTGCACCACACACCAGCGCTAACCACATGGCATCATGACCACTAGCCAAACCTGGCAGCAAGAAAACACCCACGATTCCCAAGGTCACCACCAGGCCAACGAGCGCACGCACACCTCGCCACGCTGCGAAAGCACCCATCGCCACGACAAGGATCACACCCCAAATAATCAATGCTGTGCCGCGCTGATAATCAGCGAAGGTGTAAATGACTTGACCATCAGAATCTGGTGTTTCCACCATGCGGATCTTGTCACCCGCAGAGAACTCGGGATCTCCTGGTTGCGAATAATTCACCAGCTGAGTTTTCTGTCCTTCATTAACGCCGGAGGTGATATCGACAATTGCACGCACACATTCCAAAGCGGCAGGTTCCGAAGAAATCGAGGGGCTATCCGCAAAAACACGCCCAGTATCAGGAGAATTGCATGCAGAATTATCAACAAGCGTGATCGTTCCATCCACCTGATCATGGTTCCCGGCGAAAGTCTGCGAAAAGTTCTCCGCCAACACCACATCATCAGAATCCGGCCACAGCATCACCATGCCCACAAGTGTCACGACAACAGAAGAAATCAAAAACGTCAGCAAACCAATGCGCCACGGCGACTTCTTTGTTTCCGACGATTCCACTGCATGTTTTCCCACGGTGTCTCCTTGCTGTTGCCATGCTCTTTCGATGCGCAGGACAGGCACTTTTACCCAGTGAAGCCTAACCCAGAATAGGGGCCAGTGGGTATTTAAGAAGTGTTCGGTATCGCCGTTTTAAGGGGTTGAGTTTGCGGGATGGACTATTGCCCTGTTTCAGAGAAGTTAGGCGCTTAGAGGGGCTCCTAGAGGGTGTTACATTTGGGGTTAATGGGATAGATGTGAAACCTGGATGTTTGCTGATCAAATTTTCACCACATCCGTGAGGTCCGACCTCAAAATCCACCACAAACCTGTGGCCGTACCACAGGAATCGAACGAATTTTTGCATTCTGTCCGCGTCTGGGTGCCGATTCACCATTTTCCGGCCCTACTAGCTAAAAAATGGTGAATCCTCACGCTTTTCGACCCCCAAAAGCGTGCCAATTCACCATTTCCAAAACCCACCGGCCAGAAAATGGTGAATCCTAACAACCGCTACTGCTTGTACGTGGACAGGAAGTTACCTAGACGCTCGATTGCGTTTTCCAACTGGGATGCCCATGGCAGGGTGACCACCCGGAAGTGATCGTGGTGTGGCCAGTTGAAGCCAGTGCCCTGAACCATGAGGATCTTTTCTGCGCGAAGAAGATCGAGCATCAGTTGGGTGTCGTCGTGGATTTCGTACACATTGGGATCCAGCTTGGGGAATGCGTACAAAGCTCCCATTGGTTTCACGCAGCTCACGCCTGGAATCTCATTGAGTTTCGTCCACGCCATGTTGCGCTGTTCTAGTAAACGGCCGTGTTCGCCAGTGAGGTCGTAGATGGATTGGCGTCCACCGAGGGCTACCTGAATAGCGTGTTGAGCTGGGACATTTGGGCAGAGGCGGGTACCGGCAAGCAGTTCGAGGCCTTCAATGAATCCACGTGCGTACTGCTTTGGTCCGGTCAGTACCATCCATCCGGCTCGGTATCCGGCGACTCGGTATGCCTTGGATAGTCCGTTGTAGGTGATGGTTAGGAGGTCTGGTGCGAGAGTTGCCAGGCTGATGTGCTCGGCATCATCGTAGAGAATGCGGTCGTAGATTTCATCGGCAAGAATTAGCAGGTCGTGCTCGCGTGCAATCTCGACGATTTGTTCCAACACCCGGCGCGGGTAGACAGCTCCCGTGGGGTTGTTGGGGTTGATCACCACAATAGCTTTGGTTTTTTCGGAGACTTTGGATTTGATGTCTTCGATGGAGGGGTTCCAGTCATCTTCCTCATCACAGAGGTAGTGCACGGGTTTTCCACCAGCAAGTGATGTTGCGGCAGTCCACAGTGGATAGTCCGGTGCGGGAATGAGAACTTCATCGCCGTCGTTGAGGAGTGCTTGGGTGGTCATGGTGATGAGTTCTGAGACACCGTTGCCTAAGAACACATCATCAACATCGAAGTGGGGGAATCCGGGCACAACTTCGTAGCGGGTTACCACTGCTCGTCGGGCTGGGATAATGCCTTTTGAGGTGGAGTACCCTTGGGAAGTTGGAAGGTTGGCGATCATGTCGCGCATGATCACGTCGGGTGCATCGAATCCGAATACAGCTGGGTTGCCGGTGTTGAGCTTTAAGATGTTGTGTCCATCAAGCTCCATGCGTTCCGCCTCCGCGGCCACCGGGCCACGGATCTCGTACAGCACGTCCTTCATCTTCTCCGACTGATCGAAGATGCGGCGAGTTGTTCGCCGAGTGGGACGCGCCGCCTGATCCGCGCCCACAGCCTTGTTGGCGGTGTCGGTGGTCTTGGAGGTTTTGCGCTTGTCTGTAGTCACTCGCTCAATGTTGCCACTTTGTGTGCGTAGTTGAAAGCTATTGGGGGAATTTTTGCTGTTCTAGCGAAAAAAGGATCAAAAAGGGTGTAATCCCATGCCTCCTTAAGACTCTTCTAGTGGCACGATCATTGGTTTACCGTTCACGGGGTCTGGGATGCATAGGCATTTGACGTTGTAGACCTCTTCGATCAGTCCGGCGGTGACGATTTCTGTGGGATCTCCGGCTGCTATTACTTCACCGTCTTTCATGATGATCAGGTGGGAGGCGTAGCGGAAGGCAAGGTTTAGATCGTGGAGGACTGCGACCAGGGTGTAGTCACCTGTTGCGTGGAGGTTTTTGCACAGGTTGAGGATTTCTAGCTGGTGGGTGATGTCAAGAAAGGTGGTGGGTTCGTCGAGAAGCAAAAGCGGTGTTTCTTGGGCGAGCACAAGCGAGACCCAGACGCGTTGGCGCTGACCGCCGGAGAGGCTATCGACTTTTCGGTCTGCTAGGTCGGTGACTCCGGTGGCGGCAAGCGCGCGGTCGATGGCGAGGTCATCTTCGGTGGACCATTGGCGCAGCATTTTTTGGTGGGGGAAGCGGCCTCGGGAGACGAGGTCTCGGACGGTGATGCCGTCTGGTGCGATGGATGATTGCGGCAGCAACCCTAACCTTTTGGCCACATCGCGTGATGGCAAGGTGGAGATTGCTTGGCCGTCGAGGAGGATTTGTCCTGATTCTGGCTGCAAAAGTCTGGACAGTGCGCGCAGGAGAGTGGATTTTCCGCAGGCATTGGGCCCTAAAATGACGGTGAAGGAGCGGTCTGGGATGGATACATTGAGGTTTTCGCTGACGGTGTATCCGTTGTATCCGAGGGTGGAATCAATAGCTTGAAGTGGTGCAATCATATCTATACAGCCTTTTGTCGGGTGAGAATCCACAGCAGGTAGAAGCCGCCGATCACTCCGGTGGTAAGTCCTACTGGGACGGCGTAGCTGGTGGGCAGGTTGCGGGAAATCATGTCGGCGGCAAGCAAGAGCACTGCGCCAAAAAGTCCAGAGCATATTACTTGGACTCGGGCCGCGGCGGTGATGCGGGAAACAATTTGCGGCGCGGCTAAGGCAATAAACGCGATGGGCCCGGCTGCAGCCACGGCAACAGAGGTGAGCAATACACCTAGAACCATGACGATTAAGCGGAGCTGTTCCGTATTGATTCCTAATTGTTTAGCCTGGTCATCACCCATTTCAAGAATGTTGAGAGGCCTGCTGTAATAGATCAACAGCGGCAGGCAGATTATTAGCGCGATCAGTGCTGGATATACGTCTTGCCATTCGCGTGCGTTGAGTGAACCGGACAGCCAAATGCGAGCTTTCACCGCTAGATCCAAATCGCCCCACGCAAGCAGCAATGTGTTCAGCGCGGATAACATGGCTGATACGCCAATGCCGATGAGCACGAGCCGGTAGCCACCGGTGGTACCCCGATTCCGCGAAAGCAGATAAACAATTACCGCGGTGATCACGCCGAATATAACAGCTGACAGCGCGGTTGCTGCGGCACCTTTGTTGTAAAGCACGATTTGCAACACCGCGCCGGTCGCCGCGCCGGTGGTAAATCCGATGACATCGGGCGAGCCAAGTGCGTTCCTAGATATTGATTGGAACACTGAACCTGCAGCTCCGAGCGCCATTCCGACGGCAATCGCTGCTACCGCACGGGGCAGGCGGATGCTCCAAATCACCAGCTCAGTTTTGTCCTCGCCGCGCAGCGCCAGCGCTGAAAGCACGTCAGAAAGGCTGTAATTGATGGTGCCACTGGCCACGGAATAGGCGGCCAGCACCGCCGCAGCCAGCAGCAGGGAAAGTGCCAAAAAAGCAGTTCGCTTTTCGACGCCTACCTGCACCCTTCCCAAGGCCACACGCATGGTCATAGTCCCGAGACCTTTCCTTTTCTAACAAGCCAGATGAAAAAGGGCGCACCAATAAACGCCGTCATAATGCCCGCACCAATTTCAGCGGGGAAGATGATGATTCGGCCGATAATATCTGCGCTTAAAAGAACCACCCCGGCAATGACCGCAGAATAAGGCAGCAGCCATTTATGGTCAGGACCTGCCAATGTGCGGGCAATATGTGGGGCTGCTAATCCCACAAAACCAATGGGGCCAACCGCAGCGGTGGCACCGCCAGCAAGGATCAAGATTCCCACATTGGTAAGCAACCAGGTGCGCTGGATATTAACTCCCAAAGAAGTGGCCAGATCTTGGCCCAAAGTAACGGAGTTAAGTGGTCCAGAAAGATACGCGCAGATCAACGCACCAATAAGAAAAGACACACTAACTGCCGGGAGTGATTCCCATCCGCGCCCATCGAGCGATCCTGTTGCCCAGGCCCGAAGAGCAGTAAACACTCTATCGGTGGAGCTTAAAACCAACATCGTGGTGATGGAGGAAACCATGATCGACAATCCGGCACCAGCAAGAACAAGACGCACCGGATTGACTCCAGTTTCACCAGATCGCCCCAGACGATGAACCAACACTGAGGCAACACCGGCGCCGATAAACGCAAACCAAATATAGATGTTGATCGAACTGGTGGAAAAGAATGACAAACCAATCACCACACCGGCAGCTGCACCAGCATTAACACCTAAAGTGCCAGGTTCAGCAAGTGCATTTCGGGTCAGTGATTGCATCAAAGCGCCGGCTAAACCAAGTGCTGCTCCGGCAACGACGGCGATGATTGTGCGAGGAATTCTTAGCTCTCGGAGCACCAAGTGATCATTGTTGGTGGGATCAAAACTAGTTAAACCATCGATGACAACTGAAGGCGCAATGATCCGAGAGCCAATAAAAAGACTCGCAGCCATCAGGGGCAAGATGGCTAAAGCAAGAACGATAAGCAATGGCAAACGCCACCTGAAAGATACCTTGCCGGATACAGGTGGCGTTTTAGTTTTAGTCAATGTCACTTTAGTTGCCCAGAGCGTCAACCACGGTGTCGACGATCAAGCGGCCAGAGTATGGATCTACACGGAATGAGGTTTCACCAAGGCCGTACACTGCATCGTTTTGAACTGCAGGAAGGTTGGCCAAGGTGGCATCTGCCTTAAGAGCTTCTGCATCTTCATCAGTGCCGGTCAGGATGAAGATCGCATCACCTGTTGCTGCTTGGGTGAGGTTTTCGTAGGTAACAAACGCGAAGTCTTGGCGAGCCTGTGCAGAGGTGTCCAAATCAGCTGGTGCTTCTACAACATCGATTCCTAAGTTTGCGAAGATCTCACCGTGAGATCCACCCTTCTTGGCAACACCTTGTGATTCACCAGGGCCGTTGTAGGAAATGATTGATACTCCACCTTCAGGTGCGGTGATCTTTGTGGCTGCATCTGCAACGTATGAATTGAACTCATCGACGGCTGCTTCAGCTTCTTCTTCAAGACCAAGAGCCTCGCCCAGTTCAGTTGCGAGATCCTGCCAGGACTGCTTGGAGTAGTCCACTGCGATGGTGGGGAACTGTGCGGAGATCTGCTCGTATTCATCTGCAACAGAGTCAGCACCAGAAATAGACACAATCACCAGATCCGGGTCCTGAGCGATGAGGGATTCCATATCGAACTGCAGGCCTGGGTAGAGGACTTCAACTCCTGCTTCTTCAGCTTCATCAGACCACTGGGAGAAAAATCCCTGATCATCGGTGACATCACTTGGGGTGGTTGCTGCTGATGCAATCACGGGGGCATCGATTGCCAGCAACGTTCCGGTTACTGACAGTGCGGTGTTTGCAATGCGCTCAGGCTTTGCTTCGATCACAGTTTCGCCTAATTCGTGAGTGATGGTGCGTGGCCATTCACCTGAATTTTCAGATGAGGCAGAGTCTGTGGAAGATGCGGCTGGGGATGATTCTGATGTCGCAGAATCATCGTTTGAGCAGGCAGCTGCTGTTAAAGCGAGTGATCCAGCAGTGATGGCAGCAAGGAACTTCTTGGTTAATGTACGCACACGTACTCCCGTGTTTAGGTTTGCCTAATTAATGACGCAGGTAGAATACCAGCCACGCCTAAGGTTAGGCAAGCCTCAAATTCAAGTGCATGGTATTTAGTGACTTGCATCACGTTCCTTGCTTTTCTTTAATTTGCTCATACATAATGTGGGCAATGCTTTCTGGTAAACGGAAAAGCCAAGGATTGTAACCCGCAAGGGGCAAGACCTGAAACACAAGACGATGTACGTCGTCTCGCGTTTCAGGTCTTTTGTCGTTTTCGGGTAGATGCACACGAGTTTTCTCACACGAACAAGGACAATAACGATGGCAACGAAAACAGACTTTGGCCCCTTGGTGGCTGATGTTGTTTCTGCTTTGGGAGGAGCAGACAATGTCCGCAGCGTCACTCACTGCGCCACCAGGCTGCGCTTCAAAATCAAAGATTCAGACAAGGCTGATATCGCCCAAGTCAGCAAGATTAGTGGTGTGATCACTGCCATTAATTCTGGTGGACAGCACCAAGTGGTGATCGGCAATGATGTTCCACTGGCGTACCAGGCACTGATGAATGTTCCAGGAATGCGGGCTAAAGGTGTCAAAGATGGTGACACAGAAGTAGAAGACGATGGTGGATCAGAGGATAAGAACTTACTCAACAAGTTCATCGATCTGATTTCTGCGCTGTTTTCCCCCATCGTGTGGGCCTTGGCTGGTATTGGTTTGGGTAAAGCAGGTCTCACACTGGCCACTACCGTCGGGGTTTTAGATACCGAGTCCAGCACGTACGTTATCTTCAACGCGATGTTTGATGGGCTGTTCCACTTCCTGCCGTTCTTCCTCGCAGTGACTGCAGCAAAGCGATTCAAGGTTAATCAGTTTATTGCGCTCGCTATCGTCGCAGCGCTGCTTTACCCATCCATGGAAGAACTTGTTGGAGCTGAAGGCGTAACATTCCTCGGTTTGCCACTGACCATGATGTCTTATGCCTCTTCGGTGATTCCGGTCATTGTTGCCGTGTGGGTTGCAGGTTATCTGCAGCGCTGGTTGGAAAAGGTGCTGCCTGGCGCAATCCGTAACTTCTTCACGCCACTGATTGTGGTGTTGGTGATGGTTCCATTGGTGCTGTTTACCATTGGCCCAGTCACCATCGGAGCAGCTAACGCATTATCGGCAGGAATTGGGTTCCTTTTTGAAACAGTGCCATGGTTGGCCGGTGGTCTCATGGGTGCATTCTGGCAGGTATTCGTTATGTTCGGTCTGCACTGGGGATTGGTTCCGGTGATGATCAATGACATCGCAACTCAAGGATTTAGCTACATGATGGCCCCACTGATGGCTGCAATTTTCGGTCAAGTCGGTGCGGCCCTAGCGGTGTGGATCAGATCCAAAGACGCTGAGATGAAAAAGGTTGCTGGCCCCGGTGTGCTGTCTGGTTTCTTCGCTGGTGTCACCGAGCCAATTATTTACGGTGTGAACTTGCCGCTGAAATACCCCTTCTATGCAGGTGCTATCGCTGGTGGTATTGGCGGAGTCATCATCGCAGTTGGTGGAAATGCTTTTGATGCCTTTGTTTTCCCCTCGGCGATGGCGTTTGCTGCAACATTAAGTATTGGTAGCTTTGTGGCGCAGTTGATTGGTTCGGCAACAGCACTCATCTTGGGATTTGTCATCACTGTGGTGATGTTCCGAAAGGAACAAAACGTCGATAAGCAAGAAACCGACCCAACCCCAAACGTGGCTGCAGCAGTTAGTGGCACCTACGTGCCGCTGTCAGAGATTCCGGACAAGGTGTTTTCTTCGGGAGCCATGGGCGATGGATTTGGCATCGTGCCTGATAGCGGTGAGATTGTTTCGCCGGTGGAAGGCCAGCTGATTGCCGTGCAAAAATCTGGTCACGCATATGGCATTCGTGGGGATAATGGGATTGAAGTGCTAGTGCACGTTGGTATCGATACCGTCAAAATGGCAGGTGAGGGCTTTGATGTCATGGTTGCGCGGGGTGATCACGTGAAAGTTGGGCAGCCGTTGGCCAAGGTCAATCTAGATGCGGTTGCACAAGCTGGTTTTGATCCAACCACTGCGGTGATCGTGACCAACTCGAAGAAACTTGAAGGTCTGACATTCACTGACGTTGAAGGACATATCGACGCAGGAGATGTGGTGATGCGTATGGAATCTTAAAAAGTTTTTCAGCGCCAAAAGCACCCACCACACCATACACATTTTAAGGAGTTTTGAACCACAATGACCTCATTCCCACAAGGATTCCTCTGGGGTGGCGCGACCGCCGCAAACCAGATCGAAGGCGCATACAACGAAGGCGGCAAAGGCTTATCCATCCAAGATGTCATGCCAGGTGGTGCAATTAAACCATCAACGCAAGGCCCAACTGACGATAATCTCAAGCTCAAGGCCATTGATTTCTACAACAACTACGTTGAAGACATCGCGCTTTTTGCAGAGATGGGCTTTAAAACCTTCCGCTTCTCCATCGCATGGTCCAGGATTTTCCCCAACGGTGATGAACAGGAACCAAATGAAGAAGGCCTGGCATTTTATGACCGCGTGCTCGATGAACTAGAAAAACACGGCATTGAACCACTGGTCACGCTTAGCCATTATGAAACTCCACTGGGGTTGGCTCGCCAATACGGTGGATGGCGCAGCCGCGAGCTCATTGATTTCTTCGCACATTATGCGCGCACAGTATTTAACCGCTACAAGGGGCGCATCCGCTACTGGCTAACCTTCAATGAGATCAATGCGGTTCTTGCCATGCCATTTACCGCAGGTGGAATTGAAGTACCTCGCTCTGAGCTGAGTGAATCTGAGCTCTACCAGGCCGTTCACCACGAATTGGTGGCGAGTGCCTTGGCAACCAAAATTGCGCATGAGATCGATCCACAAAACCAGATCGGCTGCATGATCATCGCGGTTCCTCGTTATGGAATTACCCCGGACCCACGCGATCAGCTCACCGCGCAGCAGAAATCCCACGAAGATTACGCATTCGGTGATATCCACGTCCGCGGCGAATATCCAGGTTATTTGCTGCGTGAATTCCGCGAGAAGGGCATCACCATCGACATCACGGATGAAGACCGCGAGATCCTAAAAAACACCGTCGATTTCGTTTCCTTCTCCTATTACATGTCCGTGTGCGAAGCTCACGATCCGGAAAACTACACAACCGGTGGCGGCAACATTATCGGCGGAGTGGTCAACCCCACCCTCGAGGCGTCCGAATGGGGTTGGCAAGTTGACCCAATCGGCCTGCGCATCGTGTTAAACAACTATTGGGAGCGCTGGCAGAAACCACTGTTCATCGTCGAAAACGGACTAGGAGCAAAGGACGTGCTTATCGACGGACCCTCCGGCCCAACAGTAAACGACGACTACCGCATCAAATACCTCAACGATCACCTCGTGCAGGTTGGCGAAGCAATCGAAGACGGTGTTGAACTTCTGGGTTACACCACCTGGGGTCCGATCGATTTGGTCTCTGCATCCACAGCACAGATGTCCAAGCGTTATGGTTTCATTTATGTAGACCGCAACGATGATGGCTCAGGTACCTTGAAGCGCTACAAGAAGAAGTCCTTTGATTGGTACCGCGAAGTCATCGCCACCAATGGCGAAAGTCTGGAAGCCTAAGAAATAAGGGGAGGTGTCACCTCGGTGAAAGTGTTGAGAGTGCTCAACAATAATGTTGTGCTCGCCATCAAAGACGGTGCCGAGGTGGTACTGACCGGATGGGGTGTGGGCTTCCAGAAAAAACCTGGTGAAGATGTCGATCAGGGGAAGGTCACACAGGTTTTCGTTCCAGAAAATAACCGCGACGCTGATCATATGGCCAGCCTGCTGGCGGAAGTACCGTTGGAGTACCTAGACCTGTCCACTGAACTGATTGCGTCGGTATCAGCTGAACTTGATTCCCCAGTGGGAAGTGCCACGGTTGTAGCTTTGGCAGATCACCTGCAAATGGCGGTGAAACGCAATGAATTAGAGCCGGAACTTACCTCAAAGCACAACCCCTTAAGTGCTGAAGTTCATCACCTCTACCCTGAAGAAACCAGGCTTGCCGGAGAGATCTTAGAACGCACCAATGACTGGCTGGCGGAAAAAGGGATTAGCCCACTCCCTCCGTCTGAAGTTGTAGCGATCTCATTGCACCTGGTTAACGCAGGTTTCAGGACAGAAGACTTAGCTGAAACCTATGTGATGACCGGTGTTTTTGAGCAACTTTTTGAAGTGATCGACTCCTCTTTTGGCATCACCCTTGACCGCCAATCAGTCAACGCCGCCCGCTTTATCACGCACATGCGGTACTTCTTTGTTCGAGTCCACCACGACGGCCAACTCAACGACGGCATGTCCGTGCTGCGCAACAGTTTGGAGATCTCACATCCCGATTCCATCGCATGCGCTGAACGGCTAAGCCAAATCCTGAGCCTCCGGTTGGGTGCAGAGCTGTCCTCAGACGAACAAACCTACCTCGCACTCCACGTAGCAAGGTTGGCAGAAGATCGGGGAACTAGTTCTGATTAACCAGCTCAAGGCGTGAATCTTTATCAAGATGCGCGCCGAAAGCTGCCTGCCCTGGCTCTAAAATGCGACCATTTTCCAGGGCACCAATATTTAGCGGAACAAAGCCCAAATCCTTGATGATTTCCGCCACCGCGCCCCCGGCATCCTTATGATCAGTGGCGTAAGCAATCGCACGTCCAGTACCGGCATCTTGTTCAATCTCGTGGTAACCAATGTGATTGAAGGACTTCACCACTTTAGCCCCTGCGAAAAACTCTGCGATGATCTCTGAAGTACTGCGCGGATCCTGGTCGATTTCTTCCAACTCGCCATTGACCGGCACCCAGTGATTCATGGTGTCGATGACGACCTTGCCTTCCAAAGTGGCGGGATCAACACTTCGGAATTTGTGTAAAGGTACAGCCAGGAACACGATATCTGCATCTTTAACAGCCCGATCGGCAGTGCAAGGAGTCGCGCCGGGCATAAGGATTTCTGCGGTAAGAGCAATTTTGTCTACAGCACCTGAACCAGCAACCTTCACGTCATAACCTGCAGCAACAGCTGACCTGGCAAGTGATGATCCCACTCGGCCAGCACCGAGGATGGCAATGGATGGCTTGGTCTGTGACATGAAACTTTCCGCCTTTGATTGTTTGTTGTTTAGCCTATCCTGCACAACCAAGTTGTAGCGGAAACTATTTCAGAGTCTGTAGCTGTTTGTGCGGATTCAACATTTTTCTCCCCAAGTCCAGAAAAATGGTGAATCCGCACGTTTTTAAGGCCTAAAAGTGTGCCAATTCAACATTTTCTCGCCCCGACCCGAGAAAAATGGTGAATCCTAACCAACGCACTATTTATCCCGCTTCCAGGGTTTTGCGTTGAAGGCTGTTTCGGCAGCATCAAGTGCTCTGGTGGTGAGCGCATGGGTGCGTTCTTTACGTTGCGCTTTTAGTTCCATATCACGGAGTTTTTCTTTTTCACGCAGTTCCGCCATGCGTCGTCGTTGGAGTTGACGCGGTGTGGGCGCATACCAAGAGGTTGGCCCTACTTTCATGACGTAGAGCAGGATGAACACAATTGGGATTAGAGCTAAAAGTATTGGTGCCAGGGCTGTTGAGCTGGCTAGGGCTGCGGTTCCAGTAATTGAGATAACGGTGGTTAAACCGAGGATGCCGGCGCGTGGGCGTGCGCCTTTTCGGTGAAGTTCGGAGACTTCAGTAGCTGTGTAGGTTTGTTCCGGGCGGTCAACGACGACGATTTCCTGGTTGGGGAGATCAGTGAAAATGGCATTGAGGTCACCGCGGGTTTTGGCGTCGGCGACGGCTTCGCAGCGATCGTCGGTTTCTGTCATGGTGAGTCGGCCTTCTGCGTAGAACTGACCGAGTGCTGCTAGTGCTGCTGATCTTTCTGTGTCGCTGACTCTGATGTTTTTATCGCCTGGAAATTGTTCGCCCATAATTGCCCATTCTAGATTGTTTTAAATTGTTTTAAATCCGGGAGTTCCCTGATCGTGCCAGCGTACATAGCCTATCCACAGTGATCGGCATCATAATCGGGGGTGGAGCGGGGGAAACTGTATTAAATACTCCCATTTCCGTATTAAACCCGGTTATTTCCGTTTTTAATAGCCGTTTTTAATCATGTTCGGTTCGGAAAATTGTAGTCATACTAAAGTTGCATCGCGTTGGCGTCCGCCCCCTTAATTAGTTAGATTAAATCCGTAGAAAAACAAATCACCCGAAGCACGGAAAGGCCAACGCCCGTGATCGTTTCCACTCAGCCCATTACTGATCGCAGCGCACTCTCTGCAGAGCACGCAGAAGTCATCAAAGCAACACTTCCTTTGGTCGGCAGCAAGATTAATGAAATCACCCCGATCTTCTACAAGAAAATGTTCGCTGCACATCCAGAGTTGATTGCTAACACTTTCAACCGTGGCAACCAGAAGCAGGGCGATCAGCAAAAGGCTCTGGCAGCATCCATTGCAACTTTTGCCACCATGTTGGTCAATCCAGATGCTCCGGACCCAGTGCAGTTGCTGTCCCGCATTGGCCACAAGCACGTTTCGCTTGGCATCACCGCTGATCAGTACGACATTGTCCACGAGCACCTGTTCGCAGCAATCGTTGAGGTCCTCGGTGCGGACACTGTCACCCCACCAGTTGCAGAAGCCTGGGATGCTGTCTACTGGATTATGGCAAATGTCCTGATCGGTTTCGAAAACAGCCTCTACGCTTCCAACGATCTCGAGCCAGGCGACGTCTTCCGCGAGGTCACTGTCACTGCAAAGAAGCAGATCAGCGCAACCGTGTGGGAGTACACCCTGCAGGGCGAGCTGGTTTCCCCAGAGCCCGGCCAGTACACCTCCATCGGAGTTAAGCTTGACGACGGCGCCCGCCAGCTGCGCCAGTACAGCTTGCTCGGCGGCTCCGAGACCGAATACCGCATTGCGGTTGAGGATAACGGCGAGGTGTCCGGCTTCCTGCGTGATCGCGTATCCGTTGGTGACAAGATTGAAGCCACCATCGCTGCTGGTGACCTGGTTCTTAACAAGGACACTAACCCAGTTGTGTTGATTTCTCAGGGCATTGGCTCCACCCCAATGGTGGGCATGCTTGCTGGAATGAATCCAGAACGTGACGTTGTGGTGCTGCACGCAGACCAGTCCGAGTCCACCTACGCGCAGGTGGAGGAAGTGCAGGGGCTCGTCGAAAAGCTGCCGAAGGCTGCATTTGAAATCTTCTACCGCGATAATGACCAGTGGCTCGAGGTCGCTGGGCGCATTCCATCAGGTGCATCGGTGTACCTGTGTGGTGGCGTGGAGTTTTTGAAGAATGTCCGTGGCCAGATCGAAGCGTTGGAAGAGCAGCCACGCGATGTGAACTTCGAGCTGTTCTCACCAAACGACTGGCTGATTTCCTAAAGCCACACCCCAGAACTTCCACGGCGATGGCTGCCTACCAAATGGGTATCGACGATCCCTACCGCCTCCATGAGGGCAAACATCGTGGTGGGACCAACGAAGGAAAAACCTTCCTTCTTCAGCGCTTTTGAGAGCGCAACTGATTCCGGCGATTGAGTCGGAATTTCCTCCAGGGTTTCCGGTTGTGGGGTTTTGGCAGGTTTGAAACTCCACACGAAATCCACCAAGCCACCCTTCTCACGCAATTGAAGGGTGGCTTTGGCATTGTTGATGGTGGCCAAAATTTTACGTTTGTTGCGCACAATGCCGGCGTCATTTAACAGGCGTTCGATGTCAGCGTCGGTGAATTTTGCGACTAATTCTGGATTGAACTGAGAGAACGCTGCGCGGAAATTCTCCCGCTTGCGCAAGATGGTTGCCCAGGACAGTCCGGATTGAAAAGCTTCCAGGCTGATTCTTTCGAATAATCCCTGTTCATCGCGAATCGGCATTCCCCACTCGGTGTCGTAATAATCGCGCATTAGGGGATCTTGTGCAGCCCAACTCGGGCGGCTGAGGCCGTCCTCGCCGACAACTAACGCGCTCATGGGTTCTCCTTGGGGCGTCCTGGTTTGGGGATATCCCCAATATTTTTAGGCAATCGACCTGCCTTACGCAATTGTTCCCGGAGCATCATTTCAATTTGTGCATTAGTGCTGCGAGCTTCATCGGCAGCCCACTTCGCGATTGCGTCGTAAACTGCTGGATCAAGGCGCAGTGGCACCTGTTTTCGGGCCATTGTCTTATTGGTAGAGGCTACCGGCGTTGACCATCGGTTGGGCGTTGGTGTCAGAGCACAACACAACGAGGAGGTTAGAGACCATCGCGGCGCGTCGCTCTGGATCCAAATCCACGATTTCACGTTGTTCAAGCTGGTCAAGTGCGGTTTCCACCATGGTGACAGCGCCCTCGACGATCTTTTCGCGGGCATCAACAATCGCGGAAGCCTGCTGGCGCTGCAGCATCGCCTGGGCAATTTCCGGTGCGTAACTCAAAGAAGAGATGCGGGCTTCGACGATTTCAAGACCTGCAACAGCTGCACGTTGTGCCACCTCATCTGCGAGTTCTTCACTGACCTCATCGGTGGCGCCACGCAAGGAAACACGGCCATCAACTGGGGAATCATAAGGATGCTGAGTTGCCACGTGACGAAGTGCGGACTCGGCCTGCTGGTGTAGGAACTCTTCGAAATCCTCCACAGAGAAGCTGGCCTGCGCGGTATCGGCTACCTGCCACACGATAATCGCTGCAATGTTGATGGGGTTGCCGTTGTAGTCATTAACTTTGGCTTCGTTGGTTTCAAAGTTGCGGACCCTCACGGACACTTTCTTTGACACAGACAATGGAGGAACAAAGGACAATCCAGTCCGGCGCAGGGTTCCGATGTATCGTCCAAAGAATTGAACAGTCAGAGTATGTCCAGGGCTTACGACCTTCACAGACGTTATGGTGACCACCAATGCAAAAGTGAAAACGACGATGCTGGCAATCAGTCCCGTAACCGCAAGTGCTCCACCGCCATCGTTTTCTAAAGTGTTGATGGATTGAGCGAAGAAAACTCCACTGGCAATCATGAGCACAATCATTGCGAGCAGTGCGAAAGCTGCTGGACCTGCGCCCAAAGACCACACTTTCTTCTCATTAATACTGACGCGTGCGCCCTCGTGTCCAACTGGTTCTGTGGCGACAGCTCCAGGAGTGCGCTCTTCTATGGTGCTCATGGTGGTGCTCCTTTTAAGTGTGGGGGCTGAAAAGAATGTGATATCAGTTTAACAGAAAGTGATATCACATTAAAAGGGGCGGTCTGATTTTGCGGATGATGCTGGAGTGAGTTTGTTCTAATCGCGTCCACCGTGAGAGGTCTTTTTGTGAACTGCTTGAACAATAAAACCTTGATTACCTCATGTTTCAGGTGCTTTGTGGAGCTGGCTCACGGAGTTGATTAAATACCCTGAATAGGCACAAAAGTCAGTGGCCAAAAGTTACCTTTTTTATGTGATGTTTGCCATGACTATAACGGGGGTGGAAATACATGAATACCGGTTTTATTCACAGAACTTATGATTTTTTCGGGTTAGGGTCAGTTTGTTCACATCAACTAGTAACGAAAGGGTCATGTGAATGAAACTTTTTCCAAGGCTGCAGGCATCATTGCTGCAGCACTTCTTGTCACAGGTGGTATAGCGCCTGTGGCACAGGGGCAAGCGCTTCAGGTGGTCACACCTGAGCAGCAGCTCAGCACTAAATGAAAAGAGGGATCTTTGTTCTTAAACTCATATGAGAAACACAATGACGCAAATCCAGTCACTATAAACAGCAAGCTTTATCGAGTGAAATGGTGGAATTTACCACTGTTGGAGTTTGCCAGCTTTGTTGTGGGACTAGTTCTTGAGCTTAGCAATCCGGAAATTCTCTCCAATTTACATCGACTTGGAGTATTCTTGAATATAGCTGGTTTCAGCGGTCTCATAGCCGGTATCCCGCTATTATTTGTTCCTCTTCGCGTGCGCTGGGTAGATTTTTGCTACATAGGGTCAGGTCTGCTCGTGTTTTTCTACTTCGGATCATTTCTTGATGGATCATATATTTTCCTCAATTTGTTCCTTCTTTTAGGTCTGGGGATGATTGTGTCAGGTTTTTCCTATTCGTTAAGACGAACACTAGCTCTCCATTTCGCCATAAAAAGACAAGAAGATTGATTAAGAAGTATTCGATGATTTGAGCTCATTGTCGGTGCTTGGGTGAGCGGAAAAGATGCTCAAGCTCATCAACTGACGACAATTGTTGGTAATGTGAGTGAGTTGGATGAGGGATGGGTTGTGGTTGGAAGATCATCGTCGTTACAGACGATTGAGGATTTTCACCAGTGCAGTACACCCTTAAGTTAAGTGCCTTGTGCACTTCTCGCTGAAACCACCTTGCTGTGTGCAGGGTGGTTTTCGCATGAAAGTAGTGGGTGTCTCTGGGGCTGTAAAGTCAGGGTTGGGGCTAAAGAAAACCTTTGGCGTTATGTGTCGGGTTTCTTTACTGTACTTTTTACCGGTACAAGGGTACATGTGACGGTGAAAGACACCGATAGTTCTCATGGTGCTGAGATTAATCCTGCGCAGGGGATACAGATGAGAACGCTAATCAGTAGTTGGAGTTGTTCCCGTTGCTCGTATTTTCGGAAATCCTGAGTTTGCGAAGCAAGGCTGTGATGAGCTTGGTTTGATGGATAGCAGTGTATTAAATGGTAATTCTTGAGTCGCAAAGCAGGTAGAGTTGCATCTCCTTTCTGGTAATTCGGCTCAAGCGATATCGATGAAGTCTCGTTGAATTAGGGCTTTGAGGCTTACATATCAGGGGTGGAAGGCGATTTAAGGGGCTGGGTTCCCAGTATGGCTCTAAGATAAAAGGGGCTCGTTCGGGCGCTTAGGGACGAATCTAAGGGGTGCCCATATTGCGGTCAGTGGGGCAGAAGTGAAACCTGAAAGGTTGCTGATCAGCTTCTCGTCCCTGGTTTCCCCCCTTGTTAGAGACGGATTTTCGCACATTCTTTCCCCCTTATGGGCTGCTATGGCAGTTAGCCCACCAAGGAGCCTATCCAGCACTAGACCCCAACTAGAACCCAACCCCAAAACCAGAAAACGCTAAGCTCGTGAGACATGATTCCTGTTCTCATCGACTGCGACACCGGCATCGACGACGCCCTCGCCCTGATCTACCTGGCTGCTTTGCATGAACGTGGTGAAATCCAACTTTTTGGAGCAACGACCACCGCAGGAAATGTTGATGTGAAACAAACCGCCATCAATACCAGGTGGGTGTTGGATCAGTGTGGATTGACTGACATTCCGGTCCTCGCAGGGGAACCTGAACCAAAGCGCGTGCCGCTAGTGACTACTCCCGAAACACACGGCGACCATGGCCTTGGTTATATAAACCCAGGTCACGTCGAAATTCCCCAGGGTGACTGGAAGCAGCTGTGGAAAGAACACCTCAGCAACCCAGAAACTAAGCTGATTGTCACCGGCCCTGCCACCAACCTCGCGGAATTTGGACCAGTGGAAAACGTCACGCTGATGGGCGGCACCTACCTTTATCCGGGCAACACCACTCCAACGGCAGAATGGAATACTTGGGTTGATCCACATGGGGCTAAAGAAGCATTCGCGGCAGCCCAAAAGCCCATTACGGTGTGTTCCTTGGGCGTGACCGAGCAGTTTACGCTCAACCCGGATGGCCTTTCTGCACTTATCAACACGCTTGGCGGCCAACCTATCGCAGAGCATTTACCTGAGATGTTGCGCTTTTACTTTGAATTCCACGAAGCGCAGGGCGAAGGCTACCTCGCTCAAATCCATGATCTTCTAACCTGCATGATTGCCTTGGATACGATCCCATTTTCAGGCCGGGAAGCGACCGTGGATGTGGAAGCTGATTCGCCCTTGATGCGTGGCACAACCGTTGCGGATATTCGTGGACATTGGGGCAAGCCGGCAAATGCATTCCTTGTAGATTCGGTAGATATCGAGGCTGCGCATGCAGAACTTCTTAGAGCTGTTCGATTGTGAGCCCGGGTTTTAACTATCGCCCCATACGCGCCGTTTAAGCGACTGAATTTTTCAGATGGGTATTTGTATCACTTGGTGTTAAATAGGCTCTTAGAAGCGATTTTAGGGGCATACTTTTTTCGCACCTCTGGTCAAATTTTGACGGGACGCAAGCGAAACCAAACTGGCATGCCAAGAAATCCCGAAAACCCAAAATTTTGGCATGTATGTTTGGTTTGCGGATCTCAAAACCGGACTGGCGTGCCAAGAATCCTCAAAAACTCGAAATCTTGGCACGTATGTTTGGTATTGCGGAGTCGACCCCTCAATAGCATCCGAAAACCCTACTCACACCAGCGCGAAAGACCTTAGGGCGCATCTAAAACCACCTAAAACCAAAGTCAACAGCCAAAGAAAGAACACATGCCCACACCTGAAGAACTTTTAGCAGCTCGCTACGGACAACCCGCAACATGGACACCGCCGCAGTGGAATGAAACCCTCGATGTTATCCACCAACACCGCTCGGTGCGCAGGTGGCTGGATAAACCGGTTGATGATGACACCATCCGCACCATCATTTCCGCAGCACAATCAGCTGGAACCTCCTCCAATAAGCAGATTATTTCAGTCATCGTGGTCAAAGATCCTGAGTCTAAGAAAGCACTTGCCAAGATCACTCGACAGATGTTTGACCACGTTGAGCAGGTCCCAGCGATTCTGATTTGGCTGATTGACTATTCCCGAACCAGTGCAGTGGCAGCCAGAGAAGATCTCCCAACAGGTGCTCTTAATTATTTAGATGAGGCCGCGTTGGGTTTCCTTGATGCCGGAATCGCAGCTCAAAACGCTGCAATTGCTGCGGAGTCACTTGGATTGGGAACTTTATATTTAGGATCTGTGCGCAACGATGCGGAAGCCGTGCAGAAATTGCTTGGCCTTCCACCTGAGATCGTGCCTGTCGTGGGCCTGGAAATTGGGCACGCGGACCCGTCTGAACCTGCCGGAATTAAACCTCGACTGCCACAAGAAGCCATTGTTCACTGGGATACCTACACCGAGAAAAGCCTCGAACTTATCGATTCCTACGACCACGCCCTCGACACCTACTATTCTCGCTACGGCCAGCACCAGCTCTGGTCGAAGCAGACGGCGCATAGGGCGGCATCGAAAAGCATTACAAAAACCAACAGGCAGTTCCTTAGGCGCGTGCTTGAGCGCGCCGGGTTTGGGCTGAGGTAAAAGCACGCTTATCGACGCAAACCCCCAATCAAGTGCTCTCTCCATGCAAAGAATTGTCCGTGAGTCCGATATACTTTCAAATCGTTTCCGCCGGTACGAGGTGACATAGTACTGGGCTTATTTTCGCGTTCCACGATTTTCTTGGGGATTACTATGTCACGCTTGTCTCAAATATCGGTTGTAGTAGGTGCTGTTCTTATTGCTGCAACCTGGCTGTATTTGGTGTTGGTTAGGCCTACTGATTGGGAATCAGTGGGTGGTTCCACTGAAGCTTTGATCACGCTGGTGGGTTATGTTGCCGGCACAATCGCATTGTTGGTTGGTGTGTTACCTACGCTTCCAGCCAGGACCATTGCGATTATTCCGGTGGCTTTGGTGCTTAATATTTTGTTGGGCCAGGTCACTGGTTCTTTTGTCATTCCGTTGTACTTGGATGCGGTGGGTACCGTGTTGGTGGCAGCTTTGGCTGGTCCTAGTGCTGGTTTGGCAACAGGTGCGTTGAGTTCTGTGGTGTGGGCGTTGTTCAATCCGCTGGCGTTGCCGTTTGCTGCAGGTTCCGCGCTGACTGGTTGGTTGACCGGCATGGTGATTAAAAAGGGTGCGTTTAAAAACATCTTTATCACCATCATCTCCGGTGCTGTTATTGGTTTGATCACAGGTGCGGTGGCTGCTCCGGTTGCGGCGTTTGTGTATGGCGGAACCGCAGGTGTGGGAACTGGCGCGGTGGTCAGTCTCTTCCGTGAGATGGGTAATTCTTTGCTCGCATCGGTAACCTGGCAGTCGTTTATTTCAGATCCTTTGGATAAGGCAATTGTCATGGTCATTGTTTTTGTGGTGGTGAAGTCGTTGCCTAAGCGCACGACCAGGGCATTGGCTCCAAAGGGGATTTCGGAGGCAACGGCCTAAAACATGAATCCGTTGACATGGATCATTGGCGCATTCAGCATGTGGATTGTGGTGCTGGGTGTTAATCGGCTTGGCTTAAGTCTGGCTGTGGTGATCATCGCACAGGTCATAGCGATGATTCGGGTGCGCAATGTATCTGTGTTGGCTTCAACGGCATTGTTGTCTATTCCCGTGCTGGCATCGATGGCGCTGATTCACATGCCGTATTCTTCCGACGGCTGGTTGATTGCTCTTACCTTGACGGCTCGTTTTAGTGCATTGATGTCCATTTTCCTCCTTGCGGCAACAGCGATTACTATTCCTGAGCTGGTGAAATCCCTGTATCGCTGGCCCAAGCTTGCCTATATCGTCGGCTCTGCATTGCAGATGATTCCGCAGGGCAAACAGACCTTGGCGATGGTCCGCGATGCCAACGCTTTGCGCGGGCGCAGCATCAAAGGTCCCGTGCGCGCGGTAAAGTATGTGGGTTTGCCACTGATCACACATTTACTTAGTGCCGGTGCCGCACGTGCGATTCCTTTGGAGGTTGCAGGGCTGGACAAGCCGGGGCCGCGGACGGTGTTGGTTGAGGTGGTGGAGGGGCGCGTCGAAAAGCATTGTCGCTGGTTGCTGCCCCTTTTAGCGATTGGGGTGGCCTGGTGGCTCTAACGCAAATCGTCGGCCCATCCGGCTCCGGGCTCACGCGCGAACTGGAAAAACGCTATCGGGAAACGCCCGGCGCAGTGATGCTGACTGCCGATCCACGCGCGCACATCACCTACCTTCGCGCGACCGTCGCCGAAGAACTGGCTTTCGGGCTGGAACAACGCGGCATCGCACCTGCGCAGATGTGGGAACGGGTCCGAAAAATCGGGCTCGGCCTGGAACGCCTGCTCGACCGCGCGCCCACGCAACTATCCGGCGGGCAAACACGGCGGCTGGCGATCGGCACCGTCGCCATTTTAGAGGCTCCAACGATGCTTCTCGACGACCCCTTCTCCGGTCTTGATACCTCCTCGCGAGCCCAACTCATCACAATGTTGGAATCATATGAGGGCGATGTCATTGTTGCTGCGCACAAACCATGGCTGGATGCGCCGACTGTGTATTTAGGGGATTTGGAGGAGCTATCCTTGCCGGGGCGCGTGGAATTTTCCGGCACTTCGCGAACGTTTTCAGCAATCACAGGAACCCGCGGACAACAGCGCCGACGCTGGTGGCAATTCAACGAACCCCAACCACAATTTCAAATCGGTCCCTTGGATATCACTGTCTGTACAGGTCAAGTGCTGTGGCTGAAAGGCCCCAACGGCTCTGGAAAATCCACACTTCTGCGAAGCCTAGCCAATGAACCCGGCACCGAATTGATGTTGCAAAATGCGGCCGACCAGGTGATTGATGCAACCGTGGCGCAGTGGGTACCGGGAAGTGAAAGTGAAGAACACCCGCTGGATTTATCGCAACGTGAACTCCGCCTTGCCCAATGCGATGCAGCTCTGGGGAGTAACCCGGAGGTGTTGCTTGCCGATGAACCCGACGTTGGCCTTGATATCGGTGGCCGAAACGCCATCCACCAGCGCTTTGCTGATTTCTTAGGTAATGGGGGAGCGCTGATCCTGACCTGCCATGACGAAACCTTCGTGACAGAAGTAGCTGAATATTCAAAGGTTCGAGAATTGGGGATTTAAGGCGTCGAGATTTCCCAGATGGACCAGAGTGTGGGCGAGGGCTGTTTAGGCTCTTAAAAGCGCTTCTAGAGGGTGTTCATTTTGAGGCTAGTGGGACAGATGTGAAACCTGGAAGTTAGCTGATCAAGGATCAGACCACCTAGCATGAGTGAAGCCCTAAATCGAACGAATTTTTGCACCATTCCCTCACTTTGACGCAAAAATCCACCACAAACATGTGGTCATACCGCAGGAATCGAACGAATTTTTGCATATTCTTTCACTTGCTTGGTGCATGTGATGGCGGCGAGTTCTCTAGCTCGAAGTGTGGAGTTCGTGCATTCAATCCTGGCTAAAAAGGCCCTTCAGAATTACATCTGAAGAGCCTTAGGGGATCTCGTTTAACGGGCCGTGACCTGGCCGAAAATCTTTGCCACCGGAGCAATGATCGTTGGGCGCAACGCCACGAGTCCGGCGATGATGACCAACAGTGAAGCCGCAAACCAACCAAAGCCAACCCAGTTGACAGTATCCTGACCTGCATACATGTGGTTGAAATTGCGTAGAGCGCCAGTCGCGAAAACCAAGAACACGTGAATGCAGATAAACACGATGTAGTACACCATCACTGGCATATGCAACGCGCGCGCAAAACCAATGGGGATCAACTTGTTCATCGCTGCGTTGTTCTTGGGCCAGTAGCTGGACATCCGGAAACCAGACACAATCGACAACGGTGCTGCAATAAACACAGTGAAGAAATACGTCAGCTCCTGCAAGCTGTTGTAATTTGCCCAACCGTTCTCAGTGGGCCAATCCAAAGAAACATACTGCAACCCAGCGCTAAGGGCGTTCGGGAAAACATCCCAACTGGTTGGAACAATGCGCATCCACTGCCCCGTAGCAAACAGCAAAATAATGAAGATCGCACCGTTGATGATCCACAACAAATCCAAAACAAGGTGAATCCACAACGTCAACGAGATCTTCTTGCCACCCTTCTTAGGTGTCCAATAACCCTTTGGCCTGCGGGTTCTGTTGATCTCGATGCCCGTCTTAATGATCAACACCATAAAGAACATGTTGAAGAAATGCTGCCAACTCAACCATGCGGGAATACCAACCGGTGCCCCCTCGGGGAGGTCATACTTGCCTGGATACTTCTGAACAAACTCTTGCAGCCATTCAGTAGTAAACGCCCACTTGGTTAATGCCACTGCGATCGCCGCAACAACAATCACACCTAATGCCACCACACCAAGGGTCATTGCCCACTGCTTGCGAGTAATCGGCTGGGCCAACCTCACTCGCAGCGGTAGTTCCTTCTTCGCATTTCCAGCCTCATCAGTGCGAGGACGTTTTTCTGCATCTTGGAAAACCGGCTTTGCGGGCGCAGCGGTTTGGGTTGGTGCACCTGGGGCTGATGGAACTCCTGGTGTCGGTAGTCCTGGTGCTGGGATGCCAGGCGCGCCTGGGGCTGATGGAACTCCTGGTGTCGGTAGTCCTGGTGCTGGGATGCCAGGCGCGCCTGGGGCTGATGGCGCTCCGGGTGCTCCCGGTGCTCCCGGCACAGGAAGTGCAGAACCTGGAGTGGGGATCCCTGGAGCAGGAATACCAGGTGCTGGAATTCCGGGTGCAGGTGGCGTTGATCCGGGAGTTGGAAGAGTACTTCCCGGTGCAGAAATGCCTGGAGCGGGTGGGGTTGCTGAACCGGGAACAGGAATACTTGGAATGCTCGCACCTGGTGCGCTGACACTAGGGACACTTGCACCTGGAGCACTAGTGCCAGGAGCTGGGACTGCGCTGCCTGGCGTAGGAATTGCACTACCGGGAGCACCAGGAGTAGGAACAGCTGAACCAGGCGCACCTGGTGCTGAAACGGCAGAAGCTGCAGGAACTACTCCACCAGGAACCGGAACGGCACCACCCGGAGCTGTAGGAATCGACGGTGTTGAAGCTCCCGGCACAGGAACGGAACCTCCCGGCGCGGGAACAGAACTACCCGGCGCAGGGACCGACCCACCGGGTGCAGGAATGGCGTTACCCGGCGCTGGGGGATTTGCCGTCACTGGAGGAATCACAGCCTCCTGCTCAGTTGGTTTGGGTGCAGGAATAGCGCCTCCAGGTGCAGGAATGGCGTTTCCTGGCGCTGGGGGAGTGGTGGAATTTTTGTTTTGTGGCGAAGTGCCGTCCATGGGAGGTGTCGTCTCTTGCTGCATTCTCGAAGGGGCTGTCACTGTCTGTCTTTGGTATTTAGGGTAGTTCGCATTTGGTGAAATTCCATATCGTGAGCTGGTTTGTTTCATACTGTGACGTTGTGTTGGGTGGGCGGTGCCTTCGAATCGGGAACGCTGGAAGGTCATGTGGGCTGGTGCATGGTTAGCGTGTTCGAAGAAACATTACTAGACTGCATAGTCTATACGCATTGAACGATACGGTCTAAAACTCCAGGGAAAACGGACAGAACCCGGCGTCGGTTAGCCGGAACTTCGATACAGTGGCGATGAACGCGAAACTAGAAAGAAAAAAGATGACGCTTTACGACGAAACCCTCACCCTCCTTCAGGAACTTATCCGCAACGCCTGCGTGAATGATCTGACCCCAGATTCAGGTCAGGAAATTAGAAACGCGGAAAGCCTGGAACGTTTCTTTGAAGGAACCCCCAACGTTAAAATCACCAAGCTGGAACCGCGTCCAGGCCGGACCTCAATTATCGTGACAGTTCCAGGAAGTGATCCAGATGCAGAACCTTTAACACTGCTTGGACATACCGATGTTGTGCCTGTTGATCTGCCTAAATGGACTAAAGATCCATTTGGTGCGGAGATTTCAGATGGACAGATTTGGGGTAGAGGGTCCGTCGATATGCTCTTTATTACCGCAACCCAAGCGGCCGTCACCCGCCAAGTAGCCCGCGAAGGTGGCCTGCGTGGCACGCTGACATTTGTTGGCGTGGCCGATGAGGAGGCGCGCGGCGGGCTTGGTGCGAAGTGGCTTTCCGAAGAACACCAAAACCTCTTCAGCTGGAAAAACTGCCTCTCCGAATCCGGCGGATCGCACCTTCCAGTCCGTGATGGCAGCGACGCCGTAGTGATCAATGTTGGTGAAAAAGGTGCAGCTCAGCGCCGTATCCACGTCAATGGCGATGCTGGCCATGGTTCCATTCCCTTTGACCGCGATAGCGCCATTGTCAAAATCGGTGAAGTCGCCCGCCGCATTGCGGCTGCTGATTTAAAGGTGGCCAAAGACGATATCTGGCAAGGCTTCGTCCAAGCTCACCGCTTCGACCCAGAAACCGAGAAAGCGCTTTTCGACGGCACCTCCCCCGAGGCCTACGCCGAGTTCGGCGACTTAGCTAGGTTCGCCCACGCGGTATCGCACCTCACGATCGCCCAAACGGTGGTTCGTGCAGGTCAAGCCATCAATGTATTGCCATCGCACGCATACCTGGAATTAGATATCCGCACTCTTCCAGGCCAAACCAACGACTATGTAGATGACACTTTGCGTGCTGCTTTGGGCGATCTCGCCGATGAAGTAGAAATTGAACACCTCATCTCTGAGGAAGCAACGGTGAGCCCAACTGACTCCACGTTGTATAAGACCTTGGAAAAAGTTCTCGGTGATTTCTTCCCCGATGCACCTGTGGTCCCAATTATTTCCTCTGGTGGTTCTGACCTGCGCTTTGGCCGTCGACTAGGCGGTGTTGGTTATGGTTTTGCAGTTCATGCACGTGAACGAACCTTGGCGGAAGCAATGGGGCAACTCCACTCCCACGATGAAGCTCTCTACCTGGAAGATCTTGAACTGACTGTCCGGGGCTACGACGCTGTAGTGCGTGAATTCTTAAGCTAAGCGAATAATCTTATGGTGCAACATCCAATATCTTCATTGCGATTGTTTCGATGTCGGGGTCAGGCCACGGGGTCATTACAGAGATGAACGCTCCGTGGCGACGTTGCCGATCCAATACCATGTGTGCACCGAATCCGGATGCGAAACCATTGTGCCAAGCTATGGGTCGACCATTGTCGTGGTCAATGATCCAGCCAGCGGCGACGGAATTGGTTTCATCGGTGTAGCGAATCCGAAACGCGTCGTCGTAGATATTGTTCTCATTAAGAAGTGTTGTGAGGATCGTCGCGAAGTCTTGTGCGCTTCCCCTGATAACGCCAGCGGGTGCGTAACCTTGCCCAGTCCAAGGTTTTTGTCGGGTGTTCCAGACCGTGAGTGCGTCGAGGTCATGTGGGAGATTTTGTTCCTTCGGCTTTTGCGCCCGTAGTCGTGAACAACTCAACGGTTGAGCTAGTCGATTGTGGACCAAGTCGGGATAGTTAGTGCCGTCAGCTATAGCCAACACGTGGCCTAATGCGGAGGCAGCGAGGTTGGAATAACTAAAGTGACCTGTATTTTCTAGTTCTGAACGGCGTAGTTGACCTATTAGATCATCGATATCCTCGGGCTGTGGATCTCCGCCGGTGAACACGGAGGAAAGTGCTCGTAATGTAGAGCGGAATCCTCCACCTGTTGGAGGCAGCCCTGAGGTATGTGTCAGGCATGATTCCAGTGTTACCGAACCTGCAGCTGTGCCACTCAACGGGAGGAAATCTTCAAGTCGATCGTCCGGTGAGATCAGTCCCTCCTGGACCAAGTCGGTATAGATCAAGCCATTGAGAGCTTTGCTTACTGAACCGATATGAAACGTGTCGTGAAGGTTGCACCCAACGGTAGCGATACGGGTACCACCCGGACCACTTACTGCAAGACAGGCGGCATACACTTTGCGGTTGAGTGGAAGATTTTCCAGCAATAACTGTGCAAGTTCACTATCTCCTGCTGTTGGTGTAGTGATTGTCAGAGGGTGACGTCTCATGCCTGGCCAGCGTACTTAATTGATGTTGTTTGCGGGTTGCACAGATCGCAAACTAAGCACTGTTTGAAGTACCACAACTGCAACTACGACACCTGCCAACAGGGGCATTCCGCCCATGGCAATCAAAGGTCCGGCGATCAACCCGCCTGAAGCTCCAGCAAGGTTCATCGTTAGGTCGCTGCGCCCCTGGGCGTAGGTGCGGTGGTGGATGGGGGTGGCGTCGACAAGCAATGTCGAAGAACCGACGAGGGCGGAGTTCCAGCCCAGTCCAAGCAGGATCATGGATGTGATCATGGCCCACTGCGGTTCGGGCCAGATAAGAAGCAATGCGGCGGAGGCGGCGAGCATGGTGAAGCCGGAAAAGATGGTGAAATTGCGGCCGAGTTTGTCAGTGAGCAGGCCGAAAACGGGTGAGAGGGCGTACATTCCTGCGACGTGCAAGCTGATGGTGAAGCCGATGATGGTGAGGCTGGCGCCGTGGCCTTGCATGTGGATGGCGGCCATGGACATGAGCCCGACCATGGAAAAGTGCGCGGTTGCAACCGATGTGATGGCTTGGAGGGCTTTCGGGGTGAGGCGCTTCTTTTCTGTTGGTGCATTTGGGGTGGCTTCGGGTTTGAGGCCTTTGGGGAGGGTGAATCGCCAGACTGTGATGGCGATGAGCTGGCCAAATAGACACAGCAGGTATGCGCCGGCATGTTGTTCGAGGCCCAGGGTTTCGCTGAATCGGGCGCTGGGTTCAAATAAATTTGGTCCGGCGATTGCACCGATGGTGGTGGACCACACAACGATCGAGAGGTCGCGGCCGCGGGTTTCTTCGCTAGCCACGTCGGTTGCGGCGAAACGTGCTTGAAGGTTGACCGCAGACATGGATCCGAGGAACAAAAATGCCAAAAGTACCACTGGAAACAGGCCGAATTGTGCGCCGATGATGGCTAAAAATGCGCCCACGCAACCGAGTAACATGCCTGTGCTGAGTGACGTTCGGCGATCGTATCTGGAGACCATGCGGGCAAGGGGAATTGAGAAGATAGCTGCGCCGATCGTGGTCAATGTGGCAGCGGACCCGCCCCACGAAGCACCCGCTAGGTGAGCTGCCAGCAAACTTCCCATCGACAGCGTCACGCCATTGGATGCACCGACCATGATTTGAGCGAAAATTAGGCCACTGAGAACACGGGTGCGCTGGGGGTGAGGTTGGGGATCCTGCTCGGGATCCTGCTGGGGACTCGGCGACGAGGCGTGCATGGACTTTAGGTTAGGTGATTTTGTCTATGGTGGGCACTATGTTCTTGACTAAGGCATCGCTGATTGACCCTCCGGAAGTCTTGCCGGGGTACCTGTCAGGCTTGGCCATCGTGGAATATTTGGCTCAACAGCCTTTGGAATTTCGGGTTCCGGTCACGTTAATAACTGGGGAAAACGGGGTGGGGAAATCCACGTTGGTTGAAGCGCTGGCGGTGGGGATGCGTCTTAATGCGGCTGGTGGTTCTCGTAATGCTTTCTTTGATCGGGGAGGCGACATTGTGTCCTCGTTACATCAATCTTTGGCATTGGTGCGGAGAAAAAATCCTCGAGATGCGTTCTTTTTTCGGGGTGAAACGATGTACAACGTTGCGTCCTATTATGAAGAAATTAATGATCCCGAGATGGGTGATCTTCACAAGATGAGCCACGGTGAATCTGTTTTTGCAGTGATTGAGCGGCGGTTTCATAATCAAGGTTTATTCATTTTGGATGAGCCTGAAGCGGGGCTTTCCATGCTTCGGCAATTGGAACTGTTAGGAAAGCTAGCCAATTTGGCTGAAAAAGGCGCGCAGATAATTATGGCTACGCACTCGCCGGTCTTGTTGGCAATACCTGGTGCAGACATTGTAGAAATTACATCTTTTGGTATTGCTCGGGTGGATTTTGATGAGGCAGAAGCTGTGCGTGCGGCTCGGGAATTTGTTGCAGACCCGCATGGAACGGCAGCGTTTTTAATTGATGTGGAGGATTAGACAATGTTGCCGTTTATCACTGATATTGCAGCGCTTGAGTACGGGGGAGTTGCTGCTTCATGGACGCAGGATGTTCCTGCATTCCAGGTGTTGAGGGAGAAACGGGTACTGGATTTCCGGGCTCCGATTACTGTGATAACCGGGGAAAACGGTGTGGGTAAATCAACGTTGTTGGAAGCAATTGCTGTGAATGCGGGTTTCCAAGCAACAGGTGGGGCGTATACCGGAAAATTCAATCCTTATGAAAACCCACTGCAAACTGTGGCGAAAGCTCACACAGGTAAAGAACCCATGAAGGGTTACTTCTTGCGTGCAGAAACTTATTACAACGTTGCCGGTAGGCAGGGCAATGAAGCGCCAGGTTGGGTGAATCTACACCACATGTCACATGGGGAATCCGTGATGCACATTGTGCAACATGCCTTTGTGGGTAAGGGATTGTATTTGATGGATGAGCCGGAGGCGGGGCTGTCGTTTATCCGACAGATGGCCATTTTGGCAGAGTTGAGTTTGTTGGCTCAGAACGGTTCGCAGATTATCATCGTGACGCATTCACCGGTATTGATGGCCATTCCGGGGGCGGAAATTTGGGAGTTCAACACCTCCGGCGAACTGCACCGAGGATTTGAGCTTGAAGCGACAACTGGTTTTCGGGCGTTACGTGACTTTTTTGAAGATCCCGAAGGAATTGCTGAGTACATGGTTGATGTAACGAGGGAGTCCTAGCTCACACCCCTAGCTAGAGTAGGTCACAATCCCGCACAATCCGGCATGATCTAAATGATTTAAAGTGAGGTAAATAATCATATATCGAGGTCAATGAGTTTAAACACTCTGATCGGGGGTGAATTTCAAAAAGTCCTGGCAATCACTTTTCGGATTCACAGCAAGCCATTTAGTGTATTCCACACCACAGTGATCTGGTGATGTGAGTCACCTAAGTGTCACAAGTTTGTTGTCCAAAAGCCGGATCAAAAGTCCGAACTTCAATAATCCGAACAGTATTCCGACCGAGAGGGATTCCCCCAACATGGCCGAAGTAGGAGCAGAGCCCGGAAGCTCTGCGCAATCTAGAGTTAAACAAATTGTTGTAGGCATCGCAGCAGTTGTTATTACTGCAATCGCTGCGTTTTTCTCCATCCAGTCCGCATCGGGTGGTGAAGACATTCGATCCAACATGACGTTGGTTGCTCCTGCAGCGGCAGGTGGTGGCTGGGATACCTTCCAGCGTGAGCAGCAGCAGGCCATGCGCGTGAATAAGATCGTGAACAATATTCAGGTGGTCAACATCCCTGGAGCTGGTGGAACCATCGCTTTGGGCAAACTGTCCACCATGACCGCGCCAAACACGTTGATGGTGGGTGGAACCGGACATATTGCAGCCCAAATTCAGTTCGGCACTCCTGCGCAAATCCAGGATGTCACTCCGATTGCTCGTGTGGTGGAAGAGTTTGACATCATCACAGTGCCAGCGAATTCTCCGTACAACACTCTTGAAGAGCTCATTGAAGGTTGGAAAGCAGATCCAGCGGGAGTGTCTTGGACCGGTGGTGGATCCTTTGACCAGTTGGTCATGACAGAGATTGCTCTTTCTGCAGGCATCGATCCAAAACAGACCACATTTATTCCTTCTGATGGTGGTGGCGAGGCAATCCAGGCGTTGCTCAACGGAACGGCAAAAGCCTCAACCGGTGGCTTTGCTGATATGTATCCGCAGGTAGAAGCCGGTCGACTCAAGGTTTTGGGCATTGCTGCACAAGAACGTCTCCCCGGCTCTGATATTCCAACGCTGGTGGAACAAGGCTATGACGTGACTTTGACCAACTGGCGAGCCATGTTTGCCCCTCCTGGTTTAAGCGATGAGCAGATCGCGGAACTTCGAGCAATCGTTGCTGAATCTGTCGAGACAGCTGAGTGGAAATCCGCAGTTGAGCGCAACTACTGGATGAGCGCGCCACTTGAAGGTGAAGAACTAGATCAGTTCGTGGAAGAAGAAATTGACCGCATTGACCAGCTATTTAAGGAGATGGGCTAGTGAACGTCACGGAACAATCCGGCGAATCTTACATTGATATCCCGGAATCTCATCAACTACCTGGCCCACGCCCAGTAGGTGAAGGCACCAGGTGGGAGGGCCGATCTGGTCTCATCATGCCGGTGATCCTCACAGCTTTTAGCCTGTACCTACTAATCGGTGTCCTCAAGATGGATGTCGGTAGTGCATCGTTCCCAGGACCTCGATTCTTCCCAACAATTCTTGGCATCGCGGGACTCTTGGTCGCGGTGGCTTTGACCATCCAGACCATCAAATATCCCATGCACCCTGAAAATCATTCGGGGCGCAGTTGGAAATTCCATTCCGATTACGTCTCACTCGCATGGGCCATCGGTGGCTTCCTAGCGTTCGCGGTGCTGCTTCCATATCTTGGCTGGATTTTGGCTGGAACATTGCTGTTTTGGACAATGACGAGGGCTTTTGGTTCCAAGCGCCCAGCTTTTGATGTGCTGGTTGCTTTCATGATGAGTTCGATCGTCTACCTCGGATTCGACGTTGGACTTGGACTTAATCTTCCTTCCGGACTTTTGGGTGGTGGCTTCTAATGGATGTTTTGTCCCTATTAATGGAAGGTTTCGCCGGCGCATTATCGCCAATGAACCTTCTCTGGGTTATTGTTGGCTGTTTGCTCGGAACCGCAGTGGGCGTTATGCCTGGTCTGGGTTCTTCAATGGCGGTGGCATTGCTGCTGCCTATGACGTTCGCACTTGATCCAACCGCGGCGTTTATCATGTTCTCCGGCGTGTATTTCGGTGGTCTTTTTGGCGACTCCACCATGGCCATTTTGATGAACACTCCGGGCCAGGCATCGGCGATCGCCTCGACGTTCGAAGGCCACCGCATGGCGCTTAATGGACGTGCACCGCAAGCGCTCGCCACCGCTGCTATCGGCGCGTTCATCGGCGGTATCGTCTCCTCATTCATTGTTGTTTTCCTCGCACCAACCCTGGCGGAACTGTCCACCGTATTCGGCCCCGCCGAGTACTTTGCGCTGGCACTTTTCGCGTTCGTCGCCACCTCATCGGTGGTCTCCGACTCGGTGTTTAAGGGACTTGCGTCCCTTATCTTCGGCCTCGGCATTGCAACCATCGGCATCGATTCGGTTACCGGCATCGAGCGTTTCACGCTCGGGGCACCACAGCTTTTCGACGGCATCTCCCTCGTTACTGTCACCGTCGCGATTTTGGCACTGGGAGAAGTCTTCTACGTGGCAGCCCGTTCCCGTCGTGACAAGACAAATCTGGAAACTCGTTCCGCAGGTCGCCCATGGCTAAGTGGCACTGAGTTTAAAGAAGCAGCACCAGCGTGGGCACGCGGAACTATCATTGGCCTGCCTTTTGGCGTGATCCCTGTTGGTGGCTCTGAAGTTCCCACCTTCCTAGCGTTCTCCACAGAACGTGCGTTGGATAAAAGGCGCAAAAATCCACAGTTCGGTGACAAGGGCGCGATCCGCGGACTAGCAGCTCCAGAAGCTGCAGGTAACGCAACAACGGGTATGGCGATGGGTGCGCTTCTTGCCTTAGGGTTGCCAGTATCAGCAACCGCAGCCATCATGTTGGCGGCATTCCGTCAGTACGGAATCCAGCCAGGACCACTGCTTTTCGATCGCAACCCTGAACTTGTTTGGGCACTGCTTGCCAGCTTCTTCATCGCAATGATCGTGCTGCTGTTTATCAACCTTCCTTTCGCCCAGCTGTGGGCAAAGCTCCTGCTCATCCCAAACCATTACCTCTACTCCGGTATTGCTTTGTTCTGTGGATTGGGCATCTACGCCACCTCTGGTGCGGTGTTTGACCTTCTCATGCTGCTCGGTATTGGTGTCGTGGCGTTGATCATGCGCCGTTATGGTTACCCACTGGCACCATTAATGATCGGTATGGTTCTTGGACCTTTGGCCGAGACGTCCCTCCGCGACGCACTGCTGTCCTCGGTTGGTGATTTCTCCATCCTTATCTCCAGCCCAATCACCTGGTCTTTGTACGGAGTACTTGCCATCTTCATCGCGATCAGCATCGTGACCGCTATCCGTGGTCGTCGTAAGCACCTGACTTCTCAACTAGAAACCATCGACGCTTAAAAGTTCGTATATATAGCAGACAACCCGTAGCCCAAAGCTACGGGTTGTCTGTTTTGTGCACTTATTATTTGTATCCCTGGAAGGTCTAAAAGGGTGTTAGAAGCGATTCAAGTGGCGGCACTTTTCTGGACCTTTTTCCTCATACTGGGGCTCACTTCACCTAGCGACCAAAAACGCTTACCCCGAAGCAGGTTTTGGTCGCGTACGCCGGGATATATGCCTGCAAATTTGATCTAGCGACCAAGGATCTTTAGACCGCCTATGGGTTTGGTCGGATATGACGGTTTTGGAAACTGCACCAAACAGATCGCTAAAACCCAGCCGACGATCTAATGATTAAGTCGACGGTTAGGGCCTATTTCACCTGGCGACCAAGCATCTCTAATCACGTTATGAATTAAAACTTGAACCAACTCTTTTCAGTATTTCCACTTGCCACAGGCATCCTGGAGTAGTGTGGGTCACAAATATTGCTCCCGTTTGGAAGGTAGGAATCCGATGAAAGCCGATCTCACCCCATACCGACAGTTCAATGGAAATGCCAAAGAAGCAATGGAGTTCTACCAAACAGTTTTTGGTGGTGAGCTTCAGATGATGCCGTTTTCTGCCATGCATTCTGAGGGAGAAATCGGTGATGATGCCGATAAGATCATGCACGCTGAATTGCTCGTGGATGGAAAGAAGCTCCTGTTCGCAAGCGATATCCCACACATGATGCAGCGGATGAAAGGCGAGGATACGCCGTTGTCGCTGACTGGTGGCGTTGAGCTAGAGGAAGAAATTCGTGGCTACTGGGACAAGCTGTCTGAGGGCGGAAAAGTGACCATGCCTTTGGAAGCTGTTCCGTGGGGTGCAATCTACGGTGCGTTGGAAGATCGTTTTGGTACCCACTGGATGTTCAATATTGGTGGCTGACCTCAAGCCGGGCACCACAAGGTGTCTGGCTTAAAATGTGAAAACTTAAGTTAATTGCTTGAATTTGGGTGAGGCGACGGTAACTTTGGAGATAGAGATATAACGAACAGGGTGGTTGCCATGAAAGAAGAGATTCAAAGAAAGGCCTTTGTTAAAGCTCTCATTGTCTTCTTAATGGGAGTTCTCACCGGAATGTATATCGGCATCATGCACTCCAGTGCCCTATCAGCAATTGGGTTTATTTTTGCTGGTCTTGCGCTTGCTGCGTTGGTGTATGTAGTAAATCGGCCACGTAGGATAGAAACCCGCAGCACAGAAAGCAGAAATCCCCGCCTCGATTAAGTCGAGGCGGGGACTCATCCAAAAGCTAGAATGCTTTAGACAATTGCTGGAGCTTCGCGGGCCTGGCGGACCATTTCTTCCCAATCAACAATCTTCTTGCGCTCGCGGCCTTCGGCTTCACCGAGTGCGCGCTCTGCGGCATCAAGCTTGTACCAGCCTTCCCAGGTGGTGAATGGGATGTTGCGGGAATCAAGAAGTTCGATGATGGCTTCTTCACCTTGGTGTTTTGGAGCTTCCAGTGCGCCGGCGATGGCATCCTTGATCAAGATGTCGGTGGTTTCCTTGGCATCGGACTTGGTGTTGCCGATCAGGCCGATTGGTCCGCGCTTGATCCAGCCGGTGGCGTAGAGTCCTGGGACTGGTTCTGCACCTGGAGCGGTAAGAACGTGTCCGCCATCGTTCGGGATAACGTGGTTTTGGTCGTCGAAAGGCACGCCGTCGATTGGGTCAGACTTGTAGCCGACTGCGCGGTAGACAGCCTGAACTGGCCAATCCTTGAATTCGCCGGTTCCGTTTACGCCACCGTTGCCGTCGAGTGCGGTGCGTTCGGTGCGAAGTCCAACAACCTTGCCGTCTTTTTGAAGAACCTCGACTGGGTTTTCAAAGAGGTGGATCTGCAGGGTGTGTGGAGCATCCTTTGGCTCGCGGATGGCGTACTGTTCCAGGATCTGGCAGACCAGGTCTTGGGACTTGGATGCGCGGCGGGCTTCTTCGGAGGCCGCGTCGTAGTCGATGTCTTCTGGGTCAACAACCACGTTGATGGTTGGGGAGTGGTCGAGTTCTTTGAGTTCTTGTGGGGTGAACTTAACTTGTGCTGGGCCACGGCGTCCGAAAACGTGCACTTCGGTGGCTTTGTTTTCTTTGAGGGACTCGTAGACGTTGTCGGAGATTTCGGTGACTTTGAGTTCGTCGCCGGTCTTGGCCAGGATGCGGGCTACGTCGAGGCCAACGTTTCCGACACCGATGACGGCTACGGACTTTGCAGATAGGTCCCAGGAGCGCTCGAAGCGTGGGTTGCCGTCGTAGAAGCCAACGAATTCGCCGGCACCGAAGGAGCCTTCTGCGTCGATGCCTGGGATATTAAGGTCGCGGTCTGCAACGGCGCCGGTGGAGAAGACGATGGCGTCGTAGTAGTCGCGGAGTTCTTCAACGGTGATGTCGCGGCCGATGGTGATGTTGCCTAGAAGGCGCAGGCGTGGCTTGTCTAGAACGTTGTGGAGGGATTTAACGATTCCCTTGATGCGTGGGTGGTCTGGTGCAACACCGTAGCGGATGAGTCCGAAAGGTGCGGGCATTTGCTCGAAAAGGTCAACGAACACTTCGCGCTCTTCATTGCGGATGAGAAGGTCGGATGCGTAAATGCCAGCTGGGCCAGCTCCGATGACGGCTACGCGCAGGGGAGTTGTCATTGTTTGGAAGTTGCCTTTCGGTAAGCCTCAAGCCTCTTTATTAAAAGGAGGCAAGGGTCTTTTTACTGTTCTTAAAGTCCAGGCTGTTTCACTTTCCTAGACCGCTTGGTCTGTAAACCTAGCAGCGAAATACGACATTGCGAAGATTTTTCTGTAATTAAATTCAAATCACCACAAAATTCTAGACAGGTCGGTCTATTATATTCATGGTGAACCAATCCTAATAACCCCAGTTCAAGCCATTTATCCCAGTCAAAACTTCACTATTCCAAATTGGGGTATGAATCTAATGGTTGGTCTAGACAGATCGGTACGTCTAAGTTTGCGGATAGATCAAATCGAGTGACATGTACCTCACAAGCTTTTTAAGGACTAACTCCCCATGACAACAACAACCGGAAGTGCTCGGCCAGCGCGTCCAGCCAGAAAGCCTAAGCCCGAAGGCCAATGGAAAATCGACGGCACTGCGCCGCTGAACCATGCAGAGGAAGTTAAGCAAGATGAACCCGCATTTGCTGTAAAGCAGCGGGTTATTGATATTTACTCCAAGCAGGGTTTTTCTTCTATCGCTCCGGACGATATTGCCCCACGCTTTAAGTGGTTGGGTATTTATACCCAGCGCAAGCAGGACCTGGGTGGTGAATTAACCGGTCAGGTTCCTGATAGTGAGCTGCAGGATGAGTACTTCATGATGCGCGTGCGCTTCGATGGAGGATTAGCTTCACCGGAACGCCTGCGTGCTGTGGGCGAGATTTCTCGTGATTATGCTCGTTCTACTGCGGACTTTACGGATCGTCAGAATATTCAGCTGCACTGGATTCGCATCGAAGATGTTCCTGCGATCTGGGAGAAATTAGAGTCAGTGGGACTTAGCACCATGCTTGGTTGCGGTGACGTTCCTCGTGTTATTTTGGGCTCCCCAGTTGCTGGTGTTGCCGCTGAAGAGCTCATTGATGCCACCCCGGCTATTGATGCGATTCGTGAGCGCTACCTGGACAAGGAAGAGTTCCATAACCTGCCTCGTAAGTTTAAAACCGCCATTACTGGTAACCAGCGCCAGGATGTCACGCACGAAATCCAGGACATTTCTTTCGTCCCTTCCGTACACCCAGAACACGGTGTAGGTTTTGAGTGCTTTGTGGGCGGTGGACTTTCAACCAACCCAATGCTTGCGCAGCCTCTTGGTGCGTGGATTCCTCTTGATGAGGTTCCAGAAGTATGGGCCGGTGTTGCCGGTATCTTCCGTGATTACGGTTTCCGTCGTCTGCGCAACCGTGCTCGTTTGAAGTTCCTTGTTGCACAGTGGGGCATTGAGAAGTTCCGAGAGGTGCTTGAAACCGAGTACCTTGAGCGCAAGCTCATCGATGGTCCAGAGATCACCACCAACCCTGGCTACCGTGATCACATTGGTATTCACCCTCAAAAGGACGGCAAGTTCTACCTGGGTGTTAAGCCAACCGTTGGACACACCACTGGTGAACAGCTGATCCAGATCGCTGATGTCGCTGAAAAGCACGGCATCACCCGGATTCGTACCACTGCGGAAAAGGAACTGCTTTTCCTGGATATTGAGCGGGAAAACCTCACCACCGTTGCACGTGACCTGGATGAAATCGGACTGTATTCTTCACCTTCTGAATTCCGCCGCGGCATCATTTCTTGCACCGGCCTGGAATTTTGCAAGCTCGCCCACGCCACCACCAAGTCACGGGCAATTGAGCTTGTCGACGAACTGGAAGAGCGAATCGGCGACTTGGATGTCCCCATCAAGATTGCTTTGAACGGTTGCCCAAACTCCTGCGCACGCACCCAGGTGTCCGATATCGGATTCAAGGGCCAAACCGTGACCGATGCTGATGGCAACCGCGTGGAAGGTTTCCAGGTACACCTGGGCGGCTCCATGAACTTGGACCCTAACTTTGGTCGCAAGCTTAAAGGCCACAAGGTGATCGCTGATGAAGTAGGAGAGTACGTCACTCGCGTGGTTACCCACTTCAAGGAGCAGCGCCATGAAGGTGAACAGTTCCGCGAATGGGTGCAAAGGGCAGCAGAGGAAGACTTGGTTTGAGTCTGAGAAGAGCCCCCAATCCTAACCGCAACCACCCTTTGTACTGCCCATACTGTGCGGGAGAAGTTCTTTTCCCCGATGAGCAGACAGAATTTGCATGGTTGTGTGCGGATTGCACCCGAGTTTTTGAAGTGAAATACCACGGCCAAGACGATCCGGTGCACAGGCCAGCACCGGCGAAATCCACTTCGCAAGCACTTAAAGAATCACTAGAGAAACACAAAAGAGGTGAGTCACAACAATGAGCTTTCAACTAGTTAACGCCCTGAAAAATACTGGTTCGGTAAAAGATCCTGAGGTCTCACCAGAAGGCCCGCGCACCACGGAGCCGTTGTCACCTGAGGTTGCGCAACGTAACGAGGAACTCGTCGAAAAGCATGCTGCGGCGTTGTATGACGCCACCGCGCAAGAGATCCTGGAATGGACAGCCGAGCACGCGCCGGGTGCCATCGCGGTGACCTTGAGCATGGAAAACACCGTGTTGGCGGAGCTTGCTGCGCGGCACCTTCCGGAAGCAGATTTTCTGTTTTTGGATACCGGTTACCACTTCAAGGAAACCTTAGAGGTGGCCCGCCAGGTAGATGCGCGCTACTCCCAAAAGCTTGTCACCGCACTCCCAATCCTCTCCCGCGCCGAGCAAGATTCCATCTATGGTCTCAACTTGTACCGCAGCAACCCAACGGCGTGCTGCCGAATGCGCAAAGTTGAGCCGCTGGCGGCGTCGTTAAGCCCCTATGCAGGTTGGATTACGGGCTTGCGCCGCGCTGACGGCCCAACCCGCGCCCAAGCGCCTGCGCTGAGTTTGGATGCCACCGGCAGGCTCAAGATTTCTCCAATTATCACCTGGTCTTTGGAGGAAACCAACGAGTTCATTGCGGACAACAACCTCATTGACCACCCCCTTACCCACCAGGGATATCCATCCATTGGATGCGAAACTTGCACCCTTCCTGTTGCTGAAGGACAAGACCCTAGGGCCGGCCGTTGGGCTGGAAACGCCAAGACAGAATGCGGACTTCACTCATGACCACCACAGTTACATCAGAACTCTCCCCACACCTTAAAGATCTTGAAAATGAATCTATCCACATCCTCCGTGAGGTAGCAGGCCAGTTTGATAAGGTCGGCCTGCTATTTTCCGGCGGTAAGGACTCCGTCGTTGTTTACGAGCTGGCTCGTCGCGCGTTCGCACCAGCCACCGTGCCATTTGAATTGCTGCACGTGGATACCGGCCACAACTTCCCAGAGGTGTTGGAATTCCGCGACAACTTGGTCGAGCGCACCGGTGCTCGCCTGCGCGTTGCTAAAGTCCAGGACTGGATTGATCGCGGTGACCTGCAGGAACGCCCAGACGGCACCCGTAACCCACTGCAGACCGTGCCTTTGGTAGAAACCATCGCTGAGCAGGGCTATGACGCTGTGCTTGGTGGCGCTCGCCGCGATGAAGAGCGTGCTCGTGCCAAGGAGCGCGTGTTCTCTGTGCGTGACTCTTTCGGCGGCTGGGATCCTCGCCGTCAGCGCCCTGAGCTGTGGACTTTGTACAACGGTGGACACCTGCCTGGTGAAAACATCCGCGTTTTCCCAATCTCCAACTGGACTGAAGCAGATATTTGGGAGTACATCGGTGCCCGCGGCATTGAGCTTCCACCGATTTACTTCTCCCACGAGCGTGAAGTTTTCGAGCGCGACGGCATGTGGCTGACCGCAGGTGAATGGGGTGGACCACGCAAGGGCGAAGAGATCGTCACCAAGACTGTCCGCTACCGCACCGTCGGCGATATGTCCTGCACCGGAGCTGTGCTTTCAGAAGCCCGCACCATTGACGATGTGATCGAAGAGATCGCTACCTCCACCCTGACCGAACGTGGCGCAACCCGCGCCGATGACCGCCTCAGCGAATCCGCCATGGAAGACCGCAAGAAGGAAGGCTACTTCTGATGACTGCTCCAACTTTAAACAAAGCATCTGAAAAGATCGCAGCACGCGAAACCCTACGTCTGTGCACCGCAGGCTCTGTCGATGACGGAAAGTCCACCTTCGTTGGCCGTTTGCTGCACGACACCAAGTCAGTTCTTGCTGATCAGCTAGCTTCGGTCGAGCGCACCTCCGCTGACCGTGGCTTCGAAGGCCTAGACCTTTCCTTACTTGTCGATGGCCTGCGCGCCGAGCGCGAACAGGGCATCACCATCGACGTTGCCTACCGCTACTTCGCCACCGATAAGCGCACCTTCATCCTGGCTGATACCCCAGGTCACGTGCAGTACACCCGCAACACCGTCACCGGTGTGTCCACCTCGCAGGTTGTAGTTTTGCTTGTCGACGCCCGCCACGGCGTTGTCGAGCAAACCCGCCGCCACCTGTCTGTTGCGGCACTTCTTGGTGTGCGCACCGTGATCTTGGCAGTCAACAAGATTGACCTTGTTGATTACAGCGAAGAAGTCTTCCGCGGCATCGAGAAGGAATTCGTCGGCCTGGCAACCGCTTTAGATGTCAACGACACCCACGTTGTCCCAATCTCTGCACTTAAAGGCGACAACGTTGCAGAAACCTCCACCAACATGGATTGGTACACCGGCCCAACAGTGCTGGAAATCCTAGAAAACGTTGAGGTTTCCCATGGCCGTGCACATGATCTTGGCTTCCGTTTCCCAATCCAATACGTGATCCGCGAGCACGCCTCTGACTACCGTGGTTACGCTGGAACCATCAACGCTGGATCTGTGTCTGTCGGTGACACCGTGTACCTTCCAGAAGGACGCACCACCGAGGTCACCCACATTGATTCTGCTGATGGTCCTTTGCAAACCGCAGCTGTCGGAGACGCTGTCGTACTGCGTCTAGCTCATGAAATCGATCTGATCCGCGGTGAACTGATTGCAGGCGAAGATCGCCCAGAATCCGTTCGCTCCTTCAACGCCACCGTTGTTGGTCTTGCAGATCGCACCATCAAACCAGGTGCAGCAGTCAAGGTTCGCTACGGCACCCAGCTGGTCCGCGGACGCGTTGCAGCCATTGAGCGTGTCTTGGACATCGACGGCGTCAACGACAACGAAGCACCAGAAACCTATGGCCTCAACGACATCGCGCACGTGCGCATCGATGTTGCAGGTGAATTGGAAGTAGAAGATTACGCTGCTCGCGGCGCAATTGGCTCCTTCCTTCTTATCGATCAATCCTCCGGCGACACCCTCGCTGCCGGTTTGGTTGGCCACCGCCTGCGCAACAACTGGTCAATCTAGACCCTAATTTTAGGACACCTTAATGATTCCCCTGATTACGCTTTCCCACGGCTCCCGCAAAAAGTCCGCAGCCGCAGGTATCACTGCGCTGACACTTGAAGCCGGACGAATGCTGGATACACCAGCCGTGGAAGCGCATCTAGAGCTCGCCGAACCTTCCCTTGATCAGGTTGTAGCGAAGCTCAGCGCGGAAGGCGTAACCAGGGCAGCGTTGGTTCCTTTGCTGTTCAGCAATGCGTATCACGCAAAGATTGACGTTCCTGAGGCAGTAAAAGATGCTTCAGAAAAGTACGGTGTGGAGCTTCTGGTTGGTCCGCATTTGGGTACTGGTTCTGATGTGGCTGGCGTGCTGGCCGCGCGGTTGCGTGCGGACGCTCCCGCAGGTGCCCACGTGATTTTGTATTCGGTTGGCAGTTCACACGTATCCGCCAACGAATCGGTTATCGATCTCGCCCACACCATTTCCCTCCTCACCGGCTACTCGATTGAGGTGGTGCCCGCTACCGGCGGGCCAGGGGCAGGCGGCGCGGGAGTAATAGAGGTGGCCTCCAAACATAAGGCCGTCCACATCCTGCCGCTGTTTGTCACTGAAGGCTTGCTGCTCGATCGGGTTATTGATCAATCCGCCAACATTGCAGCTGCCACCGGCACAAACTTCACCTATTCCGAACCCCTAACCACTGACCTCGCACCACTTGTTGCAGCCCGTTACCACGCTGCATTGAGCGCACTGCTGGCACAAATCTAAAACCGCTAAGGAAATCAGCTATGCAGACATTGATCTTTATCGCCATTGCTGGCATTGCAGCGCAGCTTGTTGATGGCGGCCTCGGCATGGGGTTCGGCGTCACATCAACCACCATCCTCATCATGCTCGCAGGTTTAGGCCCTGCGCAGGCATCCGCAGTTGTGCACACCGCAGAGGTTGGAACCACCTTAGTTTCTGGTTTAAGCCACTGGAAATTTGGCAACGTGGACTGGAAAGTAGTTGTCCGTCTCGGTATCCCCGGCGCCATCGGTGCATTTGCTGGTGCCACATTCCTATCCAATATTTCCACCGAAGCAGCAGCACCGATCACATCGTTGATCCTTGCGCTGATCGGTATGAACTTGGTGTGGCGATTTAGCAAAGGCCGAATCCGCCGTGACTATTCCGATCGCCCGCACAGCAGAAGCTTCCTCGGAGGCTTAGGAATTGTTGGTGGTTTCGTTGATGCTTCCGGTGGTGGCGGATGGGGTCCAGTGACTACCTCCACGCTGCTTTCCTTGGGGCGCACTGAGCCACGCAAAGTAGTCGGTACTGTTAACACCGCAGAGTTTCTAGTATCGCTGGCGGCAACTTTAGGGTTCGTCGTGGGGCTGTGGGAAGACCTCGTAGCCAACTTGGCCTCGGTTGTAGCGCTGCTTATTGGTGGTGCGATTGCAGCACCAATTGGTGCATGGATGATTTCCCGCATTAACGCGACAGTCCTCGGCGGTTTCGTGGGCACGTTGATTGTTACGCTGAACCTGCCCAAGGTCTTGAGCGTGGTCGGCCTTGATTTCATCCCGACTGGCCTGGTCCAAGTCACAGTCCTGCTCATTGGTCTGCCACTGACCTACCTCGGCTACCGTCGATACCGCAAAAACCTTCTCAAAGAATCAGTTTCCAGCGATATCGTCTCTGAACCCGAAGGGCAAAAGATTAAAAGCTCTTAAAAGCGCTTTTCGACGCCCACCCGCACCAATACGGGTGGGCGTTTTTGGGTATTTGGGGCAGGCAGAATAAATCGAACAAACTTGCTGTGTTTTGACAGATGTTAAGGTAACGCTAAAGCATCGGGTGATTTTGGGGGCTAATCACAATATAGGAAAAAGCTGTGCGGAAAGTTGTGGGAGCACAGCTTCGTCTATACGTGATTAAGGCGACAATGGATTGTTCAACAAGATTCTTTGCGGTAAGGAGCTGGCAAACTAGATGCGTACACCACGTTTATCCGTGCGTTAAGTCAGTAATTCCGACCTTAACTTTCGAGATTTTATTTTGGGGGTAAAGTTTTGGGGGTAGAATTGCTAATTTTATGCTCTGATTTTTTAATACTTTTGACAGTTTCAACACAATCTAAATAAAGGGAAATCCATATTCTGAGCAGGCGTTTTTGTAACGGATCAATAAAACAATCCAAATTTTATATGTAGAAAACACGATAATTCGAACATGTTTACTATGGATATCTCCGTGGAGTTGACTAGCCTATTCCTTGGATTGCATGCATCAGTTTTGTGCACCAGATCCTTGCGGTGGACGCGCCCTGGGGTGATGGAGCAGGTTAAATAAAATCCCGACGGAGGACCAGTGAAACTCAAGAAGACAACATCTGCGCTAAGTCGCAGCATGCGCATTGGTATTGCAACAATTACCAGCACCGCATTACTTGGTGGCGTACTCGTGGCAGTTCCTGCCCACCCACTTTTACCAATTACCGCAATCGCTAATGCTCAAGAAACATCTGCTCCGATTGCTACCGCAAGTGGTCAGGTTCTTGACCTTGCGCTTTTGGAAGATCGCGTAGATCCAGCCGATAAGGCACAGTTCCTCTCCGCCTTGGAAGCTATTCGCGCAAACGCGGAATTCCCAGATGAGCCCACTGACTCCGCTGATATTGATCTCACCCTGCTGGAAGGCATTGATCTTCAAATCGGCGGCCTAAACATTCCGCTACTTACCCTGCTTAACGTTGAAGGAAACCTCGGCGCTCTGGGTGCAAACGCTGCAACTCCTGCTGGAAATAAGGCTTCTGCATCTGCCGGTGTGCTTAACGACGATGGCTCCATTGACCTAGGCCAACACGGCAGCAACTCTGGTGTAGACACTGTTCTAGACCTCACCGACATTCTTGGTAACGGGGATGTTGACGCGATCACCAACGGCATTATTGATGAGCTTTCACTCCGCATCGGTGCAGTCAGTGCTTCCGCTGAGCGCAATGGTGATGAGGTTACCTCTGAGTACGCGCTTTCCAACGTGGATCTGACTCTAGATAGCCCACTTGTTGGGGAACTAGTGGAGACTCTTGTTGGTGAGGACGCTGCTAACCCAGGCCTTGGTATCCGGATCGATACGCTGGTGGATGAACTTGCAGGCAACGCCAGTGTCTTGTCAGACGTTACCGGCCTTCTAAACGGGGTTCTTGGGCTTCTAGGAAGCGCAAACGGCGTGGATGTTGAGCTCAGCACCAATATTCAGGGTGCACTGAGGCCTTTGCTTGCTGGAACTTTGGAGTCCAACGCAGTTTCCATTGACTTGGCATCCGGCGAGATCCGCGTCAACCTTGAAGCACTTGGTGGTACCTCGGCAGTTGAACCGAACACCAACCTTCTCAATGCAGCTGCTGTTGAGCAGATTGAGAATGAGATCCAGACTCTTCTGAACCAGCTTCTCGACAATGTTCGCACAGCTGTTGAAGAAGGCATCCTGGCTACTTCAGTCAAGGTTGATCTCAGCGTTGTTGCACTTGTTCTCCCATTGGCAGATGTAACGCTGGAAGGCACACTAGGTGAATTCCTCGATGGAACTGCAGAAATTGATGTGACCCTGTTGGGCTCCATCAACCTGGGTTCGCTGACCGACGCATTGAATAGTGTCCTAGGAACTGTTGGCACTACTCTCGAGGGTGCTATCGATGGCGTTGTTGACCCAGTCCTCAATAACATTCTGGACAATGTAGTTAGCGGAACTGTAGCTCCACTAGTTGGCGGACTCGGTGATCTGCTATCCGACGCTGATATCCTGCGCATTACGCTTAATGATCAGCCAAACCCACAGGTTGCTGGATCCCTCGTGCGTGACAATGCTGCACGTCCAAACCAGGCGACTGGCCCGATCACCAACCCAGATGAGCAGTTCACCGTATCTGCACTGCGCATCAACGTCCTTGATGGTCTAGTTGATCTGCCACTAGCGCGAGCAACCGTGAATGCTGATGCATCCTGGACTGGAATTGTTGATCCAACGATCGCTCCTATCGCTGATCAAAACATTGATCTTGGTAACCCGATTGCAGATGTCACTCCACAAGCAACCCCGGACTCTGCTGTGATCTCAACGAGCGCTCTTCCTAAGGGCGTTACGTTTGAAAACGGTGTTATTTCTGGCACTCCAGAAGAAGCAGGAATCTTCCCAATTACGGTGACTGCAACCAACACTGGTCGTACCGCTACCACCGAATTCACTATCACGGTCACTGACAATTCCACTCCTGTAGTTGCACCAACTATCGAAGACATCGATGATCAGTCCATCGAGCTTGGTAACCCAATTACAACTGTTAACACTGAAGTCACTCCAGATACTGCTGTAGTAACTGCAGAGGGACTCCCCAACGGTGTAACCATTGTTGGCGGTGTTATTTCTGGTACACCAACCACCGCTGGAAATTACAACGTAACCGTTACTGCCACCAACGATGGACTAACTGCCAACACAAGCTTCACCATTGAAGTTCGTGATACCAGCAACCCAATCCCAGCACCAACCATCGATCCAATCGATGATGCTGAAGGAACTGAAGAGGAGCCAATCGATCCAATCGAGGTTGTTGTCACTCCTGACGACGCTGATGTTGATGTCGAAGGCCTCCCAGATGGCGTTGATTACGATCCATCCACCGGCGAAATCACTGGTACCCCAGAAAAGGGCACCGAGGGCAGCTACACCGTTACCGTAACCGCTACCAATAATGGTGGAACCACCACTGAAACCTTCATCTTCGTGGTCAAGGCTGGCGATGATGACGATGACAACGGCGACGGTGGCGACAATGGTTCCACTGGAAGTTCCGATGGCACCTCCAACGGATCCTCTGACTTCCTGCAGCAGTGCCTCAACTCCCCAGCTGCTGGTGTGGCTGGTCTGCTGATCGCACTGGGAACTGTTGGTGCAATTGCTGGTCCTGCTCTTGAGCCACTGATGAAGTCCATCGGTGCAGAGCTTGACCGTCAGCTGCGCAGCCTGATCAACGCTACCGGTGGAGCGAACCAGCCTGAATGGGTTCGCAACATCAACCGCGGTCTGAACGATGCTGCTAACGCAGTTGATCACCAGATGGTCTCCCAGGCGCTGTTCGCAACTGCAGCTCTTGCTCTGATCTCCACTCCAGTTCTTTGCGGAATGGACAACTCGAGCTCTAGCTCCAGCTAGTTCTTAGCACCTTAATACCGCTTATCGACGCCGCCCTGCAGTCACGGGGCGACGTCGATAAGCGGTTTAATGCTTTTTAAGGGAATTGTGTGAAGTCTAAATTGCCGTTCGACGTTGCGAAATTTTAAATGAAAAAGATTCCCATTAGGGGGTAATTCGATGCGTTTTTGTGAATCTAAATACTGGGAAATTTTCGTGTGGGGGTAGTTTGCTTTTCTGATAACTCCTGCAAAGTGAGAGGTTCTTGAGTGGTCGGGGGTAAAAATTCAAATTTTTGTTTTCACGGAATTGGGATTTCACTAGGGTAGGCAATGGCAGCAATTAAATGTTGTAAATCACATTATTGCAATGATTGTAACGTCAAGCACAGTTGAAGCTGTGTGGAATTGCAGTCGCCGAAAGCGCAGTTTGCCAAGTAATCCAAGCGAGATAGGAGTGAGTTTTATGACCACTGCTGCACCCCAAGAATTTACCGCTGCTGTTGTTGAAAAGTTTGGTCATGAAGTGACCGTGAAGGATATTGACCTGCCAAAGCCAGGACCAAACCAGGCATTGGTGAAGGTGCTCACCTCTGGCATCTGCCACACCGACCTCCATGCGCTGGAGGGAGATTGGCCAGTCAAGCCAGAACCACCATTCGTCCCAGGACATGAAGGTGTGGGTGAAGTAGTTGAGCTCGGACCAGGTGAACATGATGTGAAGGTCGGCGATATTGTCGGCAATGCATGGCTCTGGTCAGCATGTGGCACCTGTGAATACTGCATCACCGGCAGGGAAACTCAGTGTAATGAAGCTGAGTATGGTGGCTACACCCAAAATGGATCCTTCGGCCAGTACATGCTGGTGGATACAAGGTACGCCGCTCGCATCCCAGACGGCGTGGACTACCTCGAAGCAGCGCCAATTCTGTGTGCAGGTGTCACTGTGTATAAGGCACTCAAAGTCTCAGATACTCGCCCCGGCCAATTCATGGTGATTTCCGGTGTGGGTGGACTTGGCCACATCGCCGTCCAATACGCGGTGGCGATGGGCATGCGTGTCATTGCGGTAGATATTGCCGATGACAAACTGGAGCTTGCGCGCAAGCACGGAGCGGAATTTACCGTGAATGCGCGCAATGAAGATCCAGGTGAAGCTGTACAGAAGTTCACTGATGGTGGCGCTCATGGTGTGCTGGTGACTGCAGTGCACGAGGCTGCATTCGGCCAGGCGTTGGATATGGCCCGTCGAGCAGGAACCATCGTGTTCAACGGTCTGCCACCAGGAGAATTCCCAGCATCCGTGTTCAACATTGTGTTCAAGGGGCTGACCATCCGTGGCTCCCTCGTGGGTACTCGTCAGGATATGGCGGAAGCGCTCGATTTCTTTGCTCGTGGACTGGTGAAGCCAACCGTGAGTGAATGTTCACTTGATGATGTCAACGATGTTTTGGATCGCATGCGAAACGGCAAGATTGATGGCCGTGTGGCGATTCGCTACTAGCTGTGGTTGAGGTGAGTGGCTAGTTTCAGCTTTAAGTCTGGTTAACACCTGAAAAATCTCGGGTTTCACTTTCGTGGAACTCGAGATTTTTTATGTCGCGGGTGGACCCGACTTTGGGCATTCTCCCTAGAGGGAGCTTGGGTGGTAATTCTTGGGTGGTAATTTCGGCACTAATGTGGCCGAACTCGGCAAGCCCGACTAACGCGTGAGCGTTTATCGCTTGTTTAAGGCCTTGGGTTTTTCGAATGGGTATTTGTATGGGCAAAGCCCTGAAAACCTCTTAGAAGCGCTTCTGGGGAGGTATGACTTTTTAGGGTAAGGGCTTAGATTTGAGAGCGACCAAACCAGGAGACCCAGAATCTTCGAAAACTTAAATGTTGGGTCTCTGTGTTTGGTATTGAGAGCGATCCACCAAACCAGGAGACCCACAAACATAGAAAACGTGATTTCTGGGTCTCCTGGTTTGGTCTTATGCCGCAATGGGGTGCGCGAGGCAAGCAGTTATTTCGGCTCTAAGTTGGCCCAAGTCGGGTTTTATATCGTGAGCGGTTGGCGTAGAGCGTTAATGGTGAAGGTGTGGGGCATTGACTGCCGTGGAAATTAGTTGAGCTACTTCACCTAATGCAATTGTTTGATCTGGGGTGAGATTGTCAAAAACATAGTGTCGAACGGCTGCAACGTGTCCGGGGGCAGCCTCTTTGACTTTCTCGATGCCGGTATCGGTGAGCTGCGCTAATGTGAACCGACCATTGCTGGGGTCGGGGAACCTGCGCACCCAACCAGCGTCTTCCATGCGGGTCATAACTCGGGATAAATGGGGGAGTTTCATGTTGGCAACTTTGGCTAATTCGCTAAGACGCATGGTGGCGTCGGGGGTTGCGGAAATTTGCGAAAGTGCGCTGTATTCAGCCAGTGACAGTCCTGAATCTTTTCGTATTTGATTATCCAGGCGGTCGGGGAGCCATTCGAGGATGGACCAGAGGGAAAGCCATGCATCCATTTCGGTTGGGTTGAGCCACTGTGGGGATTCATTTGAATTCATGCCATTGAGCATATCGTGAAACTTTACATGTCAACTTGACGCGTCAACTAAGTTGGCCTATCCTGACTTTACACGTCAAGTCAACGTGTTCTAATCAACCTAAGGAGTTTTCGATGTCTCTTCCAGCACTTTCCGTTCCTCTCGTTCTCGGTGGCAACACCTTTGGTTGGACTTCCGACCAAGAAACCTCTTTTGCAGTACTCGATGCATTCGTTGCAGCGGGTGGTACTTACATTGATACTGCTGACCTTTACGCATCATGGGCGGGCGATGGAACTGGTGGTGATTCAGAAAAGGTTTTAGGTGAGTGGTTTAAGGCTCGCGGAAACCGTGACAAAGTTGTGCTTGCTACCAAGATGGGTGGCCTAGCTCCTTACAACAACCAGCAGCATGACACCGTTGTTGCTGCGCTAGAAGAATCCCTCAAGCGTCTGCAGACTGACTACATCGACATTTACTACAGCCACTACGATGATGAAAATGTTGCCATCGCAGATCAGGCAAAGACCTACCACTCGCTAGTGGAGTCCGGAAAGGTGCGCCACATTGCACTTTCCAATTACTCTCCAGAGCGCATCCGCGAATGGTTTGAATACGCTACTGCCAACAACTTGACTCTGCCAGCCGCAATCCAGCCACAGTACAACCTTGTGCACCGCAGTGATTTTGAGAAATCCTACCTGCCACTTGCTCGCGAATATGGCGCTGCAACCTTCCCATACTTTGCACTAGCATCCGGTTTCCTCAGTGGTACCTACCGCACTCCTGCGGATCTGGAAGGTCGAAACCGCCAGGGATTTGTCGAAGGCTATGCAACCCCAGAAGGTTTTGCCGTTGTTGATGCTCTGGTTGAGCTTGCAGAAAAACGAAATGTTGAACCATCAACCGTCGCACTGGCATGGCAGCTAGCCAAGGGTGTTACCGCACCGATCGCTTCCGTATCTACGCCTGCGCAGCTTCCAGCACTGCTTGCTATCGCTGACGTGAAGCTTAGCGACGCCGAGGTAGCAGCGCTCGACGAAGCTTCAAAGTCTTTCGCTTAAACCAACTAGGCGGAGAAAAAGAAAAATGAACATCAGTGAAAATACCCCTGGACTAGGACTAACTGAACTTCCTCAGCCAGCAGGTCAAGTACTTGTTGTAGGTGATGGCGGCTTGATCGGTAGCTATGCAGCCCGTCAATATGCCCAAGCTGGGTGGCCAGTTCACGGAATTAGTCGACGCACGCTTCCTGACGTTGAATGGACTCACCATAGCGCTGACCTGCTTGATACTCAGGCATTGACCAAGCTAATTTCTTCAACCGAAGGTCTTAAAGGCACCACCCATTTGGTGTTTGCAGCCTATGTGGAAAAGGCTACGGATGTTGAATTAATCGAGGCAAACGATGCCCTTTTGATCAGCGTGCTCAACGGTATGCGCGATGCCGGTACACCATTGAAGCATGTCACCATCTACCAAGGTGGAAAGGCATACGGGCATCACTTAGGTTTCTTTAACACCCCAGCTAAAGAAAGCGATCCTCGTTTGATCGGGCCGCACTTTTACGCCACTCAGGAAGATATTCTTCGTGAACGTGCGCAGCAAGATGGCTTTAGCTTTACTGCGCTACGGCCAGAAGGTGTCACTGGCTATGCCACGGGAAATCCCATGAACCTTTTGTTGGTCATTGGTGTTTATGCAGCGATCTCTAAAGAGCTTGGTCTACCGATGCGTTTTCCTGGCACACGCGCAGCTTATGAAGTGTTGTACCAAACCACCGATGCAGAGCTACTAGCTCGGGCAACCATGTGGGCTGGTTCGGCGGAATCGGCACGAAATGAAATTTTCAACGTCAACAATGGTGACCAGTTCCGCTGGTCGCAATTGTGGCCTCGGTTCGCTGCACACTTTGGAATGGAATACGCACCATCACAACAAATGAGCCTTGCTGAGACAATGCCGCAGCTTGCTCACGTGTGGGAACGTTTGGTTAAGCGTCACGGATTGGTTGATACCCCATTTGAAAAACTCGTTGGATGGGGTGTGGGTGATTTCCTCTTCCACCACGAGGCAGACAACATCACCTCTACGGTTAAAGTTCGACAAGCTGGATTTGCCGATGTCCTAGATACTGAGACCCGTCTGCTTCAGCTTTTTGATCGCCTGGTTGAAAACAAGGTTCTCCCTCCTTTTAAATAACCTGAAGCCCGCCCGACTGCGCTGCCCTGGTTTGGCTGGGGTGGCGCGTCGATAAGCAGCTTTTAAGGGCGGATGAAAAGTTGTCAGAAAATGGATAGCGAAACGGATGGCCTGGTGAGTGAGGATTGTTTTGGCATGACTAATTGTGCGCAGGTGGGGGACAGTGTGCAGAACCTGTCAGTGTTTTGTTGAGGAAGTGCCGTCTACGTGAGGCGGGTCATTGTCCGATGACATATGGTTAACTAACATCTCTTCATGTTTATTTAGGCTATCCTAATCCGTGTGTGGATTAGGGGCCTATTGTCATACGTGAAGGAGCTAATTCCCCAATGGCCATTGTCAGGTCGCGTTTTAATAAAGTCTTCTCCCTCTTTTCTGCCGGCATCCTCGTTTTTGGTTTGGCAGCGTGCAGCGGGAATGCCGCCGAAAATGAGTCTGAGGCGGAAACTGCTGCAAGTAGTTCTGACTCCACAGAATGGCCGCGCACCATTGACACCGATGATGGTGAGCTCACGCTCGATGCGCAGCCTCAGCGTATTGTTTCCACGTCTACAACACTGACTGGTTCTTTGTTGGCTATCGACGCCCCAGTAATTGCCAGCGCCTACACCGGAGCAAACAATCCAGGACTGACTGACCAGTACGGTTACTTCAGCCAATGGACGCAAGCTGCGGAAGAAGCTGATGTGGAACCACTGTGGTCAAATGCAGAACCACAAATTGAGCGCGCTGCAGCCCTGGAACCTGACCTGATCGTCGTATCCAAAAACGGTGGCGATTCACGCTTTGAGATGGTTGACCAGCTAAAAACCATCGCCCCAGTTTTGGTACTGGACTACTCCGGTGCGGATTGGCAAGACATCACCAAAACACTAGGTGAAGCTACCGGTAAAGAAGCTGAAGCGGAAGAAGTTATCCAAGAGTTTGATAACAGGCTCGAAGAAGTCAAAGAAGCCATCACCATTCCAGCTGATAAAACAGTTTCCCCATTCATTATCTTTGGTGGTGGAAGTGGTGTCGCTGCGCTAACCCATGAAGCACCACACACCAGGATCCTGGAACAAATCGGATTTGATGTCACTGACATTCCAGAAGACCTCAAGGGTGATACTTCCATGGGAGCAAACCGTCCAGACATTGTCAGCCTTGCTTTTGAAAATGCCACCCGAGGCCTGCCCGGCGATATTTGGATCATTGTTGGCGCTACCCCAGACAACGTTGAAACATTTGAAAACACCCCAATCTTGTCGGAATCGCAGCAAAACAAGGATGGAAACGTGCACTTTATGCCAGGTGAAACCTTCCGACTGGATTACTACTCCGCGATGATGATGCTTGATTCCATCGAAGAATCCTTCGCCTAAATATTTGTTAAGGAAGGTTCCATGTCTACCCTGCCGAAACAAGCCACTGAGCATGTGAAACGTCTTATCCGCTCGGACTGGGATGCTTTAGATTTAGCAGAGATTGAAAAGTCGCCTCTGATTAGTGATGATGCAGGTGCTGAGACTGTCGCATTGACTGTGGCTAGAAAAGCCCGCACCACTGATGAGCGCTTGATTTTCAATCTAGATACGCTCACGCATGTTTCTCGGCTAGACCTTGAGCCTTTCTTATTAGAAAAAATCACCTGGAGGGGTGAAGCGTGGCATGTGGGAAGTTTTCTGCTTCCCCGTGAACTACGGTGCGGAGCAGGGTTTTTGCCCATGCAAGGGTGGGATCCAAGCATTGGGCAAGACCGTGCCACGTGGAAGAAGAAAATGAGTGAGTCCATTCCTCTCCAACCACTCAAAGAAACCTCCTTTGGGTTGAGTGTGCTTGCTCTACCAGGGGCAACACCATCCCCGCACACCGATGAGGTTGATCCCACCTACCTTTTGCAGGGCAGCGTAGAAGAGATATCTTTTACCTCAACCACGTTTGATATCCCCATGAAAGTCGCGGTATATACCCCACCGCGCCCGGCTGAAGACATTGCTTTTATTAGCGATGGGCAGATTTGTTTAAACGATGTTTCATTGTTGCCTGCACTTGAAAGTGCCCAAACAGATGGAACGATACCTCCAACAACGTGTGTGTTTTTTGCACCAGCAGCAGCGAAAGATCGCTCAAGAGTTCTTGGTGATCCTGACAAGTTGGCCGGTTTTCTAAGAACTGAAGTTTTGGAGATCTTGAGGGATCGATCGATTGCACACACGGCGGAAAGCACCACCATCGTTGGTGCCTCTTTGGGAGGATTTGCCGCTGCTAATATCGTTCTGGATGCACCGGATCTGGTGAAAAATGCCATTGTGCAATCAGCTGCGTTGTGGTGGCCGGATCGAGAGTTTGAAACTCTGGCGAAGTATCGGGAAACGCAAGACTTTGATTTGGGAATCACAATTTTTCATGAGGTGGGATCTTTAGAACCGTACCTCCTTCACGAAAACCGAGAATTCGCCCAGATTCTGCAAGAACGACAGATCACGCATTTAAGCAGGGAATACTGTGGCGGGCATGATTATGTGTGTTGGCGTGCAGGAATCATTGATGGGTTGGCGTGGATAGCGGCTAATCGCTCGCCAGCCTAAGCCTCTCCTGAACCTCCCCTGGGCAGCGTCGGGGCTGGTGGGGGAGGGCGTCGAGAAGCAATTTCATTGTTATTCGAACAACTTTTAACGCACGTGTCCACCCTGTCTGGAATAGTCAATGGCTATGACCGTCATATCGCACGCACTGGGGTTTAAAAGATTTAGACAAGAGTCCTTAGAGCTGTCGTTGTTGCGCAGCGATAATTTTCCCGTGGTGTTGGCTGTGGTGGCGCAGCATTTCCCGCAGGGGGCTATCGCTAAGCCGGCATCGGATTTATATCAGCTGCTCAGTGAGGATTTCCGGGTGCTGCGTGATGAGGGGTTTGAGCTGCCTAAAAGCCCACCGGATTACATTAATGATTGGGTGAAATCGCGGTGGTTTGTGCGTCGGCCGGGTAGCTCGCAAACCGGTGAAACCGTAGAACCTAGCGAGGAATTGTTGGCGGTTTTAGATTCCGTGCAGCGCTGGGATAACCCACATAGGAGTATTTCGGCATCACGGATTGAATCATTAACCCAGGCGTTGCAGACATTGGCGTTGGAATCAGACCCAAGCATGGCAAAGCGTTTAGCGGAGTTAGAACGAGAACGCGAACGCATTGAACGCCAAATTGAGGCTGTGAACGCGGGCGAATTTGAGGTGATTACCACCACTCAAATTAGTGAACGCGTGGCAGATATTTTGGATTTGGCTGCGTCGATTCCTGCGGATTTTGCCAGGGTAAGGCATGAATTAAGCGATCTGAACCGAAAGCTGCGTAGACAACTTTTAGATCCTGAAGATGCACGCGGGGACGTATTAGAAGAAATCTTCAAAGGAGTTGATCTGATTGGAGATTCAGATGCCGGGCGCAGCTTCAATAGCTTTTTTGATGTCCTGCTAGATCGAGAACGCTCAAGCCTTATTGATCGCTGGATTAGAGATGTATTGGGCAGAGATGAAGCAATTGATCTAGATCCTGCTTTACGCACCAGGTTGTATCGGATTTTCAGGGATATGGAAGATGCCAGCTTTGAAGTCAACGGCGAAATGACAGGACTTGCCAGAAGTTTGCGTCACTATGTCACCACGGAAGAATTCGCAGAAAGTCGCCGCATGATTCAACTGCTGCGCGATACTCGAAATGCTGCGGCCAAAGCTGCCGAAGCTGGTGAAATAACTTCCCTAAATCATATGGACACACCACTTGTGCGCATCGGTATGGATGTGAGGTCAATCGCGGGTCTGAAACTGAAAAACCCAGGTGAGGAGCGGGTAGAAGAACTTCCAGAACCAGTGGAATCACAAGAAATAGACACCGAAACGCTGATGGCGCAGATTCGGGCCAGCGAAATTGATTTCGAAGAATTAGAAGATGCCGTAGCAGTGATTTTAGAAAAACAATCACACGCCACAATTGCAGAAGTATTGGTGCAGTCACCAGCAACGCAAGGCCTAGCCAGCATTGTTGGGCTGTTATACATGGCGATGCGGGAAGGTGTCCCTACTGGTCAACCACAAAATGTGGAGTGGGAACATGAAGGAACAACACACCGGCGCCGGATTAGTGGTTGGCAGTTTATACGAGGGCTGGGTGGCTCTGGTGGCTTTGACGGTATTGCAGAAGGCGAGGACTAAGAAATGGATGATCAACTGTGGGAAGGCGATACCGGCACCTTGACCTTTGGATCAAGAAAAGCGCTGGTGCAATTACTTAAAGGACCAATGGTCAATGCGCTGCAACACGTTGAAGTGTGGCGAGCAATCACGACTGACCAAGAAGCCTTGAATGCCGTGCTCAACAACTTATTCCTAGAGCTGGTGTTAGATGAAGACGCCGGTGTGGCCTTCACTCGTCCCGCAAATGGTGGGCAAGACGTAGCTGTTGGAAATAACAAAACTGAACCCATGCCCAAAGTGCTGCGCACAGAAACACTGTCCCACTTTGATACGTTGATCATTTTGATTCTGCGCCAAGAACTCACCATGGCCCCACCAGGTGAACGCGTCATTGTTGACCGCGAAGAAATCCGCGAACAAGTTCTGCTGTACCGCGTGGAAGATGAACGCGATGAAGCGAAACTAGCTAAACGATTTGATGCAGCCTTCAAACGCATCGAGCAGTATTCCCTAGCCAAAAAGACAGAAACCCCAGAACGCTTCGAAGTCTCCCCAGCATTGCGCCAGATTTTCGATGCAGACACCGTAGCTGGTGTGAGGGCTGAATACGAGAAATTTAATATAGCGGCAGATCTATCGGCAGGTACAGAGGAACAATCATGAGCACCGATCCCATTCACCCAGGCCAATTTCGGCTGTCTAGAATTCAGCTGATCAACTGGGGAACTTTTCATGGAACTGTAGATATTCCTGTCACCAGGGAAGGAATTTTAGTTACAGGTGGATCAGGATCTGGAAAATCCACGATTATTGACGCGATCACCGCTGTGCTTCTTCCACAAGGAAAACTACGTTTCAATTCCGCCGCCCAAGCTAATACTCCCCGAAACAAAGGCCGCAGTTTAGTTACCTATATTCGTGGTGCGTGGCGAGCAACGGAAGATCCGCTGCAAGATCAAATTGTGTCCACCTATCTTCGACCACGCGCAACGTATTCGATCATCGGGTTGACGTACTCAAATGGTGAGGGTCAAGAGTACACCTTGGTGGCTATTTTCTATCTAAAATCTGGGCACAATTTACGGTCAGATATTTCATCGCTGTATGGGGTGTTTTCAGCTGATCAAAATATCACTGAGTTGCTGGAATTTTTAAAAGATGGGATCGATAAGCGGCGTATTAAAGCCACGTTTAAAAACGCTACGTTTAGTGATCAGCATTCCGTATTTTCCAACCGGTTTAGAAGTCGGTTGGGGATCTCCAGTGAAGAAGCATTGCTGTTGCTACACCGTGCACAATCAGCAAAAGACCTCCAAAGCCTTGATGACCTGTTCAGGGATTACATGCTGGTTGAACCCGATACCTTCGAAATTGCCAAAACCGCCGTGGCTCAATTCCATGATTTGGAAGTTGCCTATGAGCAGGTAGAAGACACCAAGAAACAGATCCAAACATTAGACCCACTGGTGGATTTAAGAAACCGGCGGGACAAAGCCACACAGTCCAAAGACCATGCCAATGCATTGAAAAAAGCACTTCCCGCGGTGGGAAATCGCATTAAAAAAGAAGAACAGGAAACGCTCGTCCGTAAGTTTACTGTGGAGCATGCGCAGGCGAAATCAAAGGTGGAATCAGCAAAAATAGAAGCTGATCGAGCCCGCGAAATGGAAACCCTCGCACGTGACAACGTTAAACAAATTGTGGGAGCGCAGCATGGTGTGCTGAGTGCGAAGAGGGAGGGGGCCGTCGAAAAGCGAAAAACAATAAGCGCTGCTCGCGCTGGCCTGGACGCATTGGTTAAGGGGCTAGGTGGTGTGGCGCCGGAATCGGCGGAGGAGTTATTAGAGCTCAACAATGCTGCGCGACTGAGTGTTGATGAATACCCGGGCGCGCGGGAGGAGCTTGAAGCTGCAGGTCAAAAGAATGTAGAAGAACGCACGCGTGCATACGATGAGTTCAAAGCAGCGGATCAAGAGCTGTCTTCTTTGAGTAAAGGCAGCAGTAATATTGAATATCGTTTGCTGCAGGTGCGGGAACGAATGTGTCAGGATTTAGGCATCAGCCCACGTGATGTGCCTTTTGCCGGTGAGCTTATTGACCCAAATAACGCAGAGTGGGAACCAGTTGTGCAGCGCCTTTTGGGTGGTTTTGCTGCGGAAATGTTGGTTCCACATGGGTTGTTGCCGCGTGTGCGCGATTGGGTTAATGGCGAGCATTTGAATGCGCTGCTGAAATTCAACGGTGTGGTGACAACGGGGGAGTACAAAACGCCCCGGTATCCAGCGGATTCCATGATCCGAAAAGTTGATGTTGTGGATTCGCCGTTTAAAGATTGGGTGAACCAAGAATTAGGCAAACGCTTTAATATTCGCTGCGTGCACACCCCAGAGGAATTATCTGCACTGGGGCCTCGTGAGCAGGGCGTCACCATTTTGGGCGTGCGGAAATTTGCACAACAAACCGGTGACCCGACCACGCGTTGGGAAAAAGATGACCGCCGCAAACTGGGGGATCGGTCCACCTACCGTCTGGGATCCACCAACGATGCCAAAGTGGAAACGCTGCGTGAAACGGTGAAAGTGTCTAGAGCAATAGTGCAGGCAGCTGATAACCGCATCGCGGCAAACCGTGCTGAGCTGCGGGAACTTGACCGACACTACCAAGTCTCGCTGGAAATTTTGAAGGTGTCGTGGGCGCAGATTGATACCGAGTCTGCAGATGCGGCCGTGGCGGAACTTGATCGATTGTTAGAAGAACTCAACAACACTCCTGAAGCCACAGAACTTGCCGCCCGCCACGAGGCCACGAAGCAGACGCTCGAGCACATGACACGATTACTGAAAAGTGCAGAGCATGAAGAAACTCGCATCGTGGTTAATCTGGAACAAGCAACTGCTGAATTACAACGTCTCAACAGCATGCCCGTAGCGGAGGTTCCAGAAGATATTGAACGCGAAGTGGAAAAACTTTTCCTTTCCAACACCCGCAGAGTCCACGCCGCCAATGTGGATGAACAAACCATTGCGTTGCGCGAAGATTTAGACAAACAAATCGAAGCCAACGAGACCGAACTTCGGCGCTGCGAAAGCCAAATCGTTGGAATTTTGCGCAGCTATATTGAAACGTGGCCTGCCAACCGTGCCGATTTGCAAGCAGAACCTGACTTTGTTGGTGAAGCAATCAACCGGCTTGGTGAACTGCGCAGCGATCGTCTCGCAGAATTTACCACCAAATTCCTAGGCCTCATGAATGAGATGTCCACGCGAAACCTCGGCCAAATTTCTCGACGTCTACGTGATGCGCGCCGGGAAATCGAAGAACGCATCGAGCCCATCAATGCCTCATTAGCGCAATCCGAGTTCAACGAAGGCCGCTATCTGCACATCGATATCCGTGATCAAAGTGGTCCTTTGGTCAAAGAATTCCAGCAGAAACTCGATGCCGTAACCAGCGGTGACCTGGGAACAAGCGATGAAAAACAGGCGTTTTCCAAGTACGCTTTGATCGCCGATATTATCTCCAGGCTCGCCTCCCAAGAATCTGCCGATGCCCGCTGGCGCAACACCGTGTTAGATACCCGCAGGCACGTCCGCTTCATCGGAATTGAACGCGATCAATCTGGCGCAACCGTAAACACCTACGTTGATTCCGCGTCGCTTTCCGGTGGTCAAGCCCAAAAGCTGGTGTTCTTCTGCCTCGCCGCTGCGCTTCGCTATCAACTGGCTGAGCCCGGCGCTCACTATCCCACCTACGCGACCGTCATTTTAGATGAAGCCTTCGACCGCGCCGACCCTGCCTTTACCCGCCAAACCATGAACGTTTTCCACAGTTTCGGCTTCCACATGGTGCTCGCCACCCCGCTGAAACTCATCCAAACGCTCGGCGAATACGTCGGCTCCACCATCGTGGTCAGCTACGCCGAAAAACCCAACGCCACAGGCCAGATCCAAGGAAACTCCAGCTTTTCAAAGATAGAAAAATAAAATGACATTGCTTATCGACGCCGCCCGCCACCGCAGCGCGCGCTACTTCCACGCGCACCTAAGCGAGCTACTCCTCGGCGAATTTGCAGGCCTACACCTGCCCCTGCACCCACCAACAGCAGCCAAAGCAGTTGCCGACATTGACGCGACGAAGGAATTTATCCGCCAGTGGGAGGGCCGCGATGATGTGGAATACGCTGTGCGGAACTGGTCACCTGTGGGCTTAGGCAAAACAGAAGTCCCAGTTCGTTTGAACCTGGTCACGATTGAACAGTTAGTTTCGTTTGCTCAGGTAGAAGACGAATGGTTCGACCTGGTAGCGCGCTTTGCCCAGTTGTCGGATTTCACGGGCTCGGTGGTGGCAGGCAATGTTTCATTGTGGCGTTCGCTTTCTTTTGAAGACCTTGCCAAAGCGTCCCTGGTTGTCGACTGGTTTTTAGAACACCCCAACTCTGGCCTGCTGAAACGTGCCGTCGCGGTGGAGGGAGTGCACACCAAATGGTTAGAAAACCACCGTGCACTCATTGAAACTCTGGTGGCGGATAAACGTGGTGAACCCGGTTTAGGTTTGAGTGTGCCAGAAGTCCGCGTTCGACTCCGCTTTGATGTGATGGATGGACCAGCTGGACTTACCGATATAGAAGTACCACTTTCCAACCTCTCTCAGCTTGTGCCAGCAAAGAAAATTGTGATGGTGGAAAACCTCGACACTTTCCTCTCATTACCCACCTGGCCAGGTGTTGTCATTGCCTGGGGAGCGGGCTATCGCGCAGTGGAAATCGTTCGAGCACCCTACTTTTCTAATGTTCGGCTACTGTACTGGGGAGATCTTGACCTAGACGGTTTCAAAATTTTGGACGCCGTCCGCAGCCGAGTCCCCTCCACCAAGTCCGTACTGATGAACCCCGAAACCGTCTCCAGATGGCGCTACCTTGGAGTTCCCGACCGCAGCTTTACCGCCGAAAGCTTTGAAAACCTCAACGACATCGAATCCGAAGCCCTTGATCAACTCATCACCGGTGGCGCGCTGCGGATTGAACAAGAACGCATCCGACTTGATCTGGCTGTTGAAGAAATCGAGTTAGCCATCGGTGCCTCATCCGGTTTGTGATGGTGGGGTTTCCAAAAACCATCCTATTTGACCGAATCTAAAGGGGGCAAAAGAAAAGTGACCTCACAGTATCGCTTATCTAAGCGCCTTATAGGTTCCAGGTGGTGCAAATGCGCATGTGGGAAATTCGGTTGGTTAAACAGCCCGCAAAGGTATGACCCGACTTGAGCCAAATTAGTGCTGAAATAGCTGTTTGCCCATGCGGATTTAGGTGTTCGCGTGCTTGGCGGCAACTAGGCGGCATAAGACCAAACACAGAGACCCAGAAATCACGTTTTCGACGTTTGTGGGTCTCCTAGTTTGGTGTATCGCGCTCAATACCAAACACAGAGACCCAACATTTAAGTTTTTGAAGATTCTGGGTCTCCTGGTTTGGTCGCTCTCAAATTTAAGCCCTTACCCTGAAAAGTCATACCTCCCCAGAAGCCCGTTTAAGGGGTTTTCAAGGTGAAGTGCATACATAAGCTCATCTGAAAAACTCGAGGCGTTAAACAAGCGATAAACGCTAACGGGTGGGGTGGGTTGGCAGAGTTGGGCCACAATAGTGCCGAAAGTGTCGCCCACGTCAAAAATCTTCACTAGTCAGAGAGCCAAGATGATCTTCCTCTAGTGAGATTCACCCAAGTTGGGTGGAAAATTCGGTTGTTTAAACAGCTCGCAAGAGTGTGAACATGCCACTAATCCGAATCAGCTATTGGCCTCCATTCCAGTTTCTGACGGTGTGGGTATTCGCGCTGGAGTTTTAGTTGTTTTGGAGTTGTTTTACTACTAATAACCACTTTGACCTGGTGTTTTATGCGGATTCGGTTGGGTAGCTATGAATTAGTTGTTTGGTAGTTGTTGTAGAGTTGTTTTAAACAACTATTGACAGAAAATTTCTTGGATTTTGGAGGTAATTCAAGGTTCTGAGAGCTGTTTTAATTGCTCTAAAAAACTATTCTGATCTGGTACTTTGTTGGTTTTATTAGCGGTTTTAGAGGGCAGTAATTTAATAGTTGTTGCAAAGTTGTTTAAAACAACTTTGCAACAACTATTCTGTCTATACTGTGTTTTATGTCAACAATTGTCGAGCCACAGGGCAGAAAGCTCCCGCCCGAAATTTTGCGAGCAATCGAGAGTATCGAGGCTGGTGAAATTGCTGATTCTCAAGAATCCGAAACGCTCGACTTCAAAGAAGATCCTTCGTTTAAAGGGCGAGGTAACGATGCCAAATTAGTTGAAGTATTAACTGACGCTAGTGTGTGTTTCGCTAATGGGCCTGGTGGAGATGCACACCTAATTCTTGGGATTGCTGATAAAACCCCAGGGACAGCTGCGTTCACAGGGACGCTAAAAGCGACGAGCTGGATTGAGCAGAGAATTTTTGCCAACACACGACCAAACTTGCGGGTAGAGGCGGAAGAGATTTTCGTAAATGATCAACGATTGATCTGGATTCGAATTCCAAAAGCATACACCCTTTATGAACGCACAAAAGGGCAAGCTACAAGGAGAATTGGCACTGATTGCATCCCGATGTCTACTGAAGATCGTCGGGTGCTTATTGCACAGCGCGCGAACCCCGATCACACTGCGGTGGAGTCGGCATTGTCGATTGATGAACTAGATTCAGTGGCAATTGCAGCAGCCCGGGCATTATTGGTGGACCGTCGTACCGTGTCAGGGCAGGTGGATACTGTACCTCCAACCACGCGAGGCCTTCTAGAAGAATTGGGACTGCTTACCCGATCAGGGCAATTAACAGTCGCAGCCGAGATTCTTTTTGCCCCTCTGTCAACAGGACGCGTAAGCATTCGCCATTTGCATCGGGCTGTCCCAGGCGGAGATCCGAGAGTGCGGGAAATATCAACGCCATTGGTTTTGGCTTTTCAGGAGATTTTGAATCGAATCGCTGAGACCTCTTCCGCAGAAATCGATCGAATTTTTCTTAAGAATGGTCAAGAAATTCCAATCCCTGCGTTTCCAGCCAAAGCTGTTGATGAAGTAATCGCTAATGCGCTTATACACCGCGACTGGAACATGTCAGATCCAGTGGTTATTGATCAATCGCCGCGCACACTAAGTGTTTGGTCACCGGGTCCATTGCCCCATGGAGTAACACAAGAAAATCTGCTTACGACGGTATCTCAGCCACGAAACCGTACACTTATGTCAGCGATGCGGATTTTGGGCCTTGCAGAAGAATCGTCAAGAGGATTTGATCGCATGTGGGTATCAATGTTGTCAACTGGACGGCGTCCACCGGCTGTAAGGACAACAGATACATCGGTGGAAGTCATAATTTCCGCAGGCAGACCGGATACAAATTTTGTTAAAGGGATTTTGCAGCTATCTCAAGATTATTCACCTGAGGCAGTTCAGTCTGTGCTGACACTTGTGGTGTTACGTCATTTATTTGATCATCCATTAATAACTCTCCAAGAAGTGAGAACTCAAACTCAAAGTAGTGATCTAGGAGCAAGCGAGCTTATGGATTGGCTCGATGAGATTGGATTAGTTGCTGCTGTCGGAGATTCGAATAAGGAATGGACCGCTGGCCCTCTGGTTCTGCAGGCTTTTGGTGAAGAAGAAAAAACAGCGGAAGTCCCTCAGGGTATTCAAGGTTGGATTGAAGACAAATTGTCAGCGGGTAAGAAAATAACGGCCAAAGAAGTCGCGGATGAACTCGGAGTGCCAAGGATGGAAGTTACTGAAACGCTCAGGATGCTTCGGCAATTAGAAAAAGCAAGAATTGATCCTGAGGGCCCACAGCGAGGGCCGACAACCAGATGGGTTGCTTGGTGAGTGACAACTGCACCTTGCAGGGTGGTCAGGTTTAAGCTGGTTCACCATGACTTCAATTCTTTATGTATCTGCCACTGTTGAAGAAGCTACGCACCTTCCTGAAGATTGTGAAGTGTTGGTGACCGGAATTGGTACCAATGCAGCGACCATGATCTTGACCAAGGAGTTGGCTATTCGGGAAGTGTTGCCAACTCGCATCATTAACATTGGTACGGCGGGAGCATTGGTTGATGGACTAGCGGGTGTTTATGAGATCGAGCATGTTTTGCAGCATGATTTCAGCAGTGAATTGATTGCTGAAATTACAGGAAAACCTTGCCCTAACGGCTCGTCATTGGCCACCAGTGGGAATTTTCCGGTAGCGAGTTTGGCCACTGGAAACTCTTTTATTTCAGATTCTGAAACGCGCAGCCGACTGGCTGCCCGGGCCTCCCTGTGCGATATGGAGGGGGCGGCGCTGGTGGGCGTCGCAAAGCATTTTGGTGTTCCGATTACGCTGCTGAAGCAGGTTAGTGACAGCGCGGATGAGGAAGCTGCGGGCTCGTGGTTTGATGCGGTTGATGCTGGGGCTCGGCAATTAGCAGAAGCGGCGCAGGTATTTAAATAACAAAACCCGATGCCGTGGTGGCATCGGGTTGAGCGTTGTTATTTACTTGGAGTTTTCTCTGCATCGGACTCTGGTTTTTTGCGACCAAGTTTGGCAAATCTACTTCGGATAGCAGCGAGTGTTTCTTGGCTGCTGATACTGGTTGGGGAGCCTTTGGCTGTGGCTATCTCGATATCATCGATGGTGATTTCACCCGTGCGCAGCGCAACCATTTCGGAGTGGTAGCGAATCCACACTGCCAAAGTTGCGGCAACCGGAACGGCCAGGAATGCACCGATGATGCCGAACATAGTGGAGCCAACAGTAACGGAGAGCAACACAACCGCTGCGTGCAGGTTCATGGCCTTGGACTGCAGGAATGGGGACAAAACATTGCCCTCAATTTGCTGAACAGCAAGGATCAACACGAGAACTAACAGCGCGTTGGTGACTCCGTTGGTAACAAGTGCGATGATCACTGCCAAAGCACCTGCAGACACGGCACCGACGATAGGAATGAAGCCGGCGAAGAACGTGATCACTGCAAGCGCAAGAGCCATTGGGACGCCGAGGATTAAAAGACCGATGCCGATGAACACTGCATCGACCATGGAGACCAATGCCTGTGCGCGGATGAATCCAGCCAAGGTATTCCATGTGCGAGTCATGACCTCAGTGAGGTGCCAACCAGCGTTTTCGCCGGTGAAACCACGCATCCACGGAAGGAAGCGAGGCCCGTCTTTGAGGAAGAAGAAAGTCAAAACCAGCATCACGGCTAGAGTGACCAAGATTGATGAAGCAGTGGATAGGCCGGAGAAAACACCAGAAGCAATAGTCGAAGACTGTGATTGCAGCATGGATGTTAAATCATTGAGTGCACCTTCAAATTGCGAAACATCAAAATTAAATGGTGGTCCTTGGACCCAATCCATGAGATCTTGGGCGCCCGCTGTAGCTTGATCAACCACTTCCTTAGTCTGTGATGACACGCTCGGTGCGATTGCTGCGAAAACGCCACCAATGATGGCGAAAAATCCCAGGATGGTAATCACCACAGCCAAAGCGGCTGGAACTTTATGGTCACGCAGCCATTTAACAGGTGGCCACAGCACTGTGCAGACTAAAAGCGCGAGGACTACCGGGAGAAGGCCGACCCAGATGAAGCCCAACATGCGCAGCGCGATGACACCAGCAATGACAAGCACGATGAAACGCAACGCCCAGCCGGATAGCCAACGACCGTCGCGTCCCAAAATCACTGAACGGTCTGTGACGGTCTCGGAATCAGCTGCCGGTGTCACGGATGGCTCATCAGAGGCGTCTGCCGTTGGCTTTTGGGCATTTAGTGGTGGCTCGAAGTTGTCCTCGATCGCGTCTAGGACGGTTTCGGGCAAATCTTTTGAAGGGATAGAGCTATTTGTGTCATCCCTATTGGATGGGTTTCCAGGTTTAGTGCTCACAAAAATCACTATGCCATAGGTGTGGGACATTGGGCGTCGTAATTAAGTATGTCTACTTTGATTTTCTTGGAATGGTGTGGATGAAAGTTGCTATTGGTTCATGCAAGTTGTCAGATTTTCACCTTTTTGTGCGCTATGGAACTAGGGGTAAACCCGGATTCTTCCCTTAGTTGGAAGCTTTTTACCTGCGGAAATAAAGAAAGTTGAGTCTAGTTGGAACAACTTTGTGGCAATCGCCGTTGTCATATATGTAAGCTTGAGTCAGGCAGGCTCAATGAGGAGTAATTCTTATCAGCGGATGCTGGTAGGAAACTGGTCAAAGCTCAAGCCGTGGACAATGCAAAAATCACCTAAAACAGGAGGCACCATTATGGGACGTGCAGTAGGAATTGACCTTGGAACCACCAACTCAGTGGTTTCAGTACTTGAAGGCGGCGAGCCAGTAGTTATCGCTAACGCAGAAGGCTCACGCACCACCCCTTCCGTCGTTGCATTCGCAAAGAACGGCGAGGTTCTAGTTGGCCAGTCCGCTAAGAACCAGGCAGTTACCAACGTTGACCGCACCATCCGCTCCGTCAAGCGCCACATCGGCACTGACTGGACCGTTGGTATTGATGATAAGAACTACACCTCACAGGAAATCTCCGCTCGTACCCTGATGAAGCTGAAGCGCGACGCAGAGGCTTACCTGGGTGAGGATGTCACCGATGCTGTTATTACCGTTCCTGCATACTTCGAGGATGCACAGCGTCAGGCAACCAAGGAAGCAGGCCAGATTGCAGGCCTAAACGTTCTCCGTATCGTTAACGAGCCAACCGCAGCTGCACTTGCATACGGTCTTGAAAAGGGCGAGCAGGAGCAGACCATCCTGGTATTCGACCTCGGTGGCGGTACCTTCGACGTCTCCCTCCTAGAGATCGGTGACGGCGTTGTTGAGGTTCGCGCAACCTCTGGTGACAACGAGCTTGGTGGCGATGACTGGGATCAGCGTGTTGTTGACTGGCTGGTAGAGAAGTTCCAGGCATCCAACGGCATCGACCTGACCAAGGATAAGATGGCCCTGCAGCGTCTGCGTGAGGCAGCTGAGAAGGCAAAGATCGAGCTGTCCTCTTCCCAGAGCGCAAACATCAACCTTCCTTACATCACCGTCGATGCAGACAAGAACCCACTGTTCTTGGATGAGACCCTCTCCCGTGCAGAGTTCCAGCGCATCACCCAGGATCTGCTTGACCGCACCAAGACTCCTTTCAACCAGGTTGTTAAGGACGCCGGAATTTCCGTATCCGAAATCGACCACGTTGTTCTCGTTGGTGGATCCACCCGTATGCCAGCCGTAACCGACCTGGTTAAGGAACTAACCGGTGGACGCGAGCCAAACAAGGGCGTTAACCCAGATGAGGTCGTTGCAGTTGGTGCAGCTCTTCAGGCTGGTGTTCTTCGCGGCGAGGTCAAGGACGTTCTTCTTCTTGACGTCACCCCACTGTCCCTCGGTATCGAAACCAAGGGTGGCGTGATGACCAAGCTCATCGAGCGTAACACCACCATCCCAACCAAGCGTTCCGAGACCTTCACCACTGCAGAAGACAACCAGCCTTCTGTCCAGATCCAGGTCTTCCAGGGCGAGCGTGAAATCGCATCCGCGAACAAGCTCCTCGGCTCCTTCGAACTCGGTGGCATCGCACCTGCACCACGTGGCGTCCCACAGATCGAGGTCACCTTCGACATCGACGCCAACGGCATCGTGCACGTCACCGCAAAGGACAAGGGCACCGGCAAGGAAAACACCATCACCATCCAGGACGGCTCTGGCCTGTCCCAGGAAGAAATCGACCGCATGATCAAGGATGCGGAAGCTCACGCTGATGAGGACAAGAAGCGCCGCGAGGAGCAAGAAGTCCGCAACAACGCTGAATCCCTGGTTTACCAGACCCGCAAGTTTGTCGAAGAGAACTCCGAGAAGGTCAACGAAGATCTCAAGGCAAAGGTTGAGGAAGCAGCCAAGGGTGTGGAAGAAGCGCTCAAGGGTGAAGACCTCGAGGCCATCAAGTCTGCAGTTGAGAAGCTGAACACCGAGTCCCAGGAAATGGGCAAGGCCATCTACGAAGCTGAAGCAGCTGCAGGAGCAACCCAGGCTGATGCAGGTGCAGAAGGTGCTGCAGATGACAATGTTGTTGACGCTGAAGTTGTCGAAGACGACGCAGCTGACAATGGTGAGGACAAGAAGTAAATGACCACCCCTAACGGAATGCCCGACAACCCTGGGGATCCTGAAAACACCGATCCAGAGGCAACCTCTGCTGATCGTGCTGAGCAGGCAGCTGAAGAAGCAGCTGCCCGCCAAGCGGAGGAATCTCCATCAGGACAGGCCGCAGAGGAAGAAATTTCCCCAGAGCTCGAAGCAGAGATCAACGATCTTCTCTCAGATATTGATCCAGACGTGGACGGCGATGGTGAAGTATCTGCTGTAGAAACACAGCTTGCTGAACGCACTGAAGATCTCCAGCGAGTCACTGCTGAGTACGCCAACTACCGTCGACGTACCGAGCGTGAACGCCAGGGCATCATCGATACCGCACGCGCAGGTGTTGTTACCCAACTTCTGCCCCTGCTTGATGATCTTGACCTGGCTGAACAGCACGGTGACCTCAAAGAAGGTCCATTGAAGTCACTGTCTGACAAGCTGATCAACATCCTCGGTGGTTTGAAGGTTGAGTCCTTCGGAACTGTTGGCGAAGAGTTTGATCCAGAGATCCACGAAGCAGTACAGGATCTCTCCCAAGGCGATGTCAAGGTTTTGGGCACGGTACTTCGCAAGGGATACCGTCTCGGCGACCGAGTCATCCGCACCGCAATGGTTCTCATCGGAGACCCCGAAGAGAACTAAAAGGAGAGCTTAAGAAAACAACGTGTCAGTTGTTTTCTCAGTGGCCCCGCCGTTGTCCACGGCCCACAATGAGCACTCCTTGCAACACCGGCGGATATCTTTAAGCGATATCTTTTAAGAAACAATTGGAGATATCCGCCGGAGACGCCGGTGACTCGGACAACAAGTTTTAGAACTTAAGATAACTTAAAATTACATACAACTCACCGCATATAAGACTCATGGAAGGAGGAGATGCCCAGTGAACAATAGCGAATGGGCAAATAAGAACTATTACGCAGACCTGGGGGTCTCCTCGTCCGCTACAGAAGATGAGATCAAAAAGGCCTACCGTAAACTAGCCAGGGAAAATCACCCAGACAAAAATCCAGGTGATAAGGCCGCTGAAGATCGATTCAAAAAGGCGGCCGAGGCATATGACGTACTTGGTGATGAAAAGAAGCGAAAAGAATACGACGAGCTTAAAGCACTGCTAGCATCCGGTGGAATCCGAGGAGGATTCGGAAGCGGAGGTGCGGGCTTCCCCGGCGGGTTTCGCACGTCGACGGGAGGATTCGACGCCTCGGACATCTTCGGTGGATCCGGAGGACAAGGTGGAGGATTTTCTGCGGACGGCGGTTTGGGCGATATCTTCGGTGGCCTTTTCAACCGCGGCGCTGGTCCTCGCCAGTCAGCTAGGCCGACGCGGGGGGCGGATGTAGAAACTGAAATCACCCTTTCGTTTGTTGAAGCGGCAAAGGGCACAACCATCCCAGTGGAGCTCACCGGCGATGCACCGTGCAATACCTGCCACGGATCCGGGTCCAAGTCGGGCCACCCTGCAAAGTGTGGCACCTGTGACGGCACTGGATTTACTTCAGAAAACAAAGGCGCTTTCGGATTCTCCGCTCCTTGTTCCACCTGTGGCGGAACTGGTGAAGTGATCACTGATCCTTGCGATAACTGTCATGGACGAGGCACTGTGCGCAAGTCTCGTTCCATCACCGTGCGGATTCCAACGGGTGTGGAAGATGGTCAAAAGGTTCGCCTCGCAGGGCAAGGTGAAGCAGGGCCAAATGGAAAACCAGCGGGCGATCTTTTTGTGAAAGTCCATGTTAAAAAGGACGATGTGTTTACCCGCGACGGCAACAACATTTTGATCACCATTCCAGTAAGTTTTTCCGAACTAGCACTCGGAGCAGCTATCTCTGTGCCAACCCTTAATAAGCCAGTAAAGCTGAAGCTACCTGCTGGAACTCCTGATGGTCGCACTTTGCGTGTACGCGGTCGCGGTATTGAAGCTCGTGATTCTACAGGTGATTTGTTGGTCACTGTCCAGGTTTCTGTTCCAAAGAATCTGGATGAAAAGGCCACGGAAGCGCTTCAGGCTTATGCTGAAGCAGAAACTCAGTCTGGTTTTGATCCACGCGCCAACTGGGCAGGTAAAAACCGCTAGACGTTCTCTTTGAGAAAGGAGGTGACGAAATATGGCATCCACACCGAAAGATTCTGCTGCTGATGGTCAATTTGATCGCGCCGATTTTCACGGGGAAGTTTTCGTTATCTCTGTCGCAGCCGAGCTGGCTGGCATGCATGCCCAAACCCTGCGGACATATGACCGCATGGGTTTGGTGACTCCGATGCGAACTCGCGGAGGCGGGCGCCGCTACTCCCGCGCTGATGTGGAATTATTGCGAAAAATCCAACATCTCAGCCAGGAAGAAGGCGTCAACCTCGCCGGGATTAAGGCGATCATTGAGCTCGGTGAAGAAAACCGAAACCTCAAAGAGTCTCTGCGCAAGGCAAAAGCGGAAAATGAGCAGCTCAAAGACCAGCTGCGTAGCGGTCGTCCGCGCGGTGAGCTGGTCCATGTGCCACGCTCCACGGCGGTCGTCATGTGGGAACGCCGCAAAGGGCGTTCCAGATAAAAGCACGCTTTTCGACGCCACTTTCTCACAAATTCAGCAGGCACCTCCATTTAAGCGAAGGAGGTGTCTGCTTTTGTGTTGAATTGCTTCAAATTAGATATAACCATCCCAAAAGGGGGTAATAAATTAATTCCTTAAGGTGTCTTGAACTGCAAAAATTTTAAGGAAATGGGGGTAGAAACTAAATGAGTTCTAGCGCGGATTGAGTTTCGTGAATATGGTGGCTGCTAAGCGTGCAAATGTGCCCGCTGTCACATCCGTTAATTTAGTGTCATCTAACGCACATAAGTGTCTAGATGTTGGCGGCCCAAAGGAGACCCAATGACTGTTTATGCAAATCCAGGAACTGAAGGCTCGATCGTTAACTATGAAAAGCGCTACGAAAACTACATCGGTGGTAAGTGGGTTCCACCAGTAGAGGGCCAGTACCTTGAAAACATTTCACCTGTCACTGGTGAGGTTTTCTGTGAGGTCGCCCGTGGTACCGCAGCCGACGTGGAGCTTGCTCTGGATGCTGCACATGCAGCCGCCGATGCATGGGGTAAAACTTCTGTCGCAGAACGTGCACTGATTTTGCACCGTATTGCTGATCGCATGGAAGAGCATCTGGAAGAAATCGCAGTTGCGGAGACCTGGGAAAACGGAAAGGCAGTCCGAGAGACCCTTGCTGCTGATATCCCACTAGCAATCGATCACTTCCGTTACTTTGCTGGTGCTATTCGTGCACAAGAGGACCGCTCTTCACAGATTGATCACAACACTGTTGCCTACCACTACAATGAGCCAATTGGTGTTGTCGGACAGATCATTCCGTGGAACTTCCCAATTCTTATGGCTACTTGGAAGTTGGCGCCAGCACTTGCTGCAGGTAACGCTATTGTGCTGAAGCCAGCTGAGCAGACCCCAGCGTCAATTTTGTACCTGTTCAACATCATTGGCGATCTAATCCCAGAGGGTGTGGTCAATATTGTTAACGGCCTCGGTAGCGAAGCAGGAGCAGCGCTGTCAGGTTCTAACCGCATTGGCAAGATCGCCTTCACCGGTTCCACTGAGGTCGGTAAGCTGATTAACCGCGCTGCATCCGACAAGATCATTCCAGTCACCCTGGAGCTTGGCGGTAAGTCTCCATCTATCTTCTTCCCAGATGTTCTGGCGCAAAAGGATGCGTTTGCCGAAAAGGCGGTTGAAGGTTTCGCGATGTTCGCACTCAACCAGGGTGAGGTTTGTACTTGTCCTTCCCGCGCACTTGTCCATGAGTCCATCGCAGATGAATTCCTCGAGTTGGGCGTGAAGCGTGTCCAAAACATCAAGCTGGGTAACCCACTTGATACCGAAACCATGATGGGTGCTCAGGCTTCCCAGGAGCAGATGGATAAGATTTCCTCCTACCTGAAGATCGGCCCAGAGGAAGGCGCTGAAACCCTCACCGGTGGCAAGGTCAACAAGATTGATGGTCTGGATAACGGTTACTACATTGAGCCAACCGTGTTCCGTGGAACCAACGATATGAAGATCTTCCGTGAGGAAATCTTCGGACCGGTCCTCTCTGTTGCGACCTTCAGCGATTTCGACGAGGCAATCCGCATTGCAAACGACACCAACTACGGACTTGGTGCCGGTGTCTGGAGCCGTGACCAGAACACCATTTACCGTGCAGGACGCGCAATCCAGGCTGGTCGCGTATGGGTCAACCAGTATCACAACTACCCAGCGCACTCCGCTTTCGGTGGATACAAGGAGTCCGGAATCGGCCGTGAGAACCACCTCATGATGCTCAACCACTACCAGCAGACCAAGAACTTGCTGGTTTCCTACGATCCAAACCCAACCGGACTATTCTGATAATTCAGGCATAGCCCCTAGAAAGCCACCGCGCACACCATGTGTTCGGTGGCTTTCCTTATTTCTCCTGCACCACCTCCGCTACTTTTTGTAAGAATTCTTCGTCGTCCCAATACCCAGAATGTGTTGAGGAAGATGCCCAAACAGTTGCCCCAAAGAGGGCTGAGGTGGGATCAGCACCATGGATGCCACCATATTGTGTGCCAGCAAAACCAATCGGATCAGCATTTCCAGTCACTGCATATACCGGGGCACTAAGTTGTGATGAATGGGAAACTCCCGCGCCGGGACTGCCCACTAAGACCACAGCATCAGCATGGAAATCTTCGGAAGATGCGGCCTTTCCCACGACAGTGGAGCCGTAACTATAGCCCATTACTACTTTTCGTTGATGGGGATTTCTAGCGTGTAAAGCAGCTTGAAATCCTTGGAGATCAGAAGCTGCATTGCGGGCGGCTGCTCCAGAAACAGCTGCAGGAATCGAGTCTGGTGCTTGGTATCCCAGCCACAACACTGATGCGGAATTAGTTGAAGCTGCCACGGTTCGAGCACGGTTTAAATACGTGTTCCACCCATCTGGATTAGAGGATCCTACTCCTGCGACAAATGTGGTGACGGCACTGGAACTATCGATATCTCCGAACGATGCAACAAGTAAGCCATCACCAGCTTCTAGGATCTGCATATCGGGATTGGTTTCTGCTAGTTCGCGGATCTCAGGTGGAGCGTTGACAAGGTGAAATTCATGGATTGAGGATGCTGGGAGAGTGCCAAAATCACTCAACTTCTTCAACGGTGAAAGCGTGCTTGAGGTGCACAAAGCGTTCATCTCGCGTGCGCACATGAAATCCAAAAGACCGCTTAAACTGGCAATATAGCGCAGTATGACGGTGAGCGTTATGGAATTATCAGCTCGTTTTTCTAGGAAATCTACATAGGCTTCCAGTGTGCGCAGGAAATCTGCGGTATCAAAAAGTGTGGAGGATGCTCTTTGCATTTGTTCCACAATGTGTACAGTTGGCCGGTTGTAGTCAACCAGCCGGGTAAAGCCCTGCAGTAAGGAACTGGCCGACGTCATGGTTTCTAAATTTCTCCACGACTCCAGCCGGTCAGTGTTTGCCTCCTTGAGGACACCAGCCACACTGGCAAGGGATGTGGCAATGTTTTCTAATTCTGAGCTTTTAAGCGCAAGCATCACAATATCCGTTCTAGTGATCGGCTAAGTTCTTGATCGATATCGAGCATCTTTTCGCTGACTGTGCGCATATCGGAAAGGTGATGGTGAAGGTGGAGGTTGGCGTCGAAAAGCAATAAACGCCAGTGCTGATCCGCGCTGCTGAGCGCGGCGGCCGTGTGGCTGGGCCTGCATTTAATCACTGGGCTGGGGTAGTCGATGTTGTGGTGGACGAGGTGGCCTGGAAGATCTGTTCGTAGGTGCATAATGCCGATTCAAATGGTTTGGGCAATTTTGGGCAAGAAGTGGTTGCGCAAACCTGTGTATAACTTTGGGCAAAGCGCCTAGGCTGTGGATTATGCGTATTGCTTTGCTTCAGATCTCAACGAATTCCGATAAGATGGACAATTTCGCCCTGCTGCGCGATGCCGCTGTAAAAGCCGCGGAACAAGGGGCCAGAGTGCTGGTGTTTCCGGAGGCGACTTCGCAAAGTTTTGGCACCGGGCGCCTTGATACTCAGGCGGAGGAATTAGATGGAGAATTCTCCACTGCGGTACGAAAATTAGCTGATGAGCTGGGCGTTGTCATTATTGCGGGCATGTTTACCCCGGCTGATACCGTGCAGCGCGATGACAAAACCATTTCGCGAGTACACAACACTGTGCTTATTAGTGGCGCTGGATTGCATCAGGGATACCACAAAATTCACACCTATGACGCGTTTGGTTATAGGGAATCGGATACCGTGAAACCAGGCGATGAGCTGGTGGTATTTGAGATTGATGGGATCAGTTTTGGCGTGGCTACATGCTATGACATTCGATTCCCCGAACAATTCAAAGACCTTGCCCGCAAAGGTGCGCAGATAATTGTGGTTCCAACGTCGTGGCAAGATGGCCCCGGAAAATTGGAACAATGGCAAGTGCTACCTCGTGCGCGTGCACTGGATTCCACCTCCTGGATCGTAGCGTGTGGGCAAGCACGACTTCCAGAAGAATTACGTGAAGAACGAAAAGGCCCAACCGGGATCGGGCATTCCATGGTGACAAACCCGCACGGTGAGGTAATTGCTAGCGCGGGGTATGAGCCAGAAATGTTGATCGCGGATATTGATGTCAGCGGTTTGGCTAAAATTCGGGAGGCGTTGCCTGTTCTTTAGGTCTATTTTCGGCGCTGCTGAAACAGTCTGTTGAAAAAGTCTCCAGAATGAGTCACTCGACGGGCACAACGGCGTTATAGCTGCTAAAGATTGGTAGCAAGGAGGAAAGCGATGAGCGACAAGTTGAGGGACCTAGCGGAATATTATGATTCCGGCGATTTTTCCGAAGAAGCACGTGAGGCAGAAACTTCCACCGCACTTGTAGAGCCATCCGGTGCGAGTGAACCTATGGACTCTTTTACTGTCCGACTATCTATTTCCGTCTTGGAATCGGTTCGAAGCAGAGCAGCCGAAAGAAATGAGTCGACGGAATCTGTAATTCGTCGAATGATTGAAGACGGCGTTGCTGCTAGACAAGAGGGGCAAGAACAGCAAGAACGGCGAGAACGGTAAGGTCAGAAAACCTAAAGACCACCCCAGGAAACCTAGAACCCCAAAATCTCAATCTGTTGGGCCGGAGTTCCACGCCTAATCATCGCGCGCCGCACATCCCGAGCCCACGATTCAGGGCCAGCAATTAACACGTTGCGGTCCGCCCAAGCACCTGCTTCGGTGACGATTTTTGCCATCGAACCCGTTTGGTGCAAATGCAAACCCCGAGGTGGCTGCGATGCTTCGGTGGCCTGAACCCACCACGCATCCTTGTCATGCGTTGACACTGGTACGACAGAAAGCCATGGGCTGGCTGCTGCAAAATTCCACATGCCGGTGAGTTCGTAGAGCTCACCGGGGTAGTCGGCACCGACGAAAAAGTGCAAACGTGGAGGTGCTGCTTGGTTCATCAGCTCAAACATGTAGGCGCGAAGAGGTGCCAGGCCGGTTCCATGGGCAATAAATAACAAGTCATTGCCGGAACTAATTTTACTTTGTCCGAAATCACCACGACCGGGGCCAAGCTGCCATTTATCGCCAGGGCGTGTGGTGGCTAAAAGTCCAGCGATATCATCTGCGTCTGATTGGATGTGAAACTCCACCTGCCCCCATTCGTTGGTCGGGATGGAAGGGCACAGGTAGCGCCAGGTATTGGGGAGAAAATCCGCAGTTGCTGCAAGATATTGTCCCGGCAGGTAGGGAAGTTGTGTTTCAGCTTGCATGCGCACGACGGTGAACCTACGGCTGCGCTTTTCCACTTCTACAATTTCTGCCTGATATGACGCGGGAATGTGCGCCTCATCAGCCTCACGAACCGCCTCGATAGAGACAGCCGTAGTTGCAGCAATTGCACGCTCGGCAAACAGCACATTTTCAAAGGGAAGGTCCGCGCATAATGACACTAATTCGCTGCGCACGGCCTCACCCAAAGCGCTGTGTATTTCTGGGGTTAGACCAAATCGACGCGCATCCAAGGCTGCTTCTTTAAAAAACTCCAGTGTTTTGTCATCGACTTTCCCCTCCTCGCCAGTGCCTTCCAACAGCGCACTCACCATTTCAGCGATGCTGATATGAGTCGCATCATCCGCAGTGGGAAAATGCCCACGAGCCTGCGGCGCGAGCGTTAAAAGTTTCGCCTGAACGGCACGAAGAAAATCTTGCGCGTTATCCTCAACGAGTCGCGCAACAGAAGAAACAGGGCGAGGTGTCACACTCCCTATTGTGCACCTAATCAGGGTAAAAGGTGCGCAGCCACGGCTACGCGTGTCAGGCGTTTTTTGCTTTTCGACGCCTCCCTCCTCTCCCATTCCTTCCTCGCAAGAAGCCCTCAAACCGTCGAGAATGACAAAATTGCCGTAACCTTGCCGAGTGGCAGAAGCTCAAAATGACTATAGAGCTGCGTTCATCAATATTGAACGTTCACTAATGTTGAACGGTGCAGCTAGTTAATGATTTCTCCGCCCTTATCGGAGGTAATCTTGCGTAATCTTTCCCTCCACTGCGATAGTGCCTCAGGGGTTAATCGTGTCCAGTCGGTGATTTCTTGAATGACCTGTAACGGTTCGTCACTGCGATAAGACCTCGTTGGATTGCCTGGAAACTTTTTGTCGGTCACGTTGGGATCGTTGTCAAAACTTCCCAAAGGTTTCACTTCATAAACCCGGGGAGTTTTCCGGGGAATAGAGACATCGTCCGATAGGCCGGCGTCTAATTCAGCAGCGATTTCGGCAGCAAGCCCAGCGCCATTAACCAAAGCGGTGAAATAAACATGATTCATGATGATTTCAGGGCGGTAATTAGACTTATGGCCAGGTTTAAGGAGGTCGCCAGGTTGAAGCTGCGCTATTGTTCCGTGGAAAAAGGGCCCCTGATCTAGTTGATTATTCATTGCGGTTAGCGCTTTCGGTAGGTGAGTAAATCATCGTAGTCTTCCGAGCCCCGTGACTCGACCCACTTTGTGTAACCCAATGCTACTCTCGCGGACCAGCCTACTTTCTCTAAAAATGTTCTCATAGTAGACAAAATTGTTCTTAAAGTGACATTATTGTCTGCATGGAAGACGATCTAAGTGAAGCTCTCGCCAAAGCGCTTTTCGACGCACGAACCCAACGCAGGCTCTCCATCTCGGCGTTAGCTGAATCTTCCGGTGTGTCACGAGCAATGATTTCCCGCGTAGAAAACTCAGAGGCGCAACCAAGCGCTGCATTACTTGGACGCCTTTCCGGTGCGTTGGGTATGACTCTTTCAGAGCTCATTGCACAAGCTGAAGGCGGTCATGACCGGCTCACTCGGCGGTCAAAGCAGCCTGTATGGACAGATCCAGCTACCGGTTACACACGGCGTGCAGTGTCACAGCCGTCAGAATCGCCACTAGAACTAGTGGAAGTAATGCTGCCTCCAGGATCAGAAGTTGGCTACCCAGCGGATGCTTACCGTTTCATGGATCAGTTGGTCTGGGTGCTCGAAGGATCCGTTCGTATTACTGAAGGTGAAGAGGTCCACGAACTTTCAACGGGGGATTGTCTACGGTTTGGGCCTCCGCGAGACACCGTCTTTGCTAATCCCACCACCGTAACCACGAGGTATTTAGTTGCCTTGGACAAGCGTGTACCTCGTACTTGATATAACAAGTAAGGAAGCTTGATGAATTTTTACCCACCATCTGTACCTATCAACCCTGCGTGGCGTCCACTCACCGTCACGATCATGGGTCGGTACCGGGAGGACTTGAAGCGTTTCTTGCTCTCCGGGGATTGCATTCTTTAGCTGTGCGTCTTGATCGAGCAGAATCCAACGCAGCGGAGCTTGCGCGTCGACTAAATGCGCATCCTTCGGTTACCCGCGTTGATTATCCAGGGCTTTTAGATGATCCCCAACATGAAAAAGCTGTGCGAGTTCTACCCTCTGGATGCGGAAACATGTTGTCATTTGAGCTTGATGCAACACCTGAACGAACTGATGAGATTCTCGAAGGCCTGTCACTGTTAACCCACGCGACCAGTTTGGGTGGTGTGGAAACAGCAATTGAACGACGCACCAGGTGGGATGCTGAAGTGGCGGCAGGAGTACCTATGACCCTTTGCCGCGTTTCGGTAGGAATTGAAGACGTTGAAGATCTGTGGGAAGACCTCAACGCCTCAATCGACAAAGTCCTGGGTTAGAACTCGTAACCGGTGACCAGGCCTTCTGTGTTTGGTTGCCATCCGAGTGCCGGAGCTACATGTTCGGCGAAGTTCTTCAGAATAGATAGGTTGACCTCGACACCCATTTGGTTGGGAACCGTCAGCATCAACGTGTCGGCTTCCATCACAGCCTTGTCTTCCTTGAGCTGATCAATAAGCTCATCAGGGCTTCCGGCGTAGCTTCGGCCAAAGGTGGATCGAGCGTCATCCAAGATGCCAATTTGATCGCCACCTTGTCCTTGAAGTCCAAATAGCTCGCGGTCGCGGTCTGTGACGATGGGGAAGATTGACCTGGACACAGACACACGAGGAGTCCAATCGTGTCCAGCTTCTTTCCATGCCTGCCGGTAGAACGCAATTTGATCTGCTTGCAGGTCACCAAAAGACTGACCTGTAGCTTCAGCAACCAAAGTGGAACTCATGAGGTTGACACCATCACGTGCTGCCTGTTCGGCTGTGTTGTGAGATCCAGCGCCCCACCAAATAGATTTCCGCAGGTCAGGATCATGGGGGAAGATCGGCAAAGGAGTGCCTGGATGGTAGAGGCGTGGGTATTGATTCTCGGATGCGACAGCCATGCCGTGACCATCAATAGCGTTTAAGAAACGAAGGAATTTCTCGCGTGCCATGCCAGCAGCTTTAGGATCATCGCCGCCGTCGTAGCCGAATGCTTCCCAACCCTTGTCGGCTGGTTCTGGTGATCCCCTGGACACTCCAAGTGCTACTCGGCCATCGGCAAGCAGGTTCAATGCTGCTGCTTCCTCGGCAAGATGTAGGGGATTTTCATAACGCATGTCCACTACGCCAGTACCTACTTCAATGTGTTTGGTGGCGCCGATGATGGCTCCAAGGAGGGGCATTGGTGATGCTCCTTGAGGAGCGAAGTGGTGAACCCGGAAGTAGGCGCCATTTACTCCAATGGCGTCTGCTTCTTTTGCTAATTCCAATGCTTGTTTCAACATGGAACGTTCGTGGCCTATTTGATAGTGCCCGAAGCTTAAAAACCCGAATGCTTTCATTTTATTTACCTTAATTTACGTGAGGGGAGGCGTCGACAAGCAATCTTTTAGCCGCAACCTTGCCAGCAATCCTGCCCGCGCGGGTGGCGCCGACCGTGGATGCGGTGGAGCCGTAGCCGACGAGCAGTATGCGGGCGTCGGAGGCGGGGCTGACCTCGTCGATTAGTTCGATGCCGCGCCCTTGCCCGCGCAGTTTCATCGGTGAGAGGTGGCGTAGCGCGGCGCGGAAGCCGGTGTTCCAGAAAATGACGTCGACGTCTAGTTGCGTGCCAGCAGGGAATGGTTGCCAGCTTTGCGGAACTGCCAGCGTTGCGCCTGCTGACGGGCCCAAACCTTCTGCAGAGGTGGCGGGAGGCTCGCCGAAAATTACTCCGGTGGGCGTAATTTCATCGAACATGCCGCGGCTGACAATCAGGCCTCGATCGACGCCGTCAAGATAGTCGGGCCATTGTGGAATGCCTGTGGTGCGCACAACGCTTGCTGGCGCGATTCCGTTAAATGTGCGCTCACGGACGGCGCGCTCAACCGCAAGACCCCAGCCGGCGTCGAACTCGCGCTGGGTGAAGTTCGGCGGACGACGCGTCGCCCAGGTAGTTTCCGCCAAGCCTTCTAACTCCAGTAAAAACTGCACTGCACTCAAGCCACCGCCCACGACCAGGACTTTCTTATCCTTAAAGTCCTCCGCCTTGCGGTAATTAACGGTATGAAGCTGCTTGCCCTGGAATTTATCAATGCCTGGAATATAAGGAACATAAGGATTGGTCCACGTGCCGGTTGCGTTTAAAACCATTCGGGTGGTCCATTCCCGGCCGTCCTCGCTGCTCACGCGTAGGAGACTCGTGGGATCAGGAGAGGTGGGCTCAACGCGGGAGACCTTCACCGGGCGCACGATTGCGAAGGAAAACTCCTCTTCATACGCTCCGTAATATTCGGTTACTAATTTAGAAGCTGGAATTTTGGGGTCGGGACGCTTCATGGGCAGTCCTGGAAGGTCGGCGATGCCGTGGGCTTTTCCTAAAGTAAGTGAATCCCATCTATGCCGCCAGGCACCGCCGGGCCCGTCGTTGGAATCGAGAACGAGGAAATCTTTGCCGGGTGTTAGTCCTCGGCGAGAAAGTTCGTGTGCTGCCGCGAGTCCTGCTTGACCGGCTCCGATGATGATTGCTGCGTAATTGGTTGGCGCGTAATTAGTTGACATATCAACAATTGTAGCATGGGGTTTGTGTTGTGGGCGTGTGCGCTTGATGGGTTTTTGGGGGATTCGTGGTGGCGTGCGGTGGTTTAAGGGCCGGGGAATTTCAAAACCAAACTGGTGTGCCAAGATTTTCACTTTTGAGGAATTCTTGTCATGTCAGTCCGGTTTGGGGAGGTCGAAACCAAACATACGTGCCAAAAATTCTTAAAAATCCAAATCCTTGGCATCTGTGTCTGGTTTGTCTTGAGTGCGCCAAATTTAAGATCAAGACCCCGAAAAAATTGACCTCACAGAATCGTTTCTAAGCGCCTCAAATGCCCGCATCCATACTTGTGCTCATTCCGAAAATTCAACCTCTTAAATCGGCGATTAGGCGTTTCCTGTTTTGGGGTCTTTGTGGTCCCGTTGCATGCGTGGCCACAAAGACCCGAAACATAATCCGAAATACAACCCGAATCGCGCTACGAATTCAATCGTGCTGCTAATCCCCGCAAATTTCGTTTCCTCGTATAGGAAATGTGGAAGATCCGAGCCACTCGACTAGGGTAGTTGTGTTTTGTTCAACAATTTTGAGAGTTGCAATCACGCACTGATCAGAGAGTAACTAAGCGTCGAAAAGCATAGGCGGCAAAACACAAAAAGCCGAACCCGGCTGAAGACATTTAAACCTTAAAAGAAGGATTTCTATGAAAAAGTGGAAGGAAGTGCTTTAGGTATGGAGTACACACCGTTTGATCTGATTCTCGATGTGGGGTGGATTTCGGGATTGATGATTATCGGCAATATCATGCGCCGGAAGATCCCATTTTTCCAGACTTTGCTCATTCCTTCCTCTATTACTGCTGGTCTGATTGGCATGATTTTGGGCCCTAAGGTGTTGGGGCTGATTGGTTGGTCTGATCATCTTTCTACTTACACCACTGTGTTGATTGCGATTGTGTTTGCGGCGATGCCGTATTCCATGAAGTTTGATCGTGGTGTGCGTACTGGCATGAAGACGATGTGGGCGTATTCCACGGCAATGTTTGTGGGGCAGTGGGGCCTGTTTATTTTGTTGGGACTGTTTTTGTTCCAGCCGGTGTGGGGTACCGAAGAGTGGTTCGGCATGATGTTGCCGGTTGGTTTCGTTGGTGGTTTTGGTACCGCTGCTGCGGTGGGCACTGCGTTGGAGTCTTCGGGTGCAGAAGCTGCGATGTCTTTGGGCTTTACTTCGGCAACAGTTGGTACGTTCGCTGCGATTGTTGGTGGAATCATTTTCACAACGTGGGGCATTAAGAAGGGTAAGACTGCGGCGATGCCTGCGCAGTTGCCGTGGGATTTGCGTTCGGGTTATATCGATAAGCTCAGTGAACGTCCATCGATCGGTAAAGCAAGCACTAATCCTTCGGCGATTGAGCCGTTAGCGCTGCACACTGGCATCATTTTGCTCACGGTTGCGGTTGCGTATTCGATTAACCAGTGGCTCGGTGAGATTTTCCCAACCGTTTCCATTCCGCTTTTCGCCATGTCGTTTGTGGTTGGCATCGTGGGTATGGGCATTATGCGCGCGCTGAAGAAGCCTGAGTATTTGGATCGTGAGACTGTTAATTCAGTATCCGGCGCAGCGACGGATTATCTCATCGCGTTTGGTATTGCATCCATTGCGCCTGCCGCGATTGCTGATTATTGGGTGCCTCTCGTGGTGCTGTTTGTGTTGGGTACTATTTATTGTTGTTTCTTCTTTTTCTGGGTTGCTCCGCGTTTCTTTGGTGAAAAGTGGTTGGAGCGCGCGATCTTTGGTTGGGGTTGGGCAACCGCGGCGGTGGCAACTGGTATCGCCTTGCTGAAGATTGTTGATCCCAAATTGAAGTCGGGAACGCTCAATGAGTATGGCGTGGCGTATATCGGTTTCGCTCCGTTTGAAATCGGCATGACGATCATCGCGCCAATTGCGGTGCTCACTGGCTTTACCATGGGGCTTGGTTGGGCCTCGCTTATTATTGCGATCGTAATTTTAGGCCTCGCGTGGGGTCTGAAGTGGCTGCCAGAGCGCGGACACGTCCGCGGAGAAGGTAAGCCGCAATAAAGGTGGTTGGCGTCGGGCCCTGAGTGTCCGGCGCTTTTTGCTTTTCGACGCCTTCCCCCACGTACCATCAAAGTTACGGGTTAACCCTGATGCGTACTTGGCGGCTAGAACTTAAACTTGACTGCAGTTCGCTCAATTTATTTTTAACTTTTTTAAACTTGAGTGGAACATACTCAACTCTTTGTGCGTTATAGATAGTAGAGAGTTAAATAATGGCGCTTGACCTGCAGGAAACTGAGATCAACACAAATTGTGTGTAGGTTGGCGCCCGTTAAAAAGAAAGGGCAATGACAAGATGAGTTCATTCAATCCAACTACCAAAACAAATGAAGCCATGCAGGCCGCACTTCAGCAGGCATCCTCGCTTGGTAACCCCGATATCCGCCCAGCCCACCTGTTGGTGGCCATCCTAGAGCAGTCTGATGGTGTGGCAGCCCCAGTGCTCACGGCTACGGGTGTGGAGCCTAAGGACGTTCTTGCAGAGGCCAAGAAGTTGGTGGATTCCTACCCCAAGGCATCGGGCGCCAATATGGCTAACCCTAACTTCAACCGGGATGCACTCAATGCGTTTACTGCAGCTCAGGAGCTTGCTGGTGAATTAGGCGATGAGTACGTTTCAACGGAAGTGCTGCTGGCAGGTATTGCGCGCGGAAAGTCAGATGCTGCTGATCTGTTAACTAAGAAGGGCGCAACTTATGATGCCATCAAGGAAGCTTTTCCTTCTGTTCGCGGATCGCAGCGTGTGACCACTCAGGATCCTGAAGGCCAGTTCCAGGCTTTGGAAAAGTACTCAACTGACCTGACCAAGCTTGCTCGTGAAGGCAAGATTGACCCTGTTATTGGCCGTGACCAGGAAATTCGCCGCGTGGTCCAGGTCCTTAGCCGTCGTACCAAGAACAACCCTGTTCTTATTGGTGAGCCCGGTGTGGGTAAGACGGCCATCGTTGAGGGCCTTGCTCGCCGCATTGTTGCAGGAGACGTTCCAGAATCCCTCAAGGGTAAGACCCTCATCAGTCTTGATTTGGGTTCCATGGTTGCTGGTGCAAAGTACCGTGGTGAGTTCGAGGAGCGTTTGAAGGCTGTTCTTGATGAGATCAAGGGAGCTAACGGTGAGGTAGTGACCTTCATTGATGAGCTGCACACCATTGTTGGTGCTGGCGCTTCTGGTGAATCCGCCATGGATGCCGGAAACATGATCAAGCCATTGCTTGCCCGCGGTGAGCTGCGTTTGGTTGGTGCTACCACGCTAAATGAGTACCGCAAGTACATCGAAAAGGATGCCGCTTTAGAGCGTAGGTTCCAGCAGGTCTATGTTGGTGAGCCAACTGTAGAAGATGCCGTGGGTATTCTTCGTGGACTGAAAGAGCGCTATGAGGTTCACCATGGTGTCCGCATTCAGGACTCCGCATTGGTTGCTGCAGCTGAGCTTTCTAACCGCTACATCACCAGCCGTTTCTTGCCAGACAAGGCTATTGACCTAGTCGATGAAGCTGCGTCACGTCTGCGCATGGAGATTGACTCTTCACCTCAAGAAATCGACGAGCTCGAGCGTATTGTTCGTCGCCTTGAGATTGAAGAGATGGCACTTTCCAAGGAATCAGATGCCGCTTCTAAAGAACGCCTGGAAAAGCTGCGCTCTGAACTTGCCGATGAACGTGAGAAGCTCTCTGAGTTGAAGGCTCGTTGGCAAAATGAAAAGTCTGCGATTGATGATGTCCGTGAGATGAAGGAAGAACTGGAATCTCTACGCTCTGAGTCCGATATTGCAGAACGTGACGGTAACTACGGACGTGTCGCAGAGCTGCGCTACGGCCGGATTCCTGAGCTGGAAAAGCAGATCGAAGAAGCCGAATCCAAGGTGGGGGTCAATGAAAACGCCATGCTCACCGAGGAAGTCACTCCGGATACGATCGCTGATGTTGTCTCCGCATGGACTGGCATCCCAGCAGGCAAGATGATGCAGGGTGAGACCGAAAAGCTTCTGAACATGGAGCGTGTCTTGGGCAACCGTGTGGTCGGTCAGCTGGAGGCAGTAACGGCAGTGTCTGATGCGGTGCGTCGTTCACGTGCTGGTGTTGCCGATCCAAATCGACCCACCGGTTCCTTCCTCTTCCTTGGCCCAACAGGTGTTGGTAAGACAGAGCTTGCTAAGGCTGTTGCAGAGTTCCTCTTCGATGATGATCGCGCCATGATCCGCATCGATATGTCTGAATATGGTGAGAAGCACTCGGTTGCTCGTTTGGTCGGTGCCCCTCCAGGATATGTCGGTTACGACCAAGGTGGACAGCTCACTGAGGCAGTTCGACGCCGCCCCTACACCGTGGTGCTTTTCGACGAAGTTGAAAAAGCCCACCCCGATGTCTTCGATATCCTCCTGCAGGTTCTCGACGAAGGACGGCTCACCGACGGCCAAGGCCGCACCGTGGACTTCCGCAACACCATCTTGATCCTCACCTCCAACCTGGGTGCGGGCGGTACGCGCGAACAGATGATGGACGCTGTGAAGATGGCCTTCAAGCCTGAATTTGTCAACCGTCTCGATGATGTCGTGATCTTTGATCCACTGTCGCCAGAGCAGCTGACCAGCATCGTTGATATCCAGATCAAGCAGCTCACTGACCGTTTGGCAAACCGCAGGCTTGCACTTCGTGTGAGTGATAGCGCGAAGTCCTGGTTGGCTGAGCGTGGTTATGATCCTGCCTATGGCGCTCGTCCATTGCGCAGGCTCATCCAGCAGGCCATCGGTGACACCTTGGCTAAGGAATTGCTGGCAGGCAACGTCCGCGATGGCGATGCAGTGCTTGTCGACGTCGCCGACGGCGGCCAGAAGCTCGACGTCTCCAGGGCGGTCTAACACACGTGGGCAAGCAGGAAAAGCTGCGCATTCCACTGGATGTCCCGGGAGTGGAATCTGAAGAGGTAGGCGTAGAACCGCTTGCTGAAGGCTACTACCTTGTAGCCACCCTTCCTGCCGTCGCCCAGGATTGTGCCCTAGGAGATGTCGTACGGGCACACCATGTTGATGAAGTCTTGGAATTTCAACACGTGGCGGTCGCTGGCGGAAACAAAACACTTCGAGTGCTTGTCGACGCCATCGCCGCCGACCATGTGCGCGCCCAATTGGAATCACTGGGATTGTATGTTGAAGCCCCGATGACAGAAATGTTGACGGTCAATATCGCACCTGATTCCCCAAAGCATGGTTTAGAAAACCTCCTTGATGATCTACATGCTCAAGGTGTGATCTTCCGGGCTCTCTAGAAGAAGTCTCAAACATACATTTGTATCACTAGCGCTTTAAAAGGCTCTTAGAAGCGATTTTGGAAGGGCACTTTTTCGGAGGCCTCGGTTCAAATTTCGGGCAGCACCGCAAAGACCAAACAGGCGTGACAAAGATTTCACATTTCAGAAATTATTGGCACGCCGGTTTGGTTTTAAAAGTTGGCCCCACGATCACCCCTACTTCTCAGCAGATCCGGCAAGGTCTTGATGCGTGGTGGCGTAGTACTGGCTGAGTTTGCGGTAGGACCTGGACATAAACGCCAGCAGTACGACAACCAGCATGATTGCGCCGGAGGCGAGGAACATTAAGGCCATGCCGCGGGCGGTGCCGTCGCCAAGGATTATTCCCCAGAATGTTTCCGCGCCGGGACCAGCCATCCATGGGATGAGGTAGGCCTCGGCCAGAATTGCCACGATCACTGTCGATAGTGGGTTGGCTGCCATTTCTACAGCCATGGCTAATCCGAATACGCGTCCTTGCTGACGGAATGGAACCACGCGTTGCAGAATTGTTTGTTCAGCTGCTTCGGCGGCGGGAGTGATCGCCATGAAAATGAAAATGCCAAGAATGTAGAGCCACCACCATTCGCGGATGGCAAAGAGCATGCCTACGAATGCCACACCAACGTTCACGAGCAGCAAGGTGCGCACCGGGTTTTTACCCAAGCCAGTTTTGGAAATTACGGCACCGCCAATGATGAAACCTAAGCTGGTGAGACCAAGCAGTAGGCCCCAGAGTTGTGGGCTGAAAAGTTCCAAACCGTAGGGATCCATGAGGGCGGAGTACACGCCACCGATCAGATTGTTGAATGATGCAAACAAAATTAAGGCGAGTAGGCCCGGCACGCTCAAGATGATTTTCATTGAGCCTTTGATGTCGATGCCTTTGGATACAACTGATAGATCAGATGCAGGGGTGGGGATGGTGTCGTCGCCAAGTGTTAGTTGGGCTTCTTCCTGGGTGATAATTTCAGGTTCGTTGATGCGGATCGGCAGTAGATGTAGCAGCGCAACCAGTGAAAGGGCCAGGCAAATCCAGAGGGTGACTTCCATGCCTAAAAATCCGATGGCAGAACCTGCAATGACGCTGGTGACCAAAAATCCAACACCTTGAACAGCGCCAACCAGGCCGTTTGCTTTGTCGCGTTCAGCTTCGGGGACAAGAAGTGTCACCACGGTAGACAGCGTGATGTTGCGCATGTGTTCTACAATGGAGCCCACAAGGATGCAGGATACAAACACCCACAGCGCAGTATTTCCAATGCTTAAGGTGTCTTCGTCGAGCCAAAACACCCACACAACTGCACTTAAGCAGTAGAAGATGAGCGTGGTGGTGCTGGAAAACACCATGACGTTTTTCTTGAAATTGTGATCAACAACAGTGCCGAAAAATATGGAACATACTGCAATAAGTCCCATGTAAATTCCGCTGACAATGCCAGTTAGTGCGACATCGCCGGTGGAGAGATACATCCAAAACACCACGGCGAAGAATAAAAAACCTGTGGTGACGTTGGCCAGCATGGTGTTGAGTAAAACTTTATGAAATGTAGACAAGGGGTATCTCCTGATTGTGGGGAGTGAAAACCCTGGTCGACCGCCCGTAAAACATCCCAAGTGATGTCTTAAAAACCGTAGAACAGCGTCTGCTAAAAATACCGCAATTTTCCCGCGTAGGCGAGTGGCTGAGGGAGGGAGGCGTCGAAAAGCTTTGGCCGGTGCGTGGGCGAAAAACCTGGAAGATTAGCATGGTGTGGTGTGAACATCGATGATCTCATTGCGCTCGCCGCGGAGCAGCCTACTCGCATTTCCAGGCGTTCCGGTGTCTCGCGCTCGACTCTTAAAAGGGTCGGCGATGGCACCAGTGAGCCCACGCTGTCAACTTTGCGCGAGGTCGCGCTGGCGCTCGGCCTTGATATTACGGTAGACGCGCACCATGCGTGCGATCCTTTTGCGGCCGCAGCGGCGAGAACGCTTATCGACGATTCCGTCCCAGAAAATCCTCACAATTTAGAAATTCTCGCCTGGCTGAAACGCTTCGACCGGTGGAATATCAACGATCCTCTCACCCTGGTTTCTGAAGCCGGCACGCTACAAGGCATTGCTTATCGCCCTGATGCCCACTTTGTGAAACTACACCCCACCGGCCTTGCGGAACTCCCGGAATTTTTCCAACAGCGTGGCATCAAATGGGCGCTTTCGGGTGCGGCGACCGCAACGGTGATTATCGGAAAGCTGCTGGAAGGAAACTCGATTGTGTGGCATGAACCAGCTGCTGACCTAGATTTTTCCAGCCTCGGCGTTGTAGTAACTGATGTTGAGGACGCTGATCTTATTCTGGTCCCCTCGACTGCTACTGAATTGCTGGGAAGTTACACCCAGGATGGTTTGAATTTTGTGGCGCCGGTGCAGCTTGTCATCGATTTGCACAGCCTGCACATGTTTGAGGAGGCAGATTACCTCACCAGTGGCTGGCGATAAGGGTTAAGGGAACATATAGGCGAAAATTTGTTCCGATTCGTAGGTGAATTCGCGATTTTGGTCGAATTTTTGCATTAAAGTGGAGGCGTGATGCAAAAATTCGTTCGATTTTAAGATTCACTTGTGCTAGGTGATCTGATTCTTGATCAGCAACCTTTCAGGTTTCACATCTGACCCACTGGCCCCAAAATAGACACTCTCTAGAATCGTTTCTAAGGGGTTAAACAAAGCTCGACCATACAAAGGCCCATTTGGGAAAACTCAACACGTTAAATCGCCTGTGTGCTCTGCGCTGCACGAGGTGGAATAAACGCATAGGCTCGTGGATATGACCGTGTTGATTTCTCCGTCCACCCTTGCTGAATCAATCCACGCTGGTAAAAAACAAACAGTTCTTGCCGCCTTCTGGGCACCGTTGGAAGGGGCAGGCCATACAGTGTTCTGCTCCCAACACATCCCAACTTCTATTTTTTGTGATCCCGCGACTGAACTTGCAGGTCTTCCTTCTTCGTCAGATGGTCGAAATCCTTTGCCGCCTATCAATTTGTTGGAGCGTTCTTTTAGAAAATGGGGTTTGAATACTGATCGTGAGATCGTACTTTACGATCAGGGTCGTGGTCTTTATGCAGCACGAGCGTGGTGGATTCTTCGCTGGGCCGGCATGCCGAATGTGCGGCTTTTGGATGGTGGTTTTGAAAAATGGGACAAATTTAATTTCGGCCAAGCTGGTGGGCCTGGAAACTTCCCATACTTTTGCAATGTGAGGCCCAATCCGGGGCAGTTGCCAATTTCGACGATCGATGATGTCAAAGCACACCAAGGTATTTTGATTGATGCGCGTGATGAAAATCGTTATGCGGGGCGCAGTGAGAAGTTGGATCTAAAATCTGGACACATCCCAGGCGCGATCAATATCAACGCAAAGTCATTGTTGCAGGAGGATTTTACGTTCAAATCCCCTGAGGAAATTCGCGCAATTTTTGCAGCGAAGGGTGTGACCAGCGGAGAAAACGTCATTGTTTACTCTGGCTCTGGTAACCATTCCTCACAACTATTGGCTGGTATGGAACATGCTGGAATCACCGGGGCGAGCCACTATTTTGCGGGTTGGTCGCAGTGGAGCGCGAATCCGAAAAACCCTATTGAGACCTAAAACTCTGGTTTGAGTACGCACTGCCAGTAAGGTGTGAGATGTGATGGAAATAAGTGTCTTGATCATCGCCGCTTTAATTCTGGTGGCCGGCATCATGCTGTGGCGTGCTGACTCGGCTAAGCAGACGGCTAAATCAGCAGCGCCACAGGCAGAAAAGCAAGCGCCTGTTGAAACAGCTGTGCCTGAAATAGAACCAGAGCCTGAGCCTAAGCCAGAACCGGAACTAGAGCCGGAACCTGAGCCAGACCATGCTCAAGACATTTATTTCGATGACTCTCCAGAGCTCGACACTGATGTGGAAGACGCATTGGCCGAGTTACCTGAGGTTGAAGAAGTCCCGGAAACCCCAGAAGCGTCAGAAACACCAGAGGCACTGGAACCACCAGAAAACCAGGACACCCCTGAAGTGGTGGCGGATGAGGAGCATCGGGGCGTCGATAAGCATTCTTTTTTGAGTTCTTTCCCTGGTTCGCAGCGCCGCGAACGCAAGAATTGGGCGGCAAAGCATCACTTCGATTTCATTAAAGAAGATGCCTTTTTAACCGATGAATGGTCAAGGGGGGCGGCGTCGACGGGTGCTGTGGCCCGTGATGTGGTCAGCGGCATGGCTGAAGGCTATGAAACGCATCTTGTGGATTTGGCGGGTGTGCCTGTGATGGCGATGCGTCGCGGAATTACCTCTGATGTGGTTATCGATGCGCGCCGGGGTGAGCAACCGAATGATCCTGACCGTGAAGAGTCTGATGATTTGGTAGAAGTCGATACGGTGTCTGGATTCCGCCTGCTCAGCAATGTGGCTGGGGTTGCGCAACGGTTTGTCGATGAACGTATTCGTGTCGGATTGGATGCGATGCCTGAAGCTGTGACAGCGGTGTGGATGGAATCTGATTGGGTGTTGGCAGAGACAATCAAGGGGTCGACTCCTGCGGATTGGGAAGATATTTTGCAGCCGTTGGCGCTGCTGACGGATGCATCGTTTACGTTGCCTCCGAGGTCGGCGCGTGCTCACAGTTTGGAGTTGAAGCATTTTGAGCCCAGCCGGTTGAAGCCAGAAGAACCTGAGAAACCGGAATTTGTCCCCAATGCTTCAGAAGAAGACCTGTCGCAGCCCTTGGTGATCAGGCCGGAGGAGCCTTTGCAGATGCCGGTGCGAGGTGTGCAGGAAAGTCGTGGTGTTGTAGAACCGTGTTCCTTAGGCGCAGATGATGTGGAGTCAATCGCGGAAGGTGATCCAGAGCGACCGAATGATCTGTATGGCACACGGGTGGTTCGTGATCTTAATGGTCAGTCCAGTATTTTTAAAGATTCTGATGATACTGATGAGCCTCCAACGAAGTGGTAAAAACAACTTCTTTTTAGTCGTGTCCACCCGAGGTTCTATGCTGTAACAAAGCGGATAAAACCTCGTTATCTAAAAAAGGGAAAGGGCTGGGCTACTTTCATGTCGTCTCCATCCATTAATGCACAAGCGCGCGCTGAGCTTGCAGAACTAATCAAGGAACTTGCTGTTGTTCACGGTGAAGTTACCTTGTCTTCAGGTAAGAAGGCGGATTATTACATTGATGTTCGTCGCGCTACCTTGCATGCGCGTGCTTCTCGGTTGATTGGCCAGTTGCTGCGTGAGGTGACTGCGGATTGGGATTATGACGCCGTAGGTGGGTTGACCTTGGGTGCGGATCCAGTGGCTACTGCGATCATGCATGCCGATGGCCGTGAGATCAACGCGTTTGTTGTGCGCAAAGAGGCAAAGAAGCACGGCATGCAGCGTCGCATCGAAGGTCCGGATCTCACAGGCAAGAAGGTGCTTGTGGTGGAAGATACCACCACCACCGGAAACTCCCCGTTGACTGCAGTCGCCGCGCTGCGTGAAGCCGGAATTGAAGTAGTTGGCGTGGCCACTGTGGTGGACCGTGCAACTGGTGCAGATGAGGTCATCGCCGCCGAAGGCCTTCCATACCGCAGCTTGCTGGGGCTTTCTGATCTTGGACTCAACTAACACCCCCGGCCCCACCGAGTGGGGTGAGTCCCGCGTGGGTAAAGGCCCATGGGAAGAGGAAAACCCTGGCGTGCCCAGGCCTACAAGCCCGCTTTTCGACGCCACCCTCCTCGACGAGGGTGATCGCCGCAACGTTGTTGACGCTTATCGTTATTGGACTCGTGAGGCGATTGTTGAGGATATCGATACCCGCCGCCACAGTTTGCATGTAGCGATCGAAAATTTTGAAAACGATGCCAATATCGGCACCGTTGTGCGTACGGCCAATGCGTTTGCGGTAGATACCGTCCACATTGTGGGCAGGCGTAGATGGAACCGTAGGGGAGCGATGGTCACTGATCGCTACCAGCACTTAATGCACCATCCGGATGTGGATTCACTGCTTCAGTGGGCGATTGCTGAAGGGCTAACCATCGTTGCCATCGATAACACCCCAGGTTCTGTGCCGTTGGAAACTGCTGAGTTGCCAAAAGATTGCCTGCTGTTGTTTGGTCAAGAAGGTCCTGGTGTTACCGAAGCTGCGCGTGCAGGGGCACTAATGACGTGTTCAATTGCTCAATTTGGTTCCACTCGCTCGATTAACGCAGGTGTAGCAGCAGGTATTGCCATGCATGCATGGATTCGTCAGCATGCCGATTTGTCGCAAGCTTGGTAAATTTACCTACTAGATCGTTAGAGTTTCGTTATACTTTTGGGTGTCGTATTTAGTTGTGCAACACCTGCATTGGAGCGAAGAAACACTCAGTGTTAGACAAATGGGTAAACAGAGCTGACCTAGCGGAATCCGCCATTAATGAAAGGCACTCCGCTAGGGTATGGGGCGTGCCCCGAACAAACCTTGGATTCGTGGCATGGCCTGCCAACGCCAAGGAAAAATTGTTTATCCACTGGCATTACTGGTGGCAGGCGCACTATTTAGATTGTCTTGTGGATGCTGCCAGAAGACGCACCACCAAAGCTCGCCGTGACCGAATCAGAGATACCATTCGTGGAATTTCTGTCCGAAACATCGGCAAGTTAACCTCCAACCGCTATTACGATGACAAAGCGTGGTTAGCGCTTGCTTTGGGGCGTGCTGGAAAAGTAAGAAAAGTTCGCACGCCAAAAAACCTCGCACCGCTTGAGCAAAACATCGTCGATGGCATTGATTCCCTAACAGGTGTGCTGCCGTGGCGTTCAGGGGAAACCTTCTACAACGTGCCGTCCAACGGTCCAGCTGCCATCATGATGGCGCGCACTGGACGTTTGGAAGAAGCCATGACGATCACCGATTGGATCTTTGACAACCTCATCGATGATGACGGACTAGTGATGGACGGTTTGCGCATGCGCATGCACGGCCCTGAACTCGTGCGCAATATCCACCCCTACTGCCAGGGTGTGGCCATTGGAGCATGTTTGGAAATTGCGTTGAAGTTGCGTGAACGCGCCGGGCTGACCACCACTGTGGTAGATCACTGGTCGGATGCAGACAAGGCTGAAGATTCCTTGAAGTACTTCGCCCACATCCACGCCACCGTCCAAGCGGTTTCCCGAAAGATGACTAACTTTCACGGCGTGATCGATTGGGATACCGGCGATGGTGATGGCGGGTTATTTAAGGGAATTTTGGTCCGGTACTTAGCCGATGTTGCCATTAGGTTGCCTGATGATTCCCCAACCAACCGCGAAACCAAGAAGGTAGCAGCCCGTCTTGTTTTAGAATCCGCGGAAAGCGTGTGGAACCACCGATTGGAAGTTGATGGACTTCCTGTGTTTGCCACAGACTGGACCACTGATGCCCGATTGCCACAAAACTTTGGCTTAAGTTCCTCAAGTTTGAACGATTTGGTCAGTGTGGTGCGTGTGGATGAGCGTGATCTTTCGGTGCAATTGTCCGGTTGGATGCTCATGGAAGCAGCCGCAAAAGTGGCTGAAGAACTAGAAAATAACGGCAACAGCTACACCGGACGAGCAATATAGCCCCGTTAGTGTATGTCTTGACCTGCACTTTTACATTTTCCTTAGGTTGATGGAAATATCACACGACAAAAGGGGAGTGATGCAGGCATAATTGGCTATGGGCGACTGAAGATGCCACAAACAATGTTTGGTCAAACATAATCAGACATTTTGATTGTGGGTTTATCAGTTCGCGCTTCATCATGCGCACGCATGAAGAAATTACATACACAGTTCAGTGACAGTCACCTTTTGGAGGAGACACCTTATGCCTATCGCAACTCCCGAGGTCTACAATGAGATGCTCGATCGCGCAAAGGAAGGCGGATTCGCTTTCCCAGCTATCAACTGCACCTCCTCGGAAACCATCAACGCAGCTCTGAAGGGCTTCGCAGAGGCTGAATCTGACGGAATTATCCAGTTCTCCACCGGTGGTGCAGAGTTCGGTTCCGGCCTGGCAGTAAAGAACAAGGTCAAGGGTGCGGTTGCTCTTGCAGCTTTCGCCCACGAGGCAGCTAAGAGCTACGGCATTAACGTAGCGCTGCACACTGACCACTGCCAGAAGGAAGTCTTGGACGAGTACGTTCGCCCACTGCTGGCTATCTCCCAGGAGCGCGTCGACCGTGGCGAGCTTCCACTGTTCCAGTCCCACATGTGGGATGGTTCTGCAGTCCCAATCGATGAGAACCTTGAAATCGCACAAGAGCTGCTGGCTAAGGCCAAGGCAGCAAACATCATCTTGGAAGTTGAGATCGGTGTTGTCGGTGGCGAGGAAGACGGCGTTGAGGCTAAGGCTGGCGCAAACCTTTACACCACCCCAGAGGACTTTGAAAAGACCATCGATGCCATCGGCACCGGTGAAAAGGGCCGTTACTTGCTTGCTGCTACCTTCGGCAACGTCCACGGCGTGTACAAGCCAGGTAACGTCAAGCTGCGTCCAGAGGTTCTTCTTGAGGGCCAGCAGGTGGCACGTAAGAAGCTGGGCCTTTCCGACGATGCTCTTCCATTCGACTTCGTTTTCCACGGTGGCTCAGGCTCCGAGAAGGAAAAGATCGAAGAGGCACTGCGTTACGGTGTTATCAAGATGAACGTTGATACTGACACCCAGTACGCATTTACCCGTCCAATCGTTTCTCACATGTTTGAAAACTACAACGGCGTCCTCAAGATCGACGGCGAAGTAGGAAACAAGAAGGTCTACGACCCACGTTCTTACATGAAGAAGGCTGAGCAAAGCATGTCTGAGCGCGTTATTGAGTCCTGCCAGGATCTTAAGTCTGTTGGAAAGACCACCGCTAAGTAAAGTCTTTTAAACACTTTCAAAAGGGCAGATCCCGATAAAAGGATCTGCCCTTTTGGTGTCTTTTCACGCTTGCGAGATTGCGTATCGCTAGTGTTGATTTCATGGCAAAGAAGAAACTGGGGACGATCGCCAGACTGTCTGAACTGGATAAGTCCCTACGCAATAGATTGCTGCGGGTTCGTTCCCGACTGCTGTTTATTGTCCACTCTGCAATTGGTGCAGGTATTGCTTTTTGGCTTGCGGTAGAAGTTGCAGGGCATGAAGCACCCTTTTTTGCGCCAATGTCAGCAGTGATCATTTTGGGTCTTTCAGGTGGTGACCGCATCAAGCGAGCCACCGAACTGACATTGGGCTGCTCCCTTGGTGTTGGTCTGGGAGATTTGCTGGTCATGCAGATCGGTACTGGCTATTGGCAGATTTTTGTCGTTGTGGGACTAGCACTGCTCGTTGCGTCTTTTGTTTCACCAGCGCCCTTAGTAAGTAATCAAATGGCGATTGGTGGAATCCTCATTGCCACCATGTTCCCACCAGGGGATAGCGGCAGTATTGACCGCATGATTGATGCCTTCATCGGTGGTGCAGTGGGCATCTTGGTCATTGCGATTCTTCCGACATCGCCGTTGAATGCCGGTAGACACCAGGTAGCCAATGTGTTGGGGATTGCAGCCAGTGTGTTGGAAGATGTGGCGGTATCGCTTCGAGAAAATGATGCAGCCAAACTCAATCATGCATTGGAAGCATTGAGGAACTCGCAGGCATCAGTGAACAAGCTGGAAACAGCTGCCTCCTCTGGAAAAGAAGCAACTACTGTATCGCCATTTTTGTGGGGAGATAGAGGCAGGGTGCGTTCGCTGTATCGCATTTTGGCACCGGTAGATAATGTGATCAGAAATGCTAGAGTGCTGGCTCGCCGTGCGGTGGTGTTATCTGAAGACAACGACACGGTAAGTAATGAGCAGATTCATGTGATCGAGGAAATCGCCGATATCGCGTTGCGTCTTTCTGATCTTTATGAACGACACAAAGAAATCAGTGAAGCGTTAGAGATCCCCGAATTAGTAAACCGCTTGCGTCATTTAGGCAGCCAAGTCGGAGAAGAGATTGCGGAGGATCGGGTCTTATCAGCTCAAGTAATTTTGGCGCAGTCGCGGTCTATCATCGTGGATCTTTTGCAGATTTGTGGCATGTCCCGGGAATCAGCCGTGGCTGTGTTGGTGCCTACCTCTGATAGTCCGGCGTATCCGCCAGAGTTGTGGGATGAGGAAGACTAGCTGCTTGAGCATTTCTTATTGAGCGCAGAACAAGAGAGGTCACAGCCCAAACCACAAACCCGATGAAGGGAACGAATAACGTGAGAGCGCCCCAGCCCAGCGCGGTGACCCAGTCTTTATTCTTCTTATATTCCACCACCGCGATCGTGATGGATGCGATGAGGAAAATAAGTGGAAACAACGACCACACAATGTCATATAGCGGTGGTGTAAGGATGTTGTTGCCTGCTTCTAGGGGCAGTGCAGCCATACTGGCTCCTTGGGCTTTAAGGTCTGACGATCTGAAGATCCCGTAAATGTCGGTAGAAAGTTACACGCTCTACTGTACGTTTACGAGAAATTCCGTCAACCCGTATGCGCAGGCTGGGGCCTCCGGCTTGCATGGCTCGGCCCGTCGAAAAGCTTTTTGGAATAACCGAGCCGGTGGGGCGAGGAAACAGCCCGCGGGAGGGCACCTCGCCTGGAAGTGGGGTGTCCATGACAACCGCAGCGATACCAGGGGCATCAAGCATGGGCACCAAGCGAGCGCCATAAATGCCACGGCGCGGCGCTTTGGTTGCTGCCTCATGCCGGATAAGCACGTGATCATCAACAATGACTTCGCCGGTGATTTCGCCTGGTTCCCAATTTGTGACCGTGGCAGACCCAGCAACGGCGACGGCAGCGTCATCGCGGATTAGTGGTGCGGGATTAACCTTGCCGGATAGCGCAATTTCTAAAGCTGCCGAGGTATCGGTAGGCAGCCCCCAATTCTTAGCGGCTGTCGACGGGCCTACCGGAACAAACCCGACTTCTGCCCACAAATTATCAGCGCGCATAAGCCGGGTAAGCACGCTTGAAAGCGCAGCATCTGAACCAATGACCACGATGCGCAGGCGAGTGTCTGGCTGTTGTGGAGCAAAGCTCGGTGCGCCTAGATGGGCAACATCTGGTTGCTTAGCGATCTCATCAAGTGAAGGCGTGGGATCGTTTGGGAGGACATCAAACGCGGCATCATCAAGGATTTTGAGGTCTTTGCGCGTAGGCACCGCCGGTAAATCGTGGATTTCCATAGAGGTGGAAAGGGCAGGAAAATCAGTGATGTGTGGGGCATCGCACCGCAAGACCAGAAGACGCATACCGCAAGTTTAGTATCGCAATGATAAAAAACTGCACAAGGGATAGTAAGATGGAATAACGTCTGTGTGCGCACACGCGTGCATACTCCAACTTTATGGATCGGATGTGACGTAAACCAATGGCTGCAATCGTTATTGTCGGCGCTCAATGGGGCGATGAAGGCAAAGGTAAGGCCACGGATATTCTCGGCGGATTAGTCGATTACGTGGTTAAGCCCAATGGCGGCAACAACGCTGGACACACTGTTGTGGTCGGCGGCGAGAAGTACGAGCTCAAGCTCCTTCCTGCCGGCGTCCTCTCCGAAACGGCCACCCCAATTTTGGGCAACGGCGTTGTGATCAACCTTGAGGCACTGTTTGAGGAAATCGACGGCCTGGAAGCACGCGGCGCGGACGCATCCCGCCTGCGTATCTCCGCAAACGCCCACCTGGTTGCCCCATACCACCAGGTGATGGACCGCGTTCAGGAACGCTTCCTGGGCAAGCGAGCCATCGGCACCACCGGCCGAGGCATCGGCCCAACCTACGCCGATAAAGTATCCCGCGTAGGTATCCGCGTTCAAGACATTTTCGACGAATCCATCCTTCGTCAAAAAGTCGAATCCGCACTGGATTACAAAAACCAAGTGCTGGTGAAGATGTACAACCGCAAGGCGATTGTCGCAGAGGAAATCGTGCAATACTTCCTCTCCTACGCTGATCGCCTGCGCCCCATGGTTATCGATGCCACCTTGGTGCTTAATGAAGCACTTGATCAAGGCAAGCACGTGCTCATGGAAGGCGGCCAGGCAACCATGCTTGACGTCGACCACGGTACCTACCCGTTTGTTACCTCCTCCAACCCGACTGCAGGTGGAGCAAGCGTTGGTTCCGGTATCGGCCCAACCAAGATCACCAGCTCGCTGGGCATCATTAAGGCCTACACCACCCGCGTTGGCGCTGGCCCATTCCCAACCGAGCTTTTTGATAAGTGGGGCGAATACCTGCAAACCGTCGGTGGCGAAGTCGGAGTAAACACCGGCCGTAAGCGTCGCTGTGGTTGGTACGACTCCGTGATTGCCCGTTACGCATCCCGCGTTAACGGCTTCACCGACTACTTCCTCACCAAACTGGACGTGCTCACCGGCATTGGCGAAATCCCGATCTGCGTTGCCTACGACGTTGACGGTGTCCGCCACGACGAAATGCCATTGACCCAGTCAGAGTTCCACCACGCCACCCCAATCTTTGAAACCATGCCAGCATGGGACGAAGACATTACGGGCTGCAAGACCTTTGAAGATCTTCCACAAAAGGCTCAAGACTACGTTCGACGCCTAGAAGAACTCTCTGGCGCTCGCTTCTCCTACATTGGTGTGGGACCTGGCCGCGACCAGACCATCGTGTTGCACGATGTTCTAGCTGAAAACTAGCCATCAGTAAGTTACTTTCCTCCCCGGCAGTTGGCCTGAGAAATCAGGATCCCAACAGTCGGGGAGTTTTTTACTACTGACTGCTGGCAGGTTCGGTTACAGGGGGATTGTTAAGCAACCATTCACCATTTGTGCCTTGGGAAAAATTGAGTGTAGGGGCTGTTAATTTACTTGCCAGGGGAGTGCTTGAATTACAAAGTGCTGCATCTGATGGATCCAAAAGATCTGATTCAACCGAATCACCAGACCAATATACAATTCCAGACTGTTCAGATCCCTCTAGATCGGAAACTTGTTCGCTTGGGAGTTCAAGGACTTCAGCTATATATTCACGTGGCGCATCTGCACAAATAAGTGCAAAGTCTATCCACTCGCTGCCGTAGACATCAACAAGGTTGACCACAGGGCTATCGAAATCGGAAGCTTCGAGGAAATCCAAAAGCGGTGATTGTGAATTAGAGCAGCTAGAAAGCAGTAGGCAGGAAAATAATGCTGCGCTTCCTTGAGCAATGAACCTGGCTTTAAACATGGCAGTCCTTAGATTGATGGCGTGCGATTTTGGGAATGGTTATGTTCACCTAAGTTTTTACCCAGACTACTGGGCTAAAAAAATAGCAACCTCCCAGAATCACTCAAAGACCCCTGTGCACCCCATCGGGCAAATTTGGGAGGTGGCGATCCTTCAGTTCGGAGAAACGCGAGCGTTTCTTTGGAAGAATTTGGGATGCTCGGAAAGTCATTAAAAGCTGTTGGTTAGCGGGGCCAGAAATAACCCGATACCGCAAAATAATGCAACCTTTTTAACAGGTTGAGAGCTTTCACGACGCAGCGTCCGATAGAGTAAACAACAATATTTCGACATCTTCCAATGGAGGCTAGAAGGCATGTACATCCCAGAGACGATCGGCACCCCTTTAACCCCCAACGCCACGAAAGTGATGCTGCTGGGATCAGGAGAACTAGGTAAAGAGGTAGCCATCGCCTTTCAACGCTTAGGCGTTGAGGTTCATGCTGTTGATAGGTATGAGCACGCCCCGGCGCACCAGGTGGCACACTTTTCCTATGTCATCGATATGACAGACCCTGCGCAGGTGAGGGAATTAGTGGAGCGTGTGCGCCCTGATTTTGTCATTCCAGAAATTGAAGCTCTGGCAACTGATGAATTGGTGAAGATCGAAGAAGAAGGCCTGGCAACGATTGTTCCAACTGCTAGGGCCGCAAAGCTGACGATGAACCGTGAAGGTATCCGAAAGCTAGCAGCTGAGGAATTGGGATTGCCTACCTCTAGCTACGAGTTTTGTTCTACCTTTGAAGAGTTTTCTGCCGCAGCAGAAAAGCTTGGGTACCCCAATGTGGTGAAACCTGTGATGAGCTCTTCAGGCAAGGGACAGTCGGTGTTGCGCAGTGCCGATGACTTGCAAGCGGCGTGGGATTACGCCATGAGTGGTGCGCGTGTGAGCAATTCTCGTGTGATTGTAGAAGCCTTTGTGGAATTTGATTATGAAATCACCCTGCTTACCGTCAGGTCGATTGATCCCAATACGTCAAAGCCAGCCACATGGTTCTGTGAACCTATCGGGCACCGTCAGGAAAATGGCGACTATGTGGAATCGTGGCAGCCGATGGCGATGAATCCACGGGCGTTGGAAAATGCGCGTTCGGTGGCTGCGCGTATCACTAATGCATTGGGTGGACGTGGTGTGTTTGGTGTGGAGCTGTTTGTTTCTGGTGACGATGTGTATTTCTCTGAAGTGTCCCCGCGCCCGCACGATACTGGCCTGGTGACTTTAGCTACCCAGCGTTTTTCTGAATTTGAGCTGCATGCGAAGGCGATTTTGGGTCTGCCTGTGGATGTCACTTTGATCTCCCCGGGTGCTTCCGCTGTTATTTACGGCGGGGTGGAGTCTAAAGGTGTGAGCTATTCCGGTTTGGAGGAAGCTCTGACCGTCGCTGAAACAGACCTGCGTATTTTTGCTAAACCGGAAGCGTTTAATACCAGGCGTATGGGTGTTGCTGTGTCAACTGCCGAGGATGTGTCCGCTGCTCGTGATCGCGCAACGCTGGCTGCTGCTGCGATCAAAGTTCATCCGGGTGAAGAAAACTCATAACAGCACGAAGTGATAACAATTAGCTATGAGGGTATTAATCAACGTTGGGCAGGACTAACGTTTTACAGATAAGTGATCTCCAACACACCTTGTGGGGTGGCAGGTTCATCATGATTGTTAAGAAACGTTTGTCTACAGCCCTCATGGCTTTAAGTTCTGTAAGCTTTCTTGTTCTTCAAGGCTGCTCAAGTACAGAAACAGAAGAAGCCCCAGAAAGCTCCTCAGAAAGCTCTCCAGCAACCTCCTCAGAACCAGAAGCCGCGCCAGAAACAACAGTTACACAAGTACCTGAACCCACCACGTTGGACTACATCCATATTGATCCGGCAACCTATGACACTGGTGTTACAGATCAAGAAACAGTAGTGTTTACCACCGGTGACGGCACAACGGCGCATTGCTTTTTTGAGGCCACACTTGGTCAGTACAATTTTCAAATAAGAATGTTTACTGTTGATGAAACCGCTGGTTCATGCACGCTAAGTGCCCAAGACAACCAGCAAGTAAGCATCACCACCGATGACACCGTGCAGAGTAACTTTGCCGAGCTAGGATCGTTGGAATCAGAGCTGCCCCAAGCACATGCCACCTTAGATGTTGGTGAGATGGTTCATTTAGGCCACATGGGATGCTGGGCACCTACTGCTTCGGAATTTAGCTGTCTTGATTTTGATTCAAGCCAAGCATTTACCATTGATGCGCAGGGCTTTCATGAGATCGACGTGGATGAAGCAACGAGGCAGCTGACTAATTCTCAAGACCAGGTACAAGCGCTTTCAATGGTCACCACGTTTGAATTTGATGATGCCACCAGCCTGACCTGCGTGAGCAAAATAGCCGGTGGGCAGTTTATGTGCCACAACAGTGGACCTGCAGGTTGGGAAAGCACGCAGTCGCAAGGACCTGCAAATACGATCAGCTGGAATCTCGATGCTGCTGACGGGGAATTCGAGGGTGCTCATCCCACAAACCCGGGGATCAATATCTATGAATCGCAGCAAAAATTTGGCCCTGGTTCTTATCGTTTAGCCAACGGGGTAAGCGCGGAATTTGATGGCAATACCTTAAATATCACCACTGTGCAGGGAAACCAATTCTGGGCAACCACACAGGCCTTTGGGGCTGGAACAGGTTAAATCTAAGGAGTACTGATGAATATCCGACGGCTGGCAATCATCCCCATTGTGGCGTGCGTTCTAGTAGCGTGTGCTGATTCGCGGCCCTCGGACGCAGATCCCCCAGCTCTTCCATCCCCTCCCGCTCCGGTGGAGACCATCACGGAAACAGTTGCGCAGCCGACATCAGAAACCGACGATAATCCTCCGCGCCCCACAACGCCTACGGAAACCACCACCAAGCAGGCAGAATCTCTTGATCTAAGCCCGCGCTATACCCGTCAGAACATAGATAGTTACGCAAGTGGATACCAAGATGGGCAGGTAAGCTTCGCATCGGTAGATGGGTCAATTGAATGCGAGTTCCGCCCCATTGAACAAGATGCCCCAATTAACCGAAATCCATCGCTTGATTGGCGGGTAAGTTTTGCTCAAGGTGCTTGCCGATTTGGCACTAGCTACGCGGTGGCGGATACCAATGAGCAAAATCGCGCTGGGTTTGCTGAACTTACCACGGCGATTTCCCATGTCATGCCAGAAAATTACACAACTTTGCAGCCTGGAACCTATCTGGATCTTCACACCATGGCATGTTTCACGGATGCTGCTGATGAAATCGCATGCACAAAATACGCCACCAATGAGACATTCCGCATCAATGGCGCGGGGTTTAGCATGTTATCGAACGCCCAACGCGATGACATAGTGACCACAGAAAGTGGGTTACACCAGGTCTTTTCCAGCATCGGTGAATTCAGATTTGCCGACGGCAACTCCATGTCTTGCTTCTTCGACACGCCAAGCTCGTCCGATTTTTGGTGCCAAACACTAAGCACGCCTGGCTGGGACGACGGCAACAACCTCATCCACATGAGCGTCAGCGGCAACAACATCACCGTCATAGGCACGCAGGTGGGCAACCCCGGCCTCGACTATTTCCGCGGCCGGCAGCTCATTGACGCTAAAAATTCGCTTTTCGACGCCTCCCTCGCCGTCATTAATGAAGGCGATCGGGTGCGTTTCCGCACCGCGACGGGCAAGGAAATCTGGGTGAGTTCTAGCGACTATGGATCAGGCGTTTAGGTTAGAGAATTTCTCTAATTCCGAAGCCTTGAGCAACATCGGAAGGTGTACGACACCAGAATCAAGATATTCTTCACCGATTGGCTCAAATCCGTATTCGCCGTAGAAATCAGCCAGTGGCTTTTGGGCTGTGAGCACCACATCACGATCAGGGTACTGCTCATAGGCAAGACGCAATGCGTTGTGCATCAAATCTTGGGACAGCCCCGTGCCCCGCTCTTCCTTAGACACCGCGACGCGGCCGAGTTGTGACAGCTCGGTGGCGTCGTCAAGCGAAATGCTTGTGCCCGTGTAGCCCTTGAGCTCGGCGACGGTGGTGGGGGCCAGGCGAGCGCAGCCGACGAGGCGTGACGGGGCGGTATCAGCGCGCTCCCACGCCAAAATGTGATTGGTGGTGGGTGCGACATCGGTGTCATCAATCTCCGCGTACGGAGTCTGCTGCTCGTGAACGAAAATATCTACACGAAGTTTGTACAATTTGTGAACTTCGAGGGAGCCTAACTCCTGAAGATTGGAAACTGCAAAGTATCGGGTCATGACAAAAGACTAGCCTGCAAACCCCCAAAGTAGACAGTCCACAGCAAAGCATTAACACAGTATTCACTAGTAGAGCACGCAAAGGGCGCTGTGGATTAACTTCCAACAGCGCCCAATTCTTGTGTTTTAACTACACCTAGATGTCGTATTCTGGACGAGCATGTCGCACCATGTCATTCCACTCAACGATCTTCTTGCGCTCACGGCCCTCAGGCTCACCCAACGCGCGTTCCGCGGCATCGAGAAGATGCCAGCCTTCCCACGTGGTGAAAGCAACCTTGCGCTCATCAAGGAACTCGATGATCGCATCCAGCTCAGGTTTTTTAGGCTCAGGCAAAGAACCAGCAGCGTAATCAGCCAGCAGCATTTCGGTGGTTTCCTTGGCATCAGACTTGGTGTTACCGATCAAACCAATAGGTCCACGCTTGATCCAGCCAGTGGCGTACAGGCCAGCAATTGGGGCACCGACCTCAGGATCAATGATGTGGCCGCCATCGTTCGGGATAACGGCACGCTCAGCATCAAACGGCACGCCCTCAATAGCGTCAGAGCGGTAGCCGACAGCACGGTAGACCGACTGCACATCCCAGGTGGTGAACTTGCCAGTTCCGGTTACACCACCATTGCCGTCAAGCTGCGTGCGCTCAGTTTTAATGCCCACAACCTTGCCGTCTTCACCGAGAATTTCCACAGGCGATTCAAAGAAGTGAATAAACAGCTTGTGTGGAGCACCCTTGGGATCACGCATGGCGTAACCTTCCAGGGTCTGGCATACCAAATCCTGAGACTTGGAATCACGGCGCGCCTGCTCTGAAGCGGCATCGTAATCAATATCTTCAGGGTTGACCACTACTTCAATGGTGTCAGAATGATCCAGCTCTTTAAGCTCTAACGGAGTGAACTTTGCCTGAGCTGGTCCACGACGACCGAAAACGTGTACTTCCTTGGCATTATTTTTAGCCAAGCTTTCATATACATTGTCCGGGATCTCAGTAACTAGCAGCTCATCACCGGTTTTAGCCAGGATTCGCGCCACATCCAAAGCCACGTTTCCAACACCAATGACCGCGACCTTTTCTGCGGAAAGATCCCAGCTGCGTTCAAAGTTTGGGTTGCCGTCATAGAAACCGACGAATTCACCCGCACCCCAAGAACCCTCGAGGTCGGAGCCAGGGACCCGCAAATCCTGGTCACCTGTTGCTCCAGTGGAGAACACAATAGCGTCATAGAACTCGTGGAGTTCATCAACAGTGATGTCCTTGCCAACCTCGATGTTGCCTAAGAAACGCAGCTGTTCCTTATCCATGACGTTGTGCAGCGACTTCACGATGCCCTTGATACGAGGGTGATCAGGCGCCACGCCATAACGGATAAGACCGAACGGCGCTGGCATGCGCTCAAAGAGATCGATCTGCACATCAGTGTCAGATTTCATCAACAAATCAGACGCATAGATTCCTGCTGGACCTGCACCGACAACGGCAACACGCAAAGGGCGAGACATATAAAGTTCGATTCCTTAAAAGGTTGTTTTAAAAATATGGAGTACTTTAGCAGGCGACTATCTTCGAAAGCTTAAAAGTGCCTCGCTATCAACCCTCCATGATACGTGGTTAGTGCAGACTAATAAAGGGCACTCGGGGAGTAAAGGGGGTTGAAAGGGCGTCATTTTTGTCACGATGCGCGCTTTTGTAGACCACACTATTCTGGGTTGGAGAGTTGAAAAGTGCCGTTAAAAACTTTGCAAAGGGTACTTCGCAACTTGTAACCGTTCCGTATTGTTTTTTAAGCCTATATGCATTTGTGCAGCTCAAAGCGGTGGATTGAGTTCGCTTTGAAAATTACAAAATAATTCTTTGCAAACCAGGCTGTACGCAAGGCGGACGGGCGCTAAACTATGGAAGAAATCACAACTTCCCCTCAGTAGTGCCGGAAGGCACAAGCCTGAAGTGTCATTAATGTGAGGGTTCAGGCTGAAACTAGAAAGGCGATGTATGTCTGACACACCGACCTCAGCTTTGATCACCACGGTTAATCGCAGCTTCGATGGATTTGATTTGGAAGAAGTCGCAGCCGACCTTGGAGTTCGACTCACCAACCTGCCAGACGAAGAACTAGAAGTTTCTAAAGTTCTGTCAGCCGACCTCCTTGCTGAGGGACCAGCTCTCATCATCGGTGCGGGCAACACCTTCTTTGATGCACAGGTAGCCGCAGCTCTCGGTATCCCTGTTCTGCTCCTGGTGGATAAACAGGGCAAGCACGTTGCATTGGCACGTACCCAGGTAAACAATGCCGGAGCCGTAGTGGCTGCAGCATTTACCGCTGAGCAAGAACCAATGCCCGACAAGCTACGCAAAGCCGTGCGCAACCACAGCAACCTCGAACCGGTCATGAGTGCCGAACTTTTTGAAAACTGGCTGCTCAAGCGCGCACAAACCGAACAATCACACATCGTCTTGCCTGAAGGTGATGATGACCGCATTTTGATGGCAGCACACCAACTGCTGGAACAAAATATTTGCGAAATCACAATCCTGGGTGATCCTGTAAAAATCCGCGAGCGCGCCACCGAACTTGGACTCCACCTCAACACCGCCTACCTGGTCAACCCGCTGACTGACCCACGCTTGGAAGAATTCGCAGAACAATTCGCTGAACTGCGCAAGTCAAAGGGTGTCACCATTGAGCAAGCCCGCGAAACCATGAAGGACATCTCCTACTTTGGCACGATGATGGTGCACAATGGTGACGCCGATGGCATGGTTTCCGGTGCAGCAAACACCACCGCACACACCATCAAGCCCAGCTTCCAGATCATCAAGACTGTTCCAGAAGCATCCGTTGTCTCCTCGATTTTCCTCATGGTGCTTCGTGGGCGTCTGTGGGCTTTCGGCGACTGTGCAGTTAACCCCAACCCCACCGCAGAACAACTTGGTGAAATCGCCGTTGTATCAGCTAAAACCGCAGCGCAATTTGGCATCGATCCACGCGTAGCCATCCTGTCCTATTCCACCGGCAACTCAGGAGGTGGCCCAGATGTTGACCGCGCCATTGACGCGCTGGCAGAAGCACGCCGGCTAGACCCAGAACTCTGTGTTGATGGACCACTGCAATTTGATGCCGCAGTAGATCCAGGCGTGGCACGCAAAAAGATGCCAGACTCAGATGTTGCTGGCCAAGCAAACGTGTTTATCTTCCCCGACTTGGAAGCCGGAAACATTGGCTACAAAACCGCACAACGCACCGGGCATGCCCTGGCAGTTGGCCCGATTCTGCAGGGACTGAACAAACCAGTCAACGACCTTTCCCGTGGTGCTACCGTTCCTGACATCGTGAACACCGTTGCTATCACCGCAATTCAGGCAGGAGGAGTCAAATAATGTCTTTGGCACTTGTTTTGAACTCCGGTTCATCCTCCATCAAATTTCAGCTGGTCAACCCAGAAAATTCTGCTATCGACGAGCCCTTTGTTTCAGGCCTGGTAGAGCAAATAGGCGAACCAAATGGTCGCATTGTCCTTAAAGTTGAGGGCGAAAAATACACCCTGGAAACACCCATTGCGGACCACTCTGAAGGCCTCAACTTAGCGTTTGACCTCATGGATCAACACAACTGTGGCCCCTCCCAACTGGAAATCACCGCAGTTGGACACCGCGTGGTTCACGGTGGAATCTTGTTCTCTGCACCGGAACTTATCACCGATGAAATCGTTGAAATGATCCGCGACCTGATCCCACTGGCACCTCTGCACAACCCAGCCAACGTTGATGGCATCGAAGTGGCCCGCAAAATTTTGCCCGATGTTCCACACGTTGCTGTGTTTGATACAGGATTTTTCCACTCGCTTCCGCCAGCAGCAGCGCTCTATGCCATCAACAAAGATGTCGCAGCGGAACACGGAATCAGGCGCTACGGTTTCCACGGCACATCCCACGAGTTTGTGTCCAAGCGCGTAGTGGAAATCTTGGAAAAGCCCGCCGAAGAAGTCAACACCATTACCTTCCACCTGGGCAATGGTGCCTCAATGGCAGCTGTTCAAGGCGGTCGTGCGGTGGATACCTCCATGGGAATGACACCACTGGCAGGTCTAGTGATGGGTACCCGAAGTGGTGATATTGATCCAGGTATCGTGTTTCACCTGTCACGCACCGCAGGCATGAGCATCGATGAGATCGATAATCTGCTGAACAAAAAGTCAGGCGTCAAAGGTCTTTCAGGAGTCAACGATTTCCGTGAACTCCGGGAAATGATTGAAAACAATGACCAAGATGCGTGGTCCGCATACAACATCTATATCCACCAGCTCCGCCGCTACCTAGGTTCCTACATGGTGGCATTGGGACGAGTAGACACCATTGTGTTTACCGCAGGTGTGGGTGAAAATGCGCAGTTCGTTCGCGAGGACGCCCTGGCCGGACTAGAAATGTACGGCATTGAAATCGATCCAGAGCGCAACGCCTTGCCAAATGATGGACCTCGTTTGATTTCAACCGATGAATCCAAGGTCAAGGTTTTTGTTATTCCAACTAACGAAGAGTTGGCTATCGCTCGGTATGCGGTGAAGTTTGCTTAAGTAGCTGCGTTAAACCCGACTCGGTTGAAAATGTTCCGAGCCGGGTTTAGCGAATTCTATCCACACACTGCTGATTGCGGTGTTAGTGTGCCAGGCGGTCGGAAGCAAATGGCATAAGAATGAGCGTTAGGCGTTTATCGCTTGTTTAAGGCCTCGAGTTTTCTGGATGAGCTTTATGTATGCGCTTGACCTTGAAAACCCGTGAGAAGCGCTTCTGGGGAGGTATGACTTTTCAGGGTAAGGGCTGAAATTTGAGAGCGACCAAACCAGGAGACCCAGAATCTTTAAAAACTTAAATGCTGGGTCTCTGTGTTTGGTATTGAGAGCGATACACCAAACTAGGAGACCCACAAACGTCGAAAATGTGATTTCTGGGTCTCCTGGTTTGGTCCCATGCTGACAAACACATGAACATCTAAAACCACCCGGGGCAAACAGCTATTTCCGCACTAAATTGACCCATGCCAAACCCAAAAGCCCGCTCAACCCTGCAAACCAGCTAGAACCACGTCAATGGTCGAACCGCGTTAGCCATATCCACCAACGCGTACCGGTGGTGTGCGAAAGGTGCTGAACGAGCCTGGATTCGCAACGCTTCGGAGATGCCGGTGCGTAAACCTTTTTGGGAGAACGGGAATTCAAACAGTGGGTTTGCTGAAGCGGAAGCTTGGAGGTGTCGTTCTCTTAACCAGGTGAGTCCGGCGGACATGATCGCGATTTTGATTTGGTTGAAGCGTGGTTCGTTGGTGGGGATTTCGGAGAGTCGGCGTGCGGCTCTTCGAATTCTGGATTCACTTAAATTGGAGCTGACCAGCAGCAAGATGGTGGTCAAGGTTGCCATGCGGTAGTGCGTGGAGGATTGGGAAAGTTTGTCTAGGGATTGCACGGCAAGTTCGATTTGGTTTTCGGCCATGAGTTGGCGTGCCAGTCCGAATGCGGAGGATACGGTGGTGGGATTTGTTGCCCACACAAGCGCGTAGAGGCGTAGGGAGTGGAAGCGAACTACTTGGGGGTCGTTGGAGATATGTGACCAGGTGTCGCTGAGTGCAGCGAATGCTGAGGCGTCGAGTTCTTCGAAGTCTTTGCTTAGGGTGGCTGTTGCAGAGACGATTTCTGGGGTGAGGAATGGGGTTGATTCTGCTCCCATTTGTTGCAGGATTAATTCATCGACTGCAGCTAGTGCCAGTTTTGGTGCTGCTTCGCCGGGAAGGATGGTTAGTACTGTGTTGAAGAATACTTGGGCGGTGGCGTAGTCGTCGAGAAGCAAGTAGGTGATGCCGGAGAACCATTTGTGGCGCCAATCGTCACCGATGCGTTCTTCTAGGGTTTCCAACCATTGGCGGGCTTCGGTGGTAAATCCAAGGTCAAGTAGTGCGCGGACAACGCCGAGGGGGATTTCAATTGAGGCGCTGTATTGTTCGTCTTCCATGGCGTTGCGCAGTGTTTCCAGTGTTTCGGATGGTTCTGCGTAGGAGGAACCGGACAGCATGCGTGCGCCGGGGTCGGTGCGATCAATGAGTGGGACGGGCAGGGCGGAGACGATTTCGGGGGCGGTGATGCGTGCTTGGCGTTCGATGCCGTCGATGATGCGGTCGGTGCGAAACACGAGGTGTTTGGTGCCAAAGGTGCTTCGTTGTGGGGAGAACAGTGAATGTTGGTGTGGGTATTGTTTGCCGTCGCGGACAGCAAGTATTTCGCGGAGTACGCCGTAAAGCTGGGTGCGTAATTCGCTGACGTTTCGGAATCGTTGCGTGGGGTCTTCGGCGGTGGCGCGTTGAAGCAGGCGGTAAAACGAGAGGTGTCGGCGCAGGAGAGGGGAGTGTTTTGGTGAAGGAATGCCGGGGGCCAGGATGCCATCTTCGACGGAAAGTGGCATGGTCAGGGCAGCTAAGGTGCGGCCGATGGTGAAAATATCAGAGGCGATGGATGGCCCGTGGGTGGCTACTTCGGGTGCTTGGAAGCCTTTGGTGCCGTAAATATAGCCGAATGCGCCGATGCCGGTTACAGCGCCGAGGTCGATTAGTTTTACTTGGTCTTCAGTGGCGATGACGTTTTCAGGTTTAAGGTCGTTGTACACCACGCCGCGTTGGTGCAGGTAGTCCATGGCGGGCAGCAATTCGAGGATGTATCCAATGGCCAGATCGACGCGCAGCACGCCGTCGGGTTGCGCTTTGCAGCGGTCTTTCAGTGAGGGGCCGTTGACGTATTCCATGACGATGAATCCACCAGGTACGCGCGGATCATCGATGAAGTTGTAGGCTTTAACAATTCCGGGGTGGGTGATGTCGGCGAGGAATTCGCGTTCGGCTTCTGCGGTGCCTTGATCTTGGATGGACGATTGCGCCATCATGCCTTTGAGTACCACGATGCGGCCAGAGACATTGCGGTCGTTGGCTAGATAAATCCATCCCATGCCGCCGTGCGCGATGACTCCAAGCACTTCATATTGTTCAGCCACGATGTCGCCGGCGACAAGTTGCGGCGGCTGCACACCGGGTTTGCGTTTTTCATCGGGGTCGATGAGCAGCTCATCTTCTGGCTTAGGCGTGATGAACGGTAGCTCGACCATGCCATCGGCCACGGGGCGAGATTGGCGGCGAATGCGGCGTCGTTCGCGGAACAGGGAGATTGCTTGTCGACGACTCCTCTCACTTGGATCCACCTCCGGGCGAGGCCTAATCGAGGCTGCAGTTGTCTCCGTATGGGCTGCCACAGCACCGGTGGTTTCTTCCTCAGCTGGTGGTTCGGCAACTTTTTGCCCTTGGGTTGCGCGCAGATTGTCCAAATCGCGCAGCAAAAATTCTAGACCATCGCCGTGGAAATCCTCGTCGTCGTCATCATCTTCAAAAGGGTTGAAGGCAACAGCAGATGTGGCGGGTGAATCATCCTCGTCATCATCAAAAGGATTGAAAGCGACAGCTTCCGTTGCAGGGGAATCTGGATCGAAGTCCTCATTGTCCTTCATTGTTGTCTGCACCTTCTTCCTCTGGCATGTATTGCAGCTGAGGTGGCCCGTAGGACCACAAGTATGGTCCAAACCAATCGTTGAACATAGTCCACCATGTGCGGTCCTCGCGGATTCTTTCAATTGTGGAGTTTACCTGGCGAATCAACCCTGAAGAGTCAGTTCCAGCAGTCGTTGATGTCGCAGCGACTCCATAAAATTGTGAATCTAACGCTGTATCAAGAATTTCGGTATAAGGATCCTGGGCTGCGATACCAGACAAAATCACATCATCGCCCAAAATGACTTGAGCTTGGTGTTGCTGCAAAGCCATGAGGCAATCCGACCAGTTGCGTGTTCTTAAGATGGAGGATTCTGGGGCGATGGTGCGAGCCCGTTGCAAAGATGTCGATCCTTCGGTGACACAAATGGTGTGGCCAGGAAGATCCGCAATGGAAGAAATCCCCGAGGACTCCATGGTGAGCATGCGGGTTTGAGTCTGCAAATAAGGAGTGGAAAACTCCACTAATTTGGCGCGTTCATCAGTGATCGCCACCGAACGAATGACAATATCTACATCACCTTGATCAAGGGAGCGCAAACGGTCTGCTGATCCGACGAATCGGAAATCAACCCGGTTGGGGTCACCAAAAATATCGCGGGAGATTTCCCTTGCCAATTCGATCTCAAAGCCACGAAGTTCACCCGTGACAGGATCACGGAAACTCAACAAATTTTGCGATTGATCAACACCGACGATGATGCGCCCACGATTGACGATACTTGGCACCCGCTCTTCAGGTGTCTTATCATCCGGACGCAATGACCCAGGCCAATTCTCTTTAGTCTCAACTACCGGATCCTTCTCTCCAGGAGCTTCTAGGGAAGAATCTGGAGGCAGCGGAGGACCCGCATCTGGATCCAAAGCAGTTAAAGTATCTGCTTGTTCGACAGGTGCGGGAGTACAAGAAACCAGCAGCGTTGCGGCCAGCAATGCAGCGCCGAGATGCGTGATGCGGAGGAGGGGGCGTCGAAAAGCAAGCATTTATAGGTACTCCTGCAAGCGAGGGCGGATGCCAATCCACAAGGCCAGCACGGAAGCGATAGACAAAAGCATCACCATGACAGAAACTAGCTGCGTGGCCTGCAAACCTGATTGGATATAAGACCGCATGGAGCTTCGTGAATCCGCGATCAGCTCAGCCAACGCGGTATCAAGCTCATCAAAACTAGTTTGACCCTCATCATCACTGCTTAAGACCGCACTCACCGCACCGTTGTAATCGCCAGTGGACAGCAAAACCGTGAACTCATCATGATCAGCAGTCCACGAAGCAATAGCATTTCGGATCGTCGTAATCAGCTGCTGGTGCTCCTCAGTCTCTGACTGTGAAGTGGTCTCATACTCATCCAACGCGCGCTTAATCTGATTAATCGTGGCGGTAAAACCAGTGCTACTTCCCTGAATAGACTGCCTGCGCACCAACGACAACGTTTCCGTCGTGCGCGTTTGCTGGGCATAAATACGCGCCGTGGTCATAGAATTAAGCGGCCCCGCAGCTTCCTCAAAACCTTTAGTACCCGCCTGCCACGTAGCCCAGTTAGCAGCCGACACCCACAATGTGGCCGTCATCATCATGACGGTAGCCAACGCGAACCCTTTATTGATACGCCTGCGCGTAATACGCATCAACCACCACTGCGCCACCAACAACATGGCCAACGCTGCAAGCAAACCAGACAACGGAATCCACTGAGGCCTTGTCGCCGCACGTTGCTGATCCGAAACAGTACGACTAGTTAAGTTGTACAACTCAGACGCCATCGGCAAGATCTCATTGCGCATCATCGCGCTAGCCTCTGACATATACGCCACACTCACCGGATTGCCAGCACGGTTATTGGTACGAGCCGTTTCAACCAAACCGGTATACACCGGCAACTGACGCTGAATCTCCAAGACCAAATCCATCATGTGCTCATCAGTAGTATCCGCTGATGCAGCAGTATGGGTAGCAGCAACAACCGCACGATCAATAGCGGTGTGATACTTCACCCGGTTCACCGGGCCTTCCACACCAGCCTGCACAAAACCAGTGCTAGCCGTAGTATCAGCCACCGATAACGAGGTGTAAAGTACGTGTGCGTTATAAGACACCGGCTCCGCGTTGGTGATCAACTCATCCAAATTGGCCTGCCGAGTATCCGACGACATAGACATGGCATAACCGGCAGCAAAAATAGCAATCGAGATAACCACCGTCATCAACGTCATCCGACCAGGCGACGTACTGACAAAAGCCCAAATCCGACGAGCCACAAAAATTGGTTGCCCGAAAGTCTCCTGAACAATCGAATTAACCAAACTCCGCCTGGAGGTATCCTTCTCCGTTAAAGGATCAAGCCAATGGTCATGGGAATCCTCTTGGAGTTGATCTGCTTCCAAAGACTCCAACCTAGCTGTGGTGCTACCTGCAATGTCAGATTTTTGCACCGCAGAATTATCCAGAGGGTCGGGCACCTCTGTGTGCTCCCCATTGCCATCCCGGATCATTGTTTCAGAATAGCGTGACTAGTGACATGTTGAAAGTATTGGCTACCTTGATGAATACCCCCTGTGTTTAGCCTAATGTGGACGTCATGAAAGGCGATGGAGACGGATGGGCAGCAGCACCCAATGGCAGTGCAGTATGGGGCAGGAATGGAGCAGCAGGATTATTACTAGTTGCAGGACAACAGATGCTCATGCAGCACCGAGCCGCATGGACCAACAACGGTGATACCTGGGCATTGCCAGGAGGTGCACGAGATTCACATGAATCTGCATCCGAATCAGCCTTGCGTGAAGCGTATGAAGAAACAGGCATCCTGCCCGACAGCGTTGAAGTCCTAGACGCGATTGTCACTGCCGGGCCGTTTCCTGCAGATCCCACACGCCCAGAACTCGCCGGACAATGGACCTACACAACAGTCATTGCCCGTACGAAAACTGGAGAAACACTTCCCACCACAGCTAATGAGGAATCTCTAGAACTACGGTGGGTCAATATCGCAGAGGTAGAATCCTTACCGCTGATGCCTGCCTTTGCTAAAGCATGGCCAGAACTGAAAAAGCGTCTTACCGCTGAAAGCTAAGTTTATTACGTTTATGCCACACTGGTGGGCATGATCAACGTTGAAGGACTCACCAAACAATATGGACAAGTCCGAGCAGTAAATGATCTGAGCTTTGAAGTAAAACCTGGAGTAGTGACCGGATTTCTTGGCCCTAACGGAGCTGGAAAATCCACCACTATGCGCCTGATCCTTGGCTTAGACAACCCCACTGCAGGGCATGCCACCATTGAAGGAAAACACTACCGATCCTTAAAAAATCCGCTGACCAAAGTTGGCGCATTACTTGATGCCAAAGCAACACACCCCAACAGGTCAGCAGCAAACCATTTGAAGTGGATCGCCCAAGCAAACGGCTTGCCAACCAAACGAGTAGACGAAGTACTCGCCCTTGTTGGTCTAACAGATGTGGCCAAGAAAAATGCAGGCGGATTCTCTCTAGGTATGGGGCAACGTTTAGGCCTTGCAGCAGCATTATTGGGTGACCCGGAATATCTAATCTTGGACGAACCCGTCAACGGCCTTGATCCCGAAGGTATCCACTGGGTTCGAACTCTGCTGCAAAACCTTGCGAAACAAGGCAGAACAGTTTTGGTTAGTTCCCACCTCTTGTCAGAAATGGCACAAACCGCAGAGCATTTGATCGTGATTGGACGAGGGCAACTAGTAGCAGATATGCCCATGCAGGAATTTGTCCGCGCGCATTCCGCATCCACCGTGGTTGTTCGAGCAGTCGATGCCGCAGCGCTAGTGACCGCATTGAATAGCGCCGGAATTTCCTACACCATGGGCCTTGATGCACTAGGACGAGAGGCTTTTACCATCAACGACACCAGCAGCGATGACATTGGCCGACTCGCTTTTGACCAAGGCATTGGGCTGTTGGAACTATCAGAAACTAGGGCATCGCTGGAAGAAGCATTCCTTGAAACCACAGGGGAAGCAGTGCAATACCAAGCTGGAGGTTTCAGTAAAGAATGATTAAAACCATCCGTTCTGAATGGACAAAACTTACCTCCACCAAATCTTTTTGGTGGACAACCGCATTAGTTCTATTTTTTAGCCTCGGCTACGCGGCACTAACCGGATCGTTGGCCACCGGTGATAGCTTCGCTTCGTTATTTCTTTTTGCAGGCAGCACCGTAACCGGTCTCTACCTGCTGGGTTTTGTGATCATCATGATTCAAGCAACCATGATGTTCACCACTGAATTCCGCTTCGGCTATCAAACCCAAACTTTCCTGGCAACACCGAAGAGATGGGTTGTGGCAGTAGCGAAATGGCTGCTGTATCTGATTATCGCCGTGATACTGACGTTTATCACCGTATTGTTGTGTTTCTATTTGGCTAAAGCACTTGCCTCCGATGCAGCAAGCTCAACTCTGCAAGTGTGGAACGATGAACAAGCACTGCGGATCATGTGGCAATATCCACTAGCTGCAGCGCTACTAGTTACTTTTTGTTCAGGTATTGCACTTTTGCTCCGCCAAACAGCAGGAGCAGTAGCTTTGGTGCTGATGTGGCATTTCGCCATTGAGAACCTTTTATCATTTTTGCCACGCGTTGGAGAATACGTGGCCAAGTACGGTCCCTTCACCAACTTCTATGCTTTTGTCACCAACTATCAAACAATTGATCCAGGATGGTCCACTACCTCGGGTGCTTTGTATTTCGGAGCCTGGGCAGTAGCGCTCTTTGTCTTAGGAATCGTGGTTTTGGAAAAGAAAGACGCATAAATGTCACGCCCGTTTTATCAAGTAGATGTGTTTAGTGCAGAACCCTTCATGGGCAATCCGCTGGCAGTGATCGCGGATGCAGATGATCTCAGCGATGCACAGATGGCCAGAATTGCACGGTGGACCAACTTATCGGAAACCACATTTCTTCTTTCAGCAACACAACGTGAAGCTGACTACCGGGTACGTATTTTTACCCCCACTGGTGAGCTTCCCTTTGCAGGGCATCCCACGCTAGGCACTGCCCATGTGTTTCAAGAACTGCATGGAAGTACACATTCGCAGTTGATCCAAGAATGTGCAGCGGGATTAATTCCAGTGCGCACAGGCGACCAGTTGGCTTTCCAAGCACCACCAACCATTAAAGACGGGCCACTGGATGACACCTATATTCACCATGCATGCGAAGCTTTAGGAATTGGGGCGCAGCTGGTTCAGGGGCATCAATGGGTAGACAATGGGCCAGGATGGGCAGTCATTGAACTACCAAGCGCGCAGCACGTATTGGATATAGAACCACAATTTAATGCGGAAGTTCCCCTGAAACTTGGTGTGATCGGTGCTTATCCGAAGGGAAGCCCTCACGCTTTTGAAGTTCGTGCTTTTGCCCCTGGAATTGGCGAAGATCCAGTAACCGGGAGCCTTAATGCGTCCATCGCACAGTGGCTCAACCGAACAGGACGCGCCGGGGATGGCTATATCGCCTCGCAGGGATCCGTCTTGGGACGAGCAGGGGAAATCCACATCAGCGTTGAAGAAGAAACCATCTGGGTAGGTGGTGCTGTAGCGACAGTTTTTAAAGGTGAAGCGCTTTTCTAAAGCAGGACGTATACAAGCAATGCCAACGAAGGAATCAGAATATACAAGCTTCCAATGGTGGCTACAGTGACGGAATAACTGCGGGCAGCAAACCTCGCAGTTTTTTCTGATAGGTGGACAATCGCATTAGCTAATTGTGGAATACATAGCACCATGAGCGCGCCAGTTAAGTTCACAATGACGTGAATCAGCGCAGCCTGAATGGCGAATTCACCCTGATCGTTAACAATCGCGAATGTGGCAAACATAGCTGTTACAGTCGTGCCCACATTCGCACCCAAAATGACACCCAATAGTGGTTTTTGCTTCACCACACCAGATACAGCAACTGGCTGCATGGATGCCACCGTCACGGAAGAAGCAGTAACCATGAGGGTAAACAAAATACCCAGGATGAAGCTCCAAAAATTAGACAAGATTCTTGCCTTGGGGCTATTTTCTGGATTGATGACCTTATCCATAATGGACGTAACAGTGGCAGCGGTAATCGTACGGATTTGAGAACTCATTGCACGTACCGCAAACAGAATAAAGAGTGTGCCCACAATGAGGCACACAACTGCAGCAATGCTTTGGTTATCAATCAAACCAATGAGGCCGTTCATACCAAGGATCTCGATGAGAGGTTCAAAAACTTTGGTCATGACATCACTGGTGGGCAATGAACCCCCAGTCTGCTCGGTGATCTGAGTGGCGATTGCACCACTGATCGTTCGAAATGGGTGAAAAAGTTGTTCCACGATGAACAGGAACATCACAACCAGCACGTTGAACCACACGTGCATGGCAGCGACAGTAAAAGCTTGTTTAAATTCCCTGCGTTCGCCCATATAAGAAAACGCAACCAGCATCGCCGTGATGGTGGTGCCAATGTTAGCGCCCAAAATAATCGGGATAGCTACGGGAACAGAGACAATGCCGGTGCCCACAGCAGTAACTGTCAACGTTGTGGTCGTGGTGGAGGATTGCACTAGCGCAGTGGCCAAAATACCAATCAGCACGCCGATCAGTGGATCTTTGGCAACCTGATACATCTGGGTGGTGGAAAAGGTCCCGAACCCGTAAACGCCATCCAAAATGAGGTTGATACCGATGATGATGACCAAAATAGACAAGATCACCAACAACGAGCGAACAAGCTTGCCCCAACCAGATAAAAGCACTTGATCGTGGCTTGCTGCGATATTTTTCGGATTTATGGGGTGAAAAGTTCCCGGTAGAAAGGCCGCTGCTGGCCCTTTTCGCTCCGGGATGGGAGGAGGGAGGGCGCGTCTGGGGTGCTGAACATATTCAAAACCACTAGACATGGATCTCCCTACCCCTTTTCTTGAATGAATTTGACGTGTCAATTGCTGCAGTTGCTTGAAATGATCGTACATTGCTTGAGGGTGAACAAACCAATAACAAACGTTGATTTTGTCCACCTGGCTGCATGAAATCAGTTACGATAGACGGTTTTAGGCAATAGGCATTTATGCATTGGTGCTATCTTCTTATCTCGATGGTACTCCGATGCGCATTATTAATTAGATATATGAGACAGTGATGCAGAAGAAACAACAGCTGACCACAGCTTTGATCATGGGGCTGGCGTTGTTGTCCGCAAGCTCCGCACTATCAACTGATATGTACTTACCTGCGATGCCTGGCATTGCAGAAGACTTAAATACCACTGCTCCGATGGTGCAGTTAACACTTTCTTCCTATATGGCAGGCATGGCTGTAGGGCAGTTAATTATCGGCCCGTTATCTGACCAACTAGGCAGAAAATCCCTGCTCGTGGCAGGTGCAGTAGCCGCGCTGGTGGCTAGTTTTGTGTGCGCGCTGGCGCCGTCGATAAGCGTCTTAATCATTGCCCGTCTGGTGCAAGGCCTTGGCGGCGGTGCTTGCGTAGTGATCGCGCGTGCGATTGTGCCTGATCTGGAACGCGGACAAAAAGCCGCACAAGCATTTGCGCTGTTGATGATTATTCAAGGAGTTGCCCCCGTGGTTGCTCCGCTCATCGGTGGAATGCTGGTTGGGCCATTCGGCTGGCGTGGAATTTTCTGGGCACTCGCTTTGATAAATCTTGCCCAACTGCTTGTTGCATCATTCCAAATTAAAGAATCGAAACCCGTCGAAGAACGCACCGCTGCGGGCCTGATGGGCATGTTATCTAACTACACTTTTGTGCTGAAAAACCCACAGTTTTTGGCCTATGTGTTTACCCTCGGCTTGTCCTTCGGCGCGATGTTTTCCTACATTTCCGCCTCTCCCTTTGTGCTTCAAAACCAAATGGGAATTCCGGTGCTGCTGTATTCCGTCATCTTTGGAGTCAACGCGTGCGGGCTCATCATTGGCGGAATGATCAATAGACGACTTTTGCGTAGCGTACATCCGCATCGCATCATGCAGTTCGTGCTCGCAAGCTTCACAGTATTGTGTGCAGTTTTATTGATTGAAGTGCTTGTTATTCACTGGACACCACTATTTTTGGTACTGCTTTTCCTACTTGTCTCACACATTCCAATGGTCATGGCCAATGCGACCGCCCTAGGAACTGAAGTAGTGCGCAGCAGAGCAGGATCAGGTTCCGCAATTTTAGGGTTTGTGCAGTTTGCCATGGGAGCTTTGGTTAGTTCATTGGTGGGATTAGGTTCCGACAAAGCAGTTTCCATGGCTTTTTCTATGACAGTGTGCGCCATTCTTGCATGTGGTTGCGCATACCTAGCTGGACGAAAAGGTGTTCCGGAAATGAAATAGGGGGTTTCCTGGTTGGCCCAGGTGGCCCAGGTGGCCCAGGTGGTTCGATTGTCCTGGTTGTCCTGGTTGTCCTGGTTGTCCTGGTTGTCCTGGCTATTTCGGCTGTTTCGGTGAAATTTAGCTTGAGGCGTTTATCGCTTGTTTAAAGCCTCGACTTTTTCGAATGAGTATTTGTATCGATAGGGCTTTGAAAACCTCTTAGAAGGGCTTCTGGGGAGGTGTGACCTTTCGGTTTCAAAGGCAAAATTCAAGACGGGCCAAACCAGCAGACCCAAAATCTTCAAAAACCGGGATGCTGGGTCTCTGTGTTTGGTATCGAGTGCGATAAACCAAACCAGGAGACCCAGGATTCCGAAAAACTTAAATGCTGGGTCTCTGTGTTTGGTCCCGGCGTGGTGCTGGCACATGAATGGCGTGTGTACGGCGGAATCGGGCCACGCATGGGTGACATTCGGGGTTCGTCGATCGATACTTCGGACTACCTCAATCCAAAGACCAAACTGGCGTGACAAAGATTTCAAATTTCAGGAATTATTGGCACGTATGTTTGGTTTGAGGTTTCTTAACCGGACAGGCGTGACAAGGATCTTCAAAAACATGGATTTTTGTCACGTATGTTTGGTTTCCTGATCAAGTGTCAAAAATCGGGCCAAGAGTCCTGAGGAAGTGCCCTCCCAGAATCGAACCTAAGGGCCGATCAGAGACCACGCTATACGAAAAATCCGGGCGCATTATTGCAGTGCTGAGGTCAAACGCATGACGTTGTCAACGTAGCGGCGTCGCCAGCTGCGCTGATTCCACCTTTCCAGAGTGAGTTCTTTGCTTGCGTCTCGGTAGCGGTCGGTGAGTGTGTTGAGTTCTTGGATGAGGTTGCCTTTGGCGATCATCAATGAGATTTCGTAGTTGAGGCCAAAGCTGCGGATATCGAGGTTGGAGGATCCGAGTACGGCGAGTGCTTCGTTGCCGTCGGTGTCGTGGGGGTCGGCGATCATGTACTTGGTATGGAGTACGTCGGGTTTGGGGAATTGGTAAATGCGGACGCCGGCTTCAAGGAGTGCCTGGTAGTAGGAGGATTGGGCGTGGTCGATGGCAAATTGGTCGGCTTGTTCAGAGACAAATAGTTCGACGGTTACTCCGCGGTAGCAGGCTGAGGTGACGGCTTCGAGGAGGGATTCGTCGGGGATGAAGTAGGGACTGCACAAAATGAGTCGTTCTTTGGCGTGGTGAACGATGGAGTTGAACATGCGCAGGTTGGGCTCGGTGGTGTAACCAGGGCCGGAGGGGATGAGCTGCACGAGGTTGGTCGCGGAATCTTTTTGAGTGTTGCCGATGTAGCCGTGGGCTTCTGCGTGGTCGCGGATGTCTAGTGCTTCGTTGGATTCGACGTACCAGTCTCCGGCGAAGATCATTTCCATGGAGGAGACGATGGGGCCGGACAGTTCCACCATGAGGTCTTTCCATTCGCGGCCTAGTTTGATGTTTTTGCGTTGCAGGTAGCTGGGTGCGATGAGGTTTTGGGAGCCCATGAAGCCGGTGTGGCCGTCGATGATGAGCATTTTTCGGTGGTTGCGCAGGTCAGGGCGTCGGAAGCGTAGGCGCCATGGTTGTAAGGGGAGCATGAGGTACCAAGCAAATCCCATGCGGTTGAGTTCTTTTTTCAGGCGTCGGTAGCCGGGGTATTTCCAGCTGCCGACGTGGTCGAAGAGTAAACGGACTTTAACGCCTCGGTTGTGGGCGTTTTCTAGTGCTGTGAAAAAAGGTTGGGTGTATTTATCCCAGGCCATGATGTAGATCTCGACGTGGATGTATTCTTCGGCTTCGTCGATGGCAGCGGTCATCCGTTTTAAGGATTCGCGGTAATCGGAGTAGAAGCCACAGTTCCCGCCGGTGACTGCGGGCATGCGGGTGAGCCTGCGGTTGAGTTTGATGACGGATTCTACTTCGGGGGAGACTTCCATGCCGTCGGGGACGTCGGGGACATCGTCGTGGACGTCTTCGATGAGGTCATTGACTTCTTGTTGGATGCGGTGTCGTCGCCTGTTGATGTACGGCGAGCCCATTAAGAGGAAGAGGGGGAGACCAACGTAGGGGAGTAGAAGAATCGCCAAGAGCCATGCGGTGGAGGAGCTGGGTCGGCGTCCTTCGGGTACATAGCCAATGGCGATGATCTTGATGGTGTAGTCGATGATCAAACCAACTGTTTGCCAAGACTCTAGGTTGATCTGCAAATTCATACGCAGCTACACCTTGTAATCAACAATGACTGGAGCGTGGTCTGATGCTCCGGTGCCGCTTCGTTCTTCAACATCAACGAAGGTGTCTCCAGCGGTTTTCGCCAATGCGGGGGAGGCAAGTTGGAAGTCAATGCGCATGCCTTCGCCTTTGAGGAAGCGTGCGCCTTTGTAATCCCAATACGTGTAAGTTCCTGGTCCTGGTGTGGTTTCTGTAAGTCCTGCTTCAATGAGGCCGTCGAAAGCAGCGCGCTCTGGTTCGGTGACGTGGGTTTTGCCTTCAAAGGCGGCGATATCCCACACATCGATATCGGTTGGTGCGATGTTGAAATCACCTAGGAGCACAAGTTTTTCATCAGGTCGGTATTCCAGGGTATCGATCACGTAGTTGCGCAGCGCGAAAAGCCAACGCAGTTTGTAGTCATAGTGAGGATCAGCGATTTCGCGGCCATTGGGAACGTACAGGCTCCACACCTGCACACCTCCGCAGCGGGCACCAATGGCACGCGCTTCAATGCTTTGTTCCTTGGTGATGTCTTTATTGAAACCTGGTTGGGATGGGAAATGGGTTTCTACATTTTCAATGCCAACGCGGGAAATAATAGCCACGCCGTTCCACTGGTTGAGCCCGAAGTGGGCAACTTCGTAGCCGATTTCTGTGAAACGTTCGGTGGGGAATTGCTCATCTTTGCATTTGGTTTCCTGCACCGCTAGAACATCAACATCATGGCGAAGCAAAAAATCCACCATTCGGTCCACACGAGTGCGAGCTGAGTTGACGTTCCAATTTACAATGCGCATGACTAATACCCTAGCTGTTTTGAATTTTAGAATTTCCGCTCGGCATAGCGGTGTCTGTGGTGTTCGCTGAAACCTAGTTTTTCATAAAGACCAATCCCGGCCTCATTATGGGCAACTACCTGCAAATATGCTTCCTCTGCGCCTTGTTCGGCGCCCCAGGCCTGAATGCGCGAGCCGAGCGCGGTGCCTAGCCCTTGGCGTCGATAAGCAGGAGCAACCTCGACCGCTGAATACCCTAAAAATATTCGCTCCTCCGCCGCCGTGATGGTCGCGCGCGTGATTGCCACGGTCTGCCCCGCCGGCGTGGTCAGGCGCCCAAACCCCATGCGGCCATCGATTTGCGTGCGCAAAAGCTCAAGGGCGTGCGCGGGCAACGCCTGTCCGCGGAAATGGTACATGTCCAGCCAATCCTGGTCCGGCTGCTTATCGACGCTAAACTCCAGTTCACCAACCATTTCGCGGGCCTCAATGTGCTCCAGGGATTTCGTCATCACCAAAATCTCTGGACCCATCACCCACTGCTTCGGATCGGCATCCACCATTTTTTGCGCAGGTCGGCCAATCCGTTCTGGAATGTGCACCTTTACTGGGAGATCATGCTGTGAATAAAACCGCGAAATCTCCTCCATAGGTACTGGCTCAAAACCCACACCGGGACCTAGCGGGGAAGCAGAATTAGAACGCTCCGCAATGCCATCTCCTGCACGCAACAACCAACCATCGTGCCACTCGTTGACAAGCCCTGGAAACGCTTTCGCCGTAGCCACTTCCACCGCGCGGATATCAGAATTCCTAATCGTGCGAGGCGATAAAATCTTTATCACCTCAAGCTGATCTGCGGGAATAACAATTTCCTTCGCATCAGAAGGCATACCGCCAACACTTTGCGGGCGCACCACCAACGGATCCAACCCAATCACATGGCCAATGACATCTGTCCAATGCACACTGGCACCAGGAATCCGGCGACGTGCAACAACACGATCACCAATGGCAGGTTTATGGCTCCGGAAACGAGGAAGACTAGGCGTCATGCCCGAAAGGATCCTCATCTTCACCAGGCATCCAAGTCAAACCAGGCTCAGTCCACCCATTAGCCTTAATTGCCTTCTTGGCCATGCGCTTCCACCGACCAATCAACACATCGGTGTACAAGAAACCATCAAGGTGGCCTACCTCATGCTGGAAACACCGAGCCAAGAAACCTTCTGCCTCGACAGAAACTTCCTCGCCCTTTTCATTTAAGCCAGTAACTTTTGCCCAGTGCGCGCGGCCGGTAGGGAAACCTTCGCCAGGAACAGACAGGCAGCCTTCCTCATCAGAGCCATCATCAGCAGGCATGGTCTCTGGAATTTCAGAAGTTTCCAACACCGGATTAATAAAGCATCCCTTGTGCATGACACCTTCATCATCTGGGCAGTCATACACAAAAATGCGCTTGGATACACCAATTTGGTTAGCAGCAAGGCCTACACCATTGGCAACATCCATGGTCTCATACATATCTGCAATCAGTTCCTGCAGTTCAGAGACATCCTCCGTAACAAGCTCAGTTGGGTTGTGGAGAACAGGGTCTCCATGAATAACGATTGGTCGGACAGTCATGGCAACATTCTATGCATGCTTTCCGCAGATGATTTAACCCTCCTCGAGTTTGAAGCTCATGCACCCCACGCAATCGGGGCTAAAGAGGAAGCCATACGCGCCACTTTTGGTATCTCACCGGTGCGTTATTACCAACGCCTCAACGTGATCATCGATACCCCCGAAGCAATGAAAGTGAATCCAACTTTGGTGTCCAGGCTACGACGTCGTGCCGGAAAGATAGACTAAAGCACATGACTTCGGACATGCAGAATTCTCCACAGCACTCAGCCACCCCAGAAGAAGAAAAGCAGGGCGGACTGCCCATGCGTGGCTTGGCCATGATCCTGATCGCCGTGGCTGTGCTGTTGGCAGCTTGGGCACTGTGGTCAATGCAGGGTAAAGACGATTCCACCTCCACTGCGTCAAGCACCGAACAAACCCAATCCACGCAAACAAACCCTGGAACCACAGGCTCGGTAGCAGCTAGTGAACCAGAAGCTGGTGCTGAAAGTTCGGAAGAGGCTGCGGAGAATGCATCGGAGGAAACAGCCGCTGACCCACAACCAGCAGGCAATGCTTCCACCCCAGTGAACACCTTGTACGTGCTCAACAACTCCACGGTTCCACAACTGGCAGCCCGCGTTGCAGACACCCTGAGCGGTGACTACCAGAATGTTGAATCCGGAAACCTTCCAGACACCATCATCCCGCAAAATACCGTCTACTTCACCGCAGGAAATGCAGAAGCAGAAAAAGCAGCACGCGAACTAGCTGATCGCGTTGGTGGCGTAGCCATGGAGCGCAGCGAAGTACTGCCAACCGAAACCGAAGGCCGTGACGCCATCGTGTTGGTACTAGTCCAAGACGTGGCGCTGTAGTTTTTGGCGTTGAAAGATTTTCAGCCAGATTTTAAGTCAGATGTTTAGGAGGCTCAGGCCATGGGCATAGAGTTTAAGCGTTCACCGCGACCCACCCTGGGCGTTGAATGGGAAATCGCACTTGTTGATCCAACAACCCGCGACCTCGCCCCACGCGCTGCAGAAATACTTGAGATAGTGGGTAAAAACCACCCCGAAGTACACCTGGAACGCGAATTCCTACAAAACACCGTCGAGTTAGTCACCGGCGTATGCGATACCGTTCCACAAGCAGTAGCAGAACTCTCCCATGATCTAGACGTCCTCAAAGAAGCAGCCGATGAACTAGGGCTTCGACTATGGACCTCAGGATCCCACCCATTTTCTGACTTCCGGGAAAACCCTGTTTCTGAAAAAGGCTCCTACGACGAGATCATCGCACGCACCCAATACTGGGGAAACCAAATGCTGATCTGGGGTATCCACGTTCACGTGGGCATCAGCCACGAGGACCGAGTCTGGCCAATCATCAACGCCTTGCTCACCAACTACCCCCATATCTTGGCCCTTTCTGCAAGCTCACCGGCCTGGGATGGACTAGATACTGGCTACGCATCCAACCGCACCATGCTGTATCAACAGCTACCCACCGCCGGATTGCCCTACCAATTCCAAAGCTGGGATGAATGGTGCAGCTACATGGCTGACCAAGACAAATCCGGTGTTATCAACCACACCGGCTCCATGCACTTTGATATCCGCCCTGCATCTAAGTGGGGAACCATTGAAGTCAGAATTGCTGATTCCACCTCAAACCTGAGGGAACTTTCTGCCATAGTGGCGCTAACCCACTGCCTTGTTGTGCACTATGACCGCATGATTGATGCAGGTGAAAAACTCCCCACTCTGCAGCAATGGCACGTTGCTGAAAACAAATGGCGAGCAGCCCGCTACGGACTTGATGCCGAGATCATCATTTCCACAGACACCGACGAAGCAATGGTTCAAGATGAACTGCGCCGACTTGTATCCCGATTAACCCCCTTGGCCAGGGAACTCGGCTGCGTCCGTGAACTAGAACTCGTTTTGGAGATTTTGGAGCGCGGCGGTGGATACGAACGCCAACGCAACGTATTCAAAAAAACCGGAGACTGGAAAGCTGCCGTTGATCTCGCATGCGATGAACTCAACGACCTTAAAGCATTGGACTAATCCGTGGAACAAACATTTGAATCCAAACACATCATCTTCATCCCCGAATCACAACAAATGCCCGATGTGTTTACCGATGTGGTCAATGAACTTCCATCAGGCCTCGGGCTGAAACCCCGCATCGTGCCCTGGAGTGGCTCTGTGTCCCAAGGTGTCAAAGCAGTGGAATCCATCCTCGACCGCGAAGAAATCCGCCGAGTAATTTTGGTCGGTGCGGGTACTGGCGCAGGCGTAGCTTTAACCATTGCTCAAAACCAACCGCGCCGGGTGGAACGCCTAGTACTCGATTCACCTTTAGTCAGTTTCGATGACAAACAACTAAAAAGCATGAGTACCGCTTTGAAAATCATGCCGGGGTTTCTCTTTAGGAAAAAGAACAAAAAGGATCTCCTGCAGCAAGTAGAAGAAGCCCGTGCAACCACACCGCCACAGTTTTCTGATGTCACAGCACCCACGTTGATCATTAAAGGCTCATCCAAGAAAGCGACAATTGGAGAAGACCTCGCTATACCGGGGGCACAGACCTCGGTGATTAACGGCGCAGGTTGGCTGACGTTTACTACTCACGGCCGTCAAACTGGTGCTGCGATTGCGGAGTTCTTATCTCAGTAGGTTATGCGCGGGTCGATTTGATGGTTCGCCGATTCTTCGCTGTGGCATGGCATGGGGCTAGTAGGCATGGGAGCACACACAGGTGTTCCAGTTTTGGATTTTGAGATCCAATCTGGACCAAGCTTCATGTCAAAAACTTGGGGTCCTGAACAACCCGATAAATTTCCCTTATGGTCGACCCACGGTAAAAGCACACATTTTGTCCCTTAACCTAAAAATGTTCCCCTAGTCAAAAGGTTAGAGGGAGCAATTTGTTATTTGGAGGACTTTGGTGTGGTGCTATTTTTTCGGGTCTGAAGGAAACCAAATTCTGGTTTAGGGAAATTCTTAAAATACTGCTCAGGATTATCACGTAAGAGTTTAACCCGATCAGAATACAGAGCATCTGTAGTTTTTCTTCTACTACTCATGCTTAATTCCTTTCCGGAACAGGCGATTTTCAAATCCCATTGTTGCACATGGTTGACCCAATTATCTCAAAGGAATTCCAATTGCATCTTTATCTACGATCAAGGTAGCAGATATTATTCCTGTCAGAAAGCCTAAAAGGTCTACGTCTAATTCAGTAATATCGCCAGGCAATGGAGCATTGATAGTTAATACCCCTCCATCGTTAAAAGACGGGGCCGGTACTTTGAAAAGTCATACCTCCTCAGGAGCGCTTTTGAGAGGTTTTCAAGGCCTCACGCATACCGAACTTATCCAGAAAATCCGAGGCTTTAAACAAGCGATAATCGCCCCACCCCGGTGGCTCGACATGGATCTTTTTAGTTTTGACTTCTGTTTTCTCGGATGATTGCTGCTAAAAAGACAATGACGCCAATTGTCGCTATCACAAGCCCGACGCCTTGCCAGGTGAGTATCCAAGCAGGCGTGTTTGTTACTTCGCCTGCGGTCTCCGAGATTCGGTAGTGGACACCAGACGCAACAACTGAAGCTATGAAGATGATTGCACCGAGAATGGCAACTATGGTTCCAATCTTTAACATCAGGTGCTCCTTGAATTCTCTCGGATGTCGAGCCAATCAATCCGAGCCAATCAATCCGAGCCAAGCATATTGGCCGATTCACACCATATTTTGCCACCGGCTTCGTGCCCACTTCACCAAACAAAAAGGGGCCCTTTGCCGGTCTTTAGAGCCTATTTAACGTCTATCTCTAAAACCCGGAAAGAGGCCCGTGCGCGCGATGATCTTTAAGGTTTTTTCGGTTTCAACTCTGCTGGTGCTTGGTTGTCCGACATATCATCCTTGGCTCCGTAAAGTCCTTCACGCCTGGATACACGGCCGACACGTTGGGCGGTTACTGGGCTGGTCAGCAACGCGAACAGTACGAGCAGTACCAGCACACCGAGATCGCTTCGTTGGGATTGATCAAAGTGTTCATGGCCCAAAATGCGGATGATGGCACCCACAACGGTAAGGATTAGTCCCGTTGTTTGAGGCTTAGTCATGGAGTGGACTCTAGACATGGTGTCTTTGAAGCGCACGAGACCGATCGATGCGGAAAATGACAAGAATGCACCGCTGAGAATCAGCACGAGAGAGACAATATCGGTGAATAGTTGGAGATCCATTTTTTAAGCACCATCCCTCTTGCGGAAGCGGGCGACTGAGACTGAGCTGATGAATCCCAACAGTGCGATAACCATCATGAAGTTGGAAACGGTGGTGTCCAGTGTCCAGCAGATGTAGGTTGCCATGGAGCATTGGATCATGGAGACGGTTCCATCAAGGCCGAGCAGGCGGTCGATGGAGTTGGGGCCAACCACGATGCGGTAGATGGTGAAGATGAACGACAGCATGAAAAAGGCAGCTGCGATAGTTAAGCCTGCTGTGTAAAGGGTGGAATCCATCGCTTAGCTCCTTTCAAAGGTGTGGATCAGGTTGCTTTCTAGGTCGGCAACGTTTTGGATTTCGCGGCGTATGTCTTCTTCGTTGTCGGCGTCTAGTACGTGAATGGTCCACATTCTATTGGCGATGTCGATGTCGGTGACAGTTCCGCCTGGCTGCAGGTTGTACAGCACGGTGGCAAATGACAAAACTAAATCGTTTTGCACACGCATGGGAACTTGAAGAATTGCGGTGCGTGGTGGGTCAGCTGGCCGAAGTGCCAGCCAAGCTACTTTGACGGAGGCTACCGCGAGGTCTTTCACCCAGGTCAAAAGCAGTAGGATGAGTGATCCCCAGCGAATGGAAATATTTTCAATGGGCATTGCTGGAAGTGGGAGGAACAGCACAATTGCGCTGGCAACAAGGAATCCGCCGACAAAGTTAGCCCAGGTAAATTCCGCCATGAGCATTACCCACATCAAAGTGAGGATGATGATGAATATGGGCCGGAATCGGCGTTTGAATCCGCTCATCATGGTTGTTCCTCCGTTCCGTTGGCACCTACGCGGTGGTTGATGTCATCGCGGTTGGCGTCGTAACGCTCCATTTCTAGGGTGCGTGAAGGCTCTAAGTAGTTGGGGCCAAGCACTGCGGTGCGGTAGATATTTACATCTTGTGCGGATTCTGCGGCGCGTCCGGTGATAGAAGATAGTGGTCCGGCCAGTACAGATACAGCAAGCGATGCAGAGACCAGCACTGCGGTGGACATGACCATGCCCCAAGGCATCCGTCCCACATCGTCGCGGTCTTTGACAGCAACTTCGTCTTGAACATCAACGAGTGGTGCTGGCCTTGCTAGAGCGGTTGCACCATCTGGGGCGTCTTTGCGGTCGCGCCAAAAGGCCTTGGACCAGACCAACACCATGGTGTACAGGGTGAGCAGGGAAGTAATGACAGCTCCGGCGATAAGTACCCATGCCAGCCAGCCACCATCTTGGGCACCGGCTTCAATGAGCATGATTTTGCCCAGGAATCCGGAAAATGGTGGGATTCCGCCCAAGTTGATGGCGGGAATGAAGTACAAGATGGCTAGCAGCGGGGAAATATAGGCAAGGGATCCAAGTCGGCGCAGTGATGAGGAACCGGCTTGGCGTTCGATAAGTCCAACAACCAGGAACAGGGAGGTCTGGACCAAAATGTGGTGGATCGCGTAGAAGATCGCACCGGAAAGACCTTGTGCTGATCCTAAAGCCACGCCGAAGATCATGTAGCCGATGTGGCTGACAAGCGTAAATGACAATAAACGCTTGATATCGTTCTGGGCCATCGCACCCAAAATACCTATCAGCATGGTGGCTAGTGCTACCCACATGAGCATAGTGTCTAGGGATCCGTCGGTGAAGATGATGGAGCGCGCTCGAATGATGGAGTACACACCAACCTTGGTCAAAAGGCCTGCGAACACTGCAGTAACCAGCGATGGTGCGGTGGGGTAGGAGTCCGGCAACCAAGAATCCAGTGGGAATACTGCGGCTTTAATACCGAAAGCCACCAACAGGACTGCGAAAATCGCGGACCGGGTACCGGATGGCACGTCTTCCATGCGCAATCCAATGTGCGCCATATTTAAGGTTCCTACTGATGCATAGACCATGGCAAGCCCAAAGAGGAACACCATCGATGATGCCATGGACACCATCACATAACCTACGCCTGAACGCACACGCGCAGGCGACGCCCCCAAGGTCAGCAGTACATACGATGCCACCAGCAGCACTTCGAAACCAACGTAGAGGTTAAACAGATCGCCAGCGAGAAACGCTAGGTTTACACCCATGGACAAAAGCAGGTAGGTAGGCAGGAACACCGCAACCGGTTCGTCCTTGCCGCCGTCGCGAATACCCTGGCTAATGGCGTACCACATGACGGAAAACAGCACGATGGAACTTACCGTCAGCATGGATACTGAAAGCCGGTCTGCTACAAGCGTGATACCAATGGGCGCATCCCAGCCGCCCATTTGCAAAGTTTGAATACCTTCGCGGTCAACCACGTACAGCATGGAGGCATTCAGACCGATCAGAAACAGCAGTACCGCCATGGTGATGGTGCGCTGAGCAGTCAGATACTTGGACAAAATCAGGGCCAACGCCGCTGCTACTGCCGGCAAAATTACGGGCAGCGGAACCATGTAAGGGATCAGCGGGACGAGAGTTTCGTACAAACTAGTCATCCTTATCTCCCTTTAGTGGTGCTTCGAAGGACTCTGGGCCAAACTCATCACCGTCTGAGGTCATGCGGCCAGTCTCAGGGTCATCGGACGCATCGTGGTCAGGGGCAGCAGAAGCCAGGGTTGGTCGGACAGTAATTGCAACGTCCTCGGTGTCATCTTCAATAAAGTCCTCGGTGCGGTAACGGTACTGGCGGTATGCAAGTGACAGCATAAAGCCGGTCAGAGCCATGGAAATCACGATTGCAGTCAGGATCATGGCTTGGGCAAGGGGGTCGGCGATTTTCTCGCCGTAGATTTCGCTTTCGCGGTGCAAAATTGGTGGTGATCCAGCAGAGCCACCGGCGACAAGAATCAGGACGTTGGCGCCGTTGCCGATCAGCATCAATCCCATAATCATTTTGGTCATTGCGCGATCAAGCAGCAGATACACACCTGCGGCCACGAGCGTTCCGGCTGCTAGAAGCAGGAAAAGATTGGCAACCATGTGTTATTTTCCTTCCTGCTTAATGCGCTTTGTGCTTATCGACGTTTCGTTCTCACCGTTTTCAGCCACCGGCTCGGTGTCTGCTCCGGGAGGCCGAATCGTAGGCATTTGGCGTGCAGATTTTTCATTTGACCTGCGAGCACCCACGGTTGCTGCTTCTCGACGCTGGTTGCGCGCCAAGCGGCGCGCACGGTCACGAGCACGCTGCTTACGCATTTCCTCATCGCGGTCGAGCTGGCCGCCCAGGCTGTTGAGGATGTGCATGGTCAATCCGATCACGATGAGGTAAACGCCGAGGTCAAAGATCAACGCGGATGCAATGTGGATATCACCAATGAGTGGCAAGGTGAGATCCCAAATGTGGGAGGTTAATGGTGGTTCACCCAACAGCACCATTGGCCAAAGCAGCGCTACTGCAGAGACCGACAGTCCAGTGCCGAGGATTCTGCCAGCATCAACTGGCAGGGCTTCTTCTAGTTCTTCACGTCCACCGGCGAGGTAACGCAGGGAGAACGCCAATGATGCCACAAGACCACCGGCGAAACCGCCACCGGGTGCGTTGTGTCCAACGAAGAAGAAGTACACCGACAACATCATCATGGCTGGGAAGAGGATACGTGTTGCTACATCAACCATGAGGGAACGGTTCTGTGCACGTTCTGTATCAACAGCAGCAGCCAACCAACGACGCCCAGTGGTTGCCAAGGTGGGCCTGCGAGAATCCTTGCGGAAACTTCTGTTTCGGTAGACCAGGGAGGCAATACCGGTGGCAGCAATCACCAGAACAGAGATCTCACCGAAGGTATCAAAACCACGCAGATCCACCAGCAACACGTTGACGGTGTTTGCTCCATGGCCGATCTCATATGCCAAATCTTGCATGTACACCGAGATTGGTTGAGCAGTACGCGCATTCATGGCGAAGATAGTGATGATCACTACAGACAGTCCCGTTGCAGCAGCAAGCCAGGCACGTGCGCGAGACTGCTTTGGTTCTGGTTTCCACGCGACTTCTGTGGGCATCTTGCGCAGCACAAGCATGAACACAACCATGATGATGGTTTCCACCAGCACCTGAGTCAGTGCCAGATCAGGTGCGCCGTGGAGGGCGAAAATGACCGCGATGCCATAGCCGGTAACACCCACCAAAATCAACGCAGAAAGGCGATTGTCCATGGTGGTTGCCACAATGGCCACCACGATGATGATCGCTGCGATGAACCCTTGCACTGGGGTATCCCAGAGCTCCATGCGCACCACATTGCGTTCGCCAGTAATCAACGCGATCAACGGTACTAATGCAAGCACGAAGAAAATCACACCGATGTTCAAGGTCAATGAACCACGCTGTGTGGATGCAGTCAGGCGGTGGGACAGCACGCGCAATCCGTCCAGGATCGCATCATAGGCGGTATCGGCGCTACCAAATGCTGCGGTATTTGGACGCAGACGTTCAACGGTGGCACGTTCCCAGAAGATAATAAATCCAGAAATAATGATCACCACTGACAACAGCAGCGGCACATTCAATCCGTGCCACAGCGCCAGGTAGGTATGCGCCTCATCATGCGATGGCGTCACATTGTCTAAGTGGGTAACAATCGCTTCGGAGACCGGCTTGGGGAATACACCAAAAGAAACCGTGAGGATTGCCAAGATAACTGGCGCGATCCACAGCTTGAACTTCACTGGGTGCATGGATGCAACCGCTGGTGAAACACCGTTGGTCTCTGGGAACTTGGAGTGTTTGGTGGCAAAAGCCTCGTAAAGGAAGTAGCAGGAATATGCCATGGTGAAAATCGAACCCAACACGATTCCAGCTAGCATCAACCGTCCTGGCATACCGTGCAGCATTTGTTCATTGAGCACGGCGTCTAATGCAGTTTCTTTGGCAATGAACCCAAACAGCGGTGGAATACCTGCCATCGAAGCAGCTGAAATGGCTGCGACTACAAAAAGTACTGGGATCTTGCGCCACAAACCAGATAGCTTATTGATATCGCGCGTACCTGTGGTGTGGTCAATCGCGCCGACGATCATAAACAGCGTTGCTTTGAACAACGAGTGCGCAACGGTAAGAGCAAGGCCTGCAAGCAAAGCCTCACGAGTACCGATTCCCACCACGGAAATAATAAAACCAAGCTGGGAGACCGTACCGTAGGCAAGGATCAACTTGAGATCCTTTTGGCGCAGCGCCATCCAACCGCCCATGATCATGGTCAGCATGCCAAGCGGAATGATAATCAGGTACCACGAACCCACCACGTTCAAGTCGGGAGATAGGCGTGCAACCAGGTAGATACCAGCTTTCACCATCGCCGCAGAGTGCAGGTATGCAGAGACTGGGGTAGGTGCGGCCATTGCGCCAGGAAGCCAGAAGTGGGTTGGTGCAATGGCTGATTTGGACAAAGCACCCGCCAGAATCAGTGCGGCTGCTGTAGCGATATATGGCACATCAGCCCACGAACCTGAGTATGCGGGAATATCAGAGAATTTCCACACGCCTGCTTGGGTTCCCACCAAAATGATGCCCACCAGCATGGATAGTCCACCCAAGGTGGTGACCATGAGGGCTTGGCCAGCAGAGCGCCTGGATGATGCACGCTCGCCGTAGTAGCCGACCAAAAGGAAGGATAAAACGGACGTGATTTCCCAGAAGACGTACATCAACAGGATGTTGTCTGAAATAACCAAACCAAACATCGCCATGGCGAAGGCGACGAGTTCTGCGCCGAAGGCGCTGAGGCGGCCCGGGTTGGAGTCAAAATAACCCCAACAATAAAGAAGCACTAACGCGCCGACACCCAGGACGATCAATGAGAATAGCGCCGCAAGGGAGTCCATGCGGAAATCAATGTCTAGGTGTGCGGAAGGCATCCACTCATAGTGAAGACTCAGCGCGCCCCCATCTTTGAAGGTGCCTTTAATGAACTCTGTGAGCACCCAGAAGAAACCGGTGGCAGGGATGAGTGCCAAAAGTCCAAATGCTGGACGGCCAAGAGTTCGGATTAAAGCGGGGGCGACTACTGCGGCTGCAGTGAGCGCGAGAAAAAGAATGAGCACGTGTTCTCCAGTTCCCCTTTGCGCGTGTTGGATTTATTCTGGAGCCACACCAAACAGCAACGCCAACGTGTGTGCTACCCCCAGCTAGCAACACACATCGATTTTTTTGAAATAAAGAAACCTAGTCTGTCAACCGAGAAACACATTTAAAGCTCAGTCGGCGTCGCACAGGGCGCGACCAATACAGAGGGCAGTCTACCTGTGTCTTGACTGAGATCCCAATGGAATTTTGAATTGCACTGTATATATAAGGGTCTGTTGCGCGAAGTTGAAACCAGTTGTTCCAGGTCAAAGGTATTTTGGTGGATTTTTTGAACTTTCCTGGAAAATAGTTGATTCCCCGGTGCAGTGAGGGCACCCGGGGAATCAAAAGAAAGCGTTGCTTAACCGTATAGGAGGTGGGCTGCGGAGCTCATTGCGGAAGCTGCAGATTGCTCAGGGTTACCGCCAAAGCCCATTGCCCAGGTGCGGGAAACGTTGTTGCAGGTGTAGATGAAGGTGACGGTTGCTTCAAAGATGTCGAATTGGTGGAATTCGAGGATTTCAACGCGACGGCCGGCGTCGGCAAGCAAATTTGTGCATGCGGAGACCGGGCCTGTTGCCATGATCTGAGCGTCGGTGGTGGTGCGCTCGCCCTGGTTGTTGTTGATTAGGGTGGCGGTGAAGTGGAACATGCCACCACGGCGTGCGGAGGATTCTAAGTTGCTGATGCGTAGGTTGCCGGTTGGGGCATAAGTGTTGGTGAAGGTGCGCCATTCCATGCCGCGTGCTTCCTCGCGGAGTCCGCGTGGCAGTTGGTGGCCGAAGCGTGCGCGGAAGGGGTCATCAGCGTAAATCCGTGGCTCTGCCTGGATTGGTTCCATGGTGTGGTTGCGAGTTTGTTCGCGGCGGAACTCGACGATGGTGGAGCGACGGGTGCTTTGGGTATAGGTGTAGAGAGACATTGACACGGTCCTTTGCGTCTGAAAAAAGAGGGGAGGATCGATCTTCTCTGGATATGGAAAAGATGGGTGTGAAAGATCCTGTTAGGTGGAGGACCGACTCTTAAGCTTCTTGGTGTTGATTAACGACTACTTCCCTAGTGCGGGGAGCCAGTCCTTCTATCCCGCAGTAGGGTACGTAGCCTTGGCTACTCGCTTAAGGTCAATGTTTTTAGTCACGTTGGCTATGGTAACCGTCGTCACAAAGTGAATCAAGACACTCTTTTTGAGCAATGAAAAAACCACCCCATTAGGGGGTGGTTAATTCTGTGAAGATTGCTTTGTTAATTCCCGGTTCGGGGTCTACTTAGCATAGTTGAGCAGGAACAATGCCTCGGCTGTGGCGATATCACGAATCTCATTGGGGTCAACAGATTCATTAGCGGAGTGGATAACGGTGAGTGGTTCCTCCACGCCATAAAGCGCTAATTCTGCCTTTGGGTTGATCTCAATTAACTCAGTGCACAGTGGAATGGATCCACCGCTGCCCTCAGTGACAAGATCCTTGCCGTCGTAGGCGACACTGAGGCACGACGCCAGAGTGGACATTGCAGGGCCGGTGATATCGGTGGAGAAAGGCTGATTGATGTCATCGATATCTACCGTGATCTTTGCTCCCCATGGAGTGTGCTTGATCAGGTGATCCTTCAGCTTCTGTGCCACCTCGTTTGCTTCAAGCCCTGCTGGGACTCGAAGGTTGAGCTTGGCCGATGCGGTCGCTGGAACAGCATTGAGTGCCTCTGCCACCGGGGTAGAGGTAAATCCAGTGATGGAAATAGCAGGCCTTGACCACAGCATGCTTGCTGGGTTGTCGCCGTCGCCCATGATCTCTACACCATCCAAAATTCCGGCATCGCTGCGGAAAGTTTCTGGATCATACGGCTCGCCTTCCCAATTCGCGGTGGTGTTAACACCATCAATGACGGTGCGGCCATGCTCATCGCGCAAGGTGTCTAGAACACGAACGAGCGCAGCAACAGCATCAGGAGCAGCACCGCCATATTGGCCGGAGTGCACTGCGCCTTCAAGTGTGTTCACCGTGACGGTGACCTGGCCGCCACCTCGCAGGGTCGTGGTTAATGTTGGGGTGCCCACTGCTGCGTTTCCGCTGTCGGCAATGAGGATGACATCGGCGTCGAAAAGCGAAGGCTTGTCCTTGATGAGCGCGCTGAGTGCTCCGCCTCCCATTTCCTCTGAGCCTTCGACGACGTAGGTGAGGTTGAGGTCAGTGTTTCCGCTGGCTTCCACAGCGCGAAGAGCGGCGAGGTGCATAACCAAATTGCCCTTGCAGTCCGCAGCGCCTCGTCCGTACCAGCGTGTTCCATGGCCCGCATCGCGCTCGGTGAGTTCAAAAGGATTGGTGTCCCACAGATCAAGCGGGCCGGAAGGAACAACATCAAAGTGGCTGTACAGCAGGACTGTGGGAGCGCCTTCAGTGCCCTTTCGGGTGGCAATGAAGTTGGTGGTTCCATCTTCTGCGGGGAATTCGCTGACAGATAGACCAGCATCGCTCAGGGTTGATTTAACCCAATCTTTTGCACCTGCATAATCGTCTAACAGGTTGGGGTCGCTGTGCACGGAGTTGAAGGAAACGATCTCTTTCAACTGGGTAAAGATCTGCTCGCGTTGGCTTTCGATGTTTGCTTTAAGTTCTTGCACATTTTCGAATTGGGTCATGCTTTTCCACCTTATATACGAAAAGCCACCAAGTTACGGAAAGGATCATAAAAACCGCTATTTTTGCAGGTGTAGCAGGTGAAAGCGCAAAGCGGTACGCAGGAGGTGTTCGAAAAAATTTACAGTCTATGTGGATTAAGGCGCGTGGCGTGTCCACCCCGTGAGTTATATTAGGCAAACAAGAAAAGGTCGAAGAAGAAGGAAAATCTCAAGGAAACTTGGCAGGTTTAAAGTTTCGGTTATTTATTCACGTGCGGAGTAGCTGATGTCACAAGGATTTAACCAGTCACCCGGAGGGACGTTTGGTTCTTCCTCTGGAGGATTCTCCGGTGGACAGTCTGGTTTTGGTGGAGGATCACAAAGTGGTGGTTTTGGTGGTTCTTCAGGCGGGTTTACGGGAGGGACTTCGGGCGGGTTCACACCAGCAGGTTCTTCTGGTTCACCATCAGGCTTTTCGACGCCCCATGCCGCGCCACAAAGCCCCGCACCGGGAAGCTCCACAGGCAGCTCCTTAGGCAGCTCCTCGGGGAGGAGGCGAGCAGGTGGGCGACTTCAATCAGCACCCACTGAATGGATTCTCCCCGGCCTAGTCTTAGGGCTGATCAGCCTTGGACTCAATGCGTGGATTACTTTTGGTGCGCCAGTGGCCACCGATAACCTCTTTTTCATTGTGGCAGTAACTGCCTGGGTGTTGGCAGGAATCTTGAGTGTGCTTTCCATCGGTAAGTACATATCGACCGTCAATGAACGAAAATCAACCGGCTTTTATACAGAAGTGCCGTGGAAGAAGACGCTGTTTACCGTCACAGCCATTCTTTTGATCGCCGCTGTTGTGTGGTCCGCACTAGATATTGCCTTGTGGGTAGGAAAGCAGTCATGGTGAACACATTGAACTTTAAAACTGTGGACGTACCTCGATTAACACGTGGAGTTGTTGCTGCAACCACCGCGTTATTTTTCGGTGCTTTAGTAAGTTTCGCGCCGGGAGCAATGGCACAAGAACCACCTGTTGCGGAAAACGGAGCATCAGGGTCACTGAGTAATTTGGGTGCATGTATCGCTGATAAAGGTGCTCTTGATGTCATTATCATGATTGATGAAACTGAGTCGTTGATCCATGAGGCTAAAGACGGCGTGGTTAATCCAGATCAGCCAGGCGCAGATGCCCAGCACCACCGCGTACCGGCAGCACAAAGCTTTGTGGATGAGCTTCTAGCCAAGCAAAGTGATGGCGATTTGAATACCCGCATCCGGGTTGCGGGTTTTGGTCAAACCTACAAGTCTGGTGCCACTGATCCAGATAATTATGGTGCGTGGACTGAACTAAATGATTCCACGGCCAGTGGGGTTCAAGATGAAATCTCTCGCTTCGCGGATCGCACTCAGGAGCAATACACCAACTATGCTTCCGCCATTGAGGGTGCCTACCAAGATTTCACCCGCTCTGGATCTGAGAATTCTTGCCGCATGCTGGTGACTTTTACCGATGGTGCATTGACTGCCCAGGAAGGCGCAGATGTTGCTGAAGCAGCTTTGTGTGAGCCTGGTGGCGTGACAGATAGATTGCGCAGTGCCGGTATTACTCACATTGGTATTGGTTTATCTGCTCCCTCCAATCCTTCTGATTTCAGCCTTCTTCGGAGCACCACCGCAGGTGGTGGCACCTGTGGTGTAGAACCAGCCAATGGTGCATTCTTCCCTGCAGATAACGTCGGAGGACTTTTTGCAGCGTTCCGTGAGGCTTTAGCCATTGGTGGCGAAGCAATCGGGGAAACCCGAGCTGGCGATCCGTTCAGTTTCACTTTGGATAATTCGGTGAACTCCGTGCGTTTCACCGCGATTGCTAAGGATGATCTTGGTGCGAACGCTCACTTGGTTTTAACCGCACCCAATGGCGAGACTGTAGAGCTGAAAGATTCCGGAAACACCACTGCCAACAACACTGAGGTTAGCTGGGAAGCTGAAAGCTCTCCCGTGCAGATGGCTGATGGAATCTTAAATCTGCAGGAAGGCGGGGACTGGAAGGGAGTATGGCAGATCCAATTCCAAGGGATCGATCCTGCAGCAGTTGATGGACGCGTATTCAACTCGGTGGAAATCCAGCCGGATCTCCAAGTGGTGTTTGGTGGAGGGGAATCTGCCGATGGTTCTTTGAATCTTCGCGATGACCAGCAGTTAAATATGCAGTTGGTGGGCCGTGATGGTCAGCCACGAGTTCTGGAAGGCTCTGCGTTGGTGGATCTTGGTTTCACCCGTGCTGATACAGGTGAGTTCACCCCATTGGCTCAAGGACTGGATATCTCTGGCGGTGATCTAAGCTTCCCGCTGGATATGATTTCCCAGCTGCCAGCTATTGGCACGGTGGAAGCCCGCACCACGATTACCACCGCAGGTGTAGATAGTCTTCCCGGCACCACGTTGAGTCCAATTCTTAACACCACACGCATCGCCATTACCCAGCGCGATATGCCACAGCTTCCGGCATCTGTGCGCTTTGCAGCAGATCAGGACGTGGTCACTGTAGATATCCCGGTCACTGGGCCCGGCAAGGTATGGGTTGCTCCTGGGACTCAGCTCAGTGGAGTACTACCAGATGGAGTGGAAGGCATCGCGGTATCCAGTACGTTCGACAGTCCCGAGAATGCTTTGGTGCTTGGATTAGATGAACAAGGTACATTGCCTGCTGAGTTAACCGTGAGTGATCTTCGCGATGGCCTGGTCAACGGCTCAGTGCCACTCCAGATTTCCAATGCGGAAGGCGCTAATGAAACCAGCGTGGATCTGCCCACCGAAGGTACATTAAGCGTCCCGATTAATGCCTCTACTTTCGCAGCAGCCTTCATTTTGGCACTTGTGTTGTCTCTTCTGATTCCGCTGCTCATTTTGTACATTGTGCGATTTATCTCCGCAAAGGTCCCTTCAGCGGCGATGAGTGCAGTACGAATCCCGGTGGATTTCTCCGGCGAAGCACTGCGCTATGCAGGAAACACCACCCCTGATCTTGCAGCTCAAACTACTGCATCCAAGCAGGTTGTGGTGCACGGAGACAGCTTCAATGTGGAAGGCCACAAACTTAAAGTCCAGCGTTTCCACTGGCATCCGTTTGCTTCCCCATCAGTGATCGTCCAAACCGACCCATCGATTAGCGGCGATGGGAAACAAGTGGGCACTCAGGCGAAGCTTCCACTGGCAGTCCAAGGCAACTGGTTCCTCACCGCAAGTGGGGCTGACCCAAGCCGCATGGAACTGATCGCTCTCACCAACCTGCCGCGCGAACAAAGCCAAATCGACCGCATGGTCGCCGACATCACCAGCAAAGCCCCCGATAGGGCACGCGAACTACAAAAATTGCTTGACGACGCCGCGACCTCCCAGTCCGCCAAGACCCCACCGCGCGCGCCAGAGGCAGCCGCGCAGGGGAGCGTCGACAAGCAAACTCCTAGTTTTGGCAGCAGCCCTGGAGGCGGCTTCGGATCGGGTGGTGGCTTTGGATCCGGTAGCGGATCTAATGACACCAATGGTGGATTCGGTTCTGGCGGCGGCTTCGGTGCGCGATAGCCTGTAACGTGCGATTAAAAACTGATTTAAGGATAAACACATGAAGAAAGTTCTCGTTGTCGGCTGCGGTGGTTCTGGCGCAAAAACGCTTGCATATATGATGGACCAGCTCAAGACCACCCTTGCGGATAATCTTCCCGAGCGTTATCCAAACCCGAAGGAAGCAAAGCTTCCCGGGGCGTGGCAGTTTGTGTCCGTCGATGTGCCGACCTCGCCAGAAAGCCCCGGCCCGAACCTTCCGAATGTTCCCGAAGCCGGTGGGCGTTATATTTCCTGTGGCTCTTCGGATCGTTATGCCACGGTCGATACCGCGGTGTCGAACCAGCTTGCCACCCGGGGTGCGTTGGGTGGGGTTTCTTCATGGGCGCTTCGGAACCCTGATTCTGAAACCACCCCAATTAGTAAAGGTGCAGGCCAGTACCGTTCGATTGGCCGCATGCTTATCCTGAGCCGCCTTCAGGAAATCCAAACTGAATTGCGTAAATCATGGGACGTTTTGTTTAGCGGTGAAACAGAACGTGAGCTCGCTGATCTTCGTTCTGCACTCTACGGAACATCTGTGTCCAGTGGCGAAACCTCTAAAGAGCAGCCAATTATCTTCGTGGTGTCGTCCATGGCTGGTGGTGCGGGTGCGTCGATGGCGCTGGATATTTGCCGACTCCTCACTGGACTTGAGGGCAATGCAGTGGGATTGAGCTCGCTGTTTATGGTGACCCCGGATATTTTCTCTCAGCTCTCCCCAGATCAGGTTGCCGGCACCAACCCCAATGCTTTGGCGATGTTTGCGGAGCTTGCGGCAGCTCAGATGGGTGCAGCATCAGAAGAAGATGCTCGTCTGTTTAACGCATTGGGTGTTTCTGTTGGCGATGATTCCATCCCAGTGGGTCGTATCTTCCCCGTGGGTATCCGCTCTGGTGAAAACGGCGCACTGTTAGGTGATGGCAAACCAGATACCGTCTACCGTGCCCTTGGTCGTGGTCTTGCAGCATTGATGGCTGATGAAGTGTCCATGGACAACTTTGAGCAATTTACCTTGGGCAACCGTGGCGGCGGAAGCGCTGATCAAAGCAAGTACGCGTGGGGTGCCCAAGAAGCTAAAAACATTCCATGGGGCAGCTACGGCTACTCGCAGCTATCCATGGGACGTGATCGTTACGCGGAATATGCAGCCCAGCGCCTGGCACGATCTGCGGTAGATCGCCTACTCAAGGGACACTTTGATCCAAGCAATGATGCCGCCTCTGATCAGCAGCTTCAAAAGCGCCTACAAAATAATCTGCCATCGATCATGGGCAACCTCAACGATGTTCTACCGATCACCACGCCGGTGGCAGATTGGATCTTCCATGGCTTCAACCAGGTGATTGAAAACTGGACCCAGCGCATGAAACTGGCCATCAAGGAACAGATTCCAGCAGCCAATGGCCAACGTGGAAACGAATGGATTGGTGATGTTCAGCGCGCCTTCCAAGCATGCAGCCAAGGCATCGAGCACGATAACCGAAATGAGCTGTACAAAGGTGTCGCAGATTGGGCCAGCGCAGATGTGTTGCAGCGCCGTGTAGTGGAAATGCTTCGTGATGAGATCGCAAAACTCGGTGTACCTTATGGCGTGAGCGTGATCGAATCGCTAAGTGCGACGATCCAAAACCAACTGATCGGGCAACTGTCTGATCTGTCAAACAGCCGTGCACCAGAAGCCGTCTCACTTGATGATGCCAGCCGCAGCGAATTGGAAAACAGCAAGGGAAGAATCGATGATTCTGATGGGTACATCCAGGAAATTGTGTCACGATCCACTGGTCAGCTTCATGCTCGTGCGGTTCAATACATTGCAGACCACATGGCTGTGGTGCTTGATGATTTCCTGCGCAACTTCATCTACCCGCTCCAGCGCACCATCGAACGCGAGCACCACTCCCTAGAAAAGGACTACCAGCTCACCAACGATGTCAACCTGGGTATCTCCCAGCTGAAAACCAATGTGCCCGCGCTGTGGCCTGATGAATCTCAAACCACCGTGCCTACGCGTTTTAGCCAGGCAGCCAATGAAGTGTTCCTGACTGATGTGGACTCCTTTCCGGAGCAATTCCAGGCGCACATCCGTTCATCCACCGATGACATCAATGAACAAAACGATTACACAAGCGCTCTGCAAGAAGCCTCCACGAGAGTCGTTAGTGGCGTGTGGGAATCCAAGTCCGGTGCGGAGAAAGCACCACGTGATTTGATCCGGCTTATCGACGTCTGGGTGGCCCGCGATCTAACCCGGGATCCCTCCGGTTCCGGAAGCCTGCGCGACCCTAAACCAGCGCGCTTTGATCTTAAGATTGACACCGGCGAAGTGCTCGAGCGCTCCCGCCAATACATCCGCCGCCCTGGTTTTTCCTTCCAACAGTTTATCTCCAGCTCACTGCGTGAATTCATCACGGCACCGGGCTTGGCGGAACACGAACGCCGTGCCCGCCGCCAGCAGGTACTGAGCAAATTCAGCGAAGCAATGACGTATGCGCTTCCCCTTGCACAAATTAATCCACAGCTGGTTCGGGCACTTTACGGCGATGAAGTCCGCTACAACTTCAACTTCTCCCGCATTCCTTTTGCCGGTGATGAACTAGGCGCGAGCTTAGAGCAGGCAGTTCGTGATTATCCGAACCACCGACCAGCAGATATCTCCAAGCCACTGGGCAAAGCTTTGGTCTCTCAAGGCGAAGAGCGTGCCATTGATATCTTTGGTTCCTACCCCAACTACGCACCCATCGTATTTGATTCCCTGCTGCCACCCATTGAAAAGCAATGGCGCCAGATCACCGGAGATCGCACAGAATTCTGGCATGGACGCCGCACCCGTCCTTTGACCGCAGCACTGCCCATGACTGACCTTGAACGCAACGCCATGGTCAGGGGATGGTACGTCGGCCGCCTGGTTGGACGCGTATTTTTCCCAGCAACGTTGGATACCGCAGACACCACCCCAGTGCAGATTTACGATGAGAAATCTGATTCCTGGATCAACTTCTCCACACCAATGCTTACTCCAGTCTCCCGTTTCCGCGGAAGCCTGGACTGGCTACCGAACCTCTTAGAGTCGGCATCGTTGGCATGGGCACGCGCCGGGGAACGCCCCGTCTTTGAATCCGTTGAGCCCTACATTCAACTCCGCCAGCTGTGGGATGACGCCGCAAGCCCATCCCTACCGGGCCGCACCACGCGCGGTGAGAAGTTGCTGCACAAATGGCTTTTCGACGGCGAACGCATGGCCGGAAACGTCCTTCAAATCCCAGGAACCGAAGCTGGTGTCACCCCAGCAGCACGTTTCGAGGCTGCGAAGAACTTCCTGCAACGCCAAAACGACATCGCACAAAACTACGTTCCAAGTGACAAACTGCGCCAAGGCCGACTATTTACCACCGCAGATCGGCCTTTCGGTGACGTCAAAGACCGTGAGTTAGCTGCACAGATTCCAGTCTTTGCTGATATTGCAGCCGATGTTTTCGATGGCACCCAAGAAATCATCGACATCTTGGAAAAGTGCTTGGCTGCAGGCCCTCCATCAACGCAAGTTGTAGACATGAACGTAGCTCGCCGTGATGTGTCTTCAGGACCTTCTCTTCCTGGTGAGGGTGAGTTCTAAATGTCCGATGCCTATTCGCAGGACACCATTTTAACGGTGTTCCTGGGGAGGGGCCTGACCTCTGAAGGGATCAGGCAGACCCTGGAAGACTTCGCGGAAACCGGCCTGGTGCGCAATCTGGTGTGGATTGATGCTGACAGTTTCCACGAATCGTCATCTGAAGTCACGCATTTGGCCACCAACCACGAAGGCCTCCCGGAGCTCCAACGACGTCCCTTCAATGAGTTGGTGTCTAGGTCACGTACCACGAAGCTGCATCTCGGGGTCATCAACGTTATCGATGGCACAGAAGGAATGCTTCATGCTGAGGAACTCAATCCACTGGTTGGAATCATCGACAGCGTGTGTTCCCACCACCAGATTCATCGATCCAACGTGATGATTGGTGCGGTAGGCGCACCGCTGGATAAAGATCTGCCGATTCTTCGTGGTTATGTGAACCTGATGTTGGCACCCGAAGATAGCCAAAGCCCTGGCACTGCAACGGTGACCTACCGTCATGGTTTTAACGATCACCGCTTTACCTTGCATTGCGTGGCCAATATCGCCAGCTTGTATGGACTGTGGGAAGGCAGTACCTCTGCCCCCATCGAACAGCTTGTGCCAGCGAAAGGTTCCAGCTTCCGCTTAGTGAGGTCTTTTTACAGGCGCATTGATGGGCAAGCAGTTCAAGCACGCCTGAAGGAAAAGATTCTCAGCACTGCTGAAAACCCGCTGCCTCGCCTGGATGTCCCAGGAAAGGAGCGGACTGCGCAGTATGCGGAGAACCCAGATACCTTCGCGCAAAAAGCAGCACGTGAAATTCTCGACGAGTTTAGAACCCCACTGATCGGGGAAGAAATCGTAGCTCACGTTGAGAAAACGAAAATGATCTCAGGAAGTGCCGCTGTGAGGCAGTTCTTCAGCACGTGGTTGAAGAAGATGGTGACAACCCCCAACCGTTTTTTTGCCGAGTTTTCTGCTGAATCAAAAACTCTTGCAGAAGATGCGCTTCAAGCCAGCATCTACGGCAATTCCGGTTCAGCTACGCGAGTGGGAGATCGAGTCACCGCAACTGCTCTAGATGGAAAAACACACCAAAAAGCGGTGCAGACTGAGGACCTGAAAATCAGATATGCTGCCGATCTTCAAGATTTGTGGCAGGCGTATGCGAACACCGCGATGAGTCTTCTTGATGCACAACCTCGACTCATAGCTCACGGTGAAAATGGTTTTAGAACACCAGCTGTGGTTCACACTGGACAATCCCAACGAGTCGTTGTGGCAAGGCGCAGCGCAGATGTTATTCCAGGTCCAGAAACCAACTATGGTGACGGCCTGCCCGTAGAAGTCAAAGTGGCAGTAGATGTCGAAGAGGTACCCCCGTACGACCTGGAAGGTGTCGCTGAGTTTGAGCGTCGATTAGCAAAAGAAAGCGACCGCGGGCAGCGCGGAATGGGACAGGTAATCGGTGAGTTCAAGCGCTGGCAAGACCAAAACTCGAAGAGTTTTGCCTACTTTGTTGGCTCCGGCCTGCAAGATTTAAAACGCGACATGGAAGCCCAGGAAATTCAATGGCGCCGAGAAGTCAGCCGTCTGTCCCAACAGGGAAAATCCTATGCCGGTACAGGTTTAGGATCCCGAATCTTTAGGTGGCTGGGGTGGGTATCCTTCTGGTCCGCAGCGATTTTCGGCGTGTGGTGGGCAGCTGAATACTACTTGGCTGAAACCTCAGCGGAAATCAGCCGGTGGGCCACAAGTTTCGCTGCAACTGATCAAGCATTCAAATGGAAATTCTTTGGCATTTGGTTTGGCATCTGGCTGTTTTGTTGGATTGCGCAATGTGTGTGCGAAGCCCGTGATGAAATTCGTTTCACTCACCTGCGAAAAAACCTGGTTACCGAGCTTGATGCCGCAAAGAAAAACGTTGAGATCTCAGAACTTGCACAGTTGCGCATCGAGGTGGGATATCAACAGTTTTTATCAATATCCAAAATTATGGGTTCTTTGCTGGAACGACCTTTCGGAAATATTGAACGTGCCCGCAGGGAATCACCAATCCCCATAAATTCGATGCCCGATTCAGTTATTTTCGCTGAAGCCATTCCAGATTCCGATGCGGTGGAGAAACTGACCCGACAATTCCGCCGAGACCTGTATAAACAAGGTTGGATGAGCACAAGCGTGATGGCTGCTTTAGATGATGCATCCGATGCTTTGGCAGCTGAGACCGGAAATAGCATTAATCCCAATACCCTCTTCGGCAGCACTGGCGAAGGCTCATATGGTGATCTTGCTCGATTGTCTGAATATCTCAGTGGCGATCAATACCGCCAGATAGACCGCAGTGTGCAGATCTGGGACGACATCACCACGAAACTGTCCCAGGAAAGCCTAGAAGTCCGTTCCGGAATTTTGAATTCCCTCCAGATTTATCGTGCAGGTAAAAAAGTTGATGCCCCATATCAGCAGCCACTGAAGGATCTAGTACATGTCGGATTTTTCAACGGTGAAATAGCCAGCGAAAAAGGTCGCGTAAAAGGCATTCTTAGCCTGGATCCATCCCTGTGCATGTATCAGCCACAGGAAAACGAGTCAGATGCAATCGGAATCAGCGAAGTCCTACTCCAAATCAGCGAGCCTGCCGAAGACTCTGATATTTCATTTATCCGACCTCAACACACAACCTTCGATCCAACCTTGTTCGACCGCATGCCTACCAATGAAGATTTCCGTCCCGAAAACCCGGTGGATTCACCGTTTTTCGACCGCGGTAATCATTCACCACATCGGCCAGAACTACCAGGTACGGGAGAGTTTTAATGGCTAGCGAATACCAAATTCTCAGTGCATTTAAAACCTGGCGCGATATCGCCCGCACAAAATTCACCGAAGATCAGCTTCCCACCGACGAGGAATTACTCGCCACCGCAAAAGACCCTGACCAGCTTAAACCTGGGGGCGACTATCCAGCACTTCAAGTGTGGGCGACAGCTCTTCGACGAGTCTTAGGCTATGTCCAAGTAGGGACCCTCCATGTCATTGAACAGGGAACTGACGAGGCGATGTTTACCCCTGACCTTGATTTTGACAAGCATAGTGAACTTGAAGATTCCAACGTGGGCCAAGAGATGTACGAGGATGAACCTGCTGATTATCACTACACAGAAGTAAGTGAGACTGAACCGGAGACTGAACAAGAGCCTGAACCGGAGACTGAACCTGTAACTGAAACGAGCGTTGCTGAAACCGAAGCCGAAGCCGAAGCCGAAGCCGAAGCCGAAACCCAGGTCCCTGCACCTGCACCTGCACCTGCGCCTATGCCTCGTCGACGACGCCAAAGCAGAGGTTCGCACCGTTCTGCAACCACTGAAACACCGGCACTTGATCGTGATATTCGTAATTGGCAGGACTACGAGTTCGCTCGCCTTGATGGATTTGCAGAGGTCAGGCACGTCCACGGTGGATTCCTGCGGGTTACTGCAAACCTTACTGGTGGTCTTGATCTGGAATGGGATGCACCGGACCCTTTTATAGATGCAGCCCGAGTGTTCCGCGTTGTCAGTGATGAGGTCGCCTTTGAGCAAGACCCCGATCTAGGTGAACACCGCGTAAGCACGGTGGGCAGCCAATGGGTTGATCAAGAACCTTTAACCACTGCATATCGCATGTATCAGGTGTGGATGTATGAGGGTACAACTGAGTCCGCCGCTGTGAATTCTCAACCACAGTTGGTCGGGGAGTCCGTGTTTATCAACCCTGTGTCCAATATCGAACTATCGGTGGCAGGTTCAGAGGTCAAGGGGCAGTGGGCTCCTGCTGAACACACCCACCGCGTTGCTGTTTATGCAGCTCCAAGCAATGAACGTTTGGTCACGGCATCTCGAAATGAGATCGCCACCGATAAAAACAACTTCCAGGGATTCCGCTTCCACCCGCAGCACCGCGGCCGCGAATACAAATTTGTTGCGCGCCGGTTTGCAGAAATCCACGGAAAATTGGTCGGCTCAGCGCCTTCAGAGGAGTTCGTCATCGACGTCCCAGCTGAAGTCGTCGAAGTGCCAATTGCGATTCAAGAGCTTTTCGACGGATTCAGCACGAGTTTTCACGTGACGTGGGACGCTCCCCACTCTGGTGAGGTATGGATTTACCGAACACAGGAAGCCCCAGAAAGCGATCTGCAATTCAACGCGATTGAAACTGACCAGCTGGAAAGCTTTGGATTAGCGCGCAGAGATTGGGCCAATGACCTCGAGGATACAAAAACATCTTGCAATGTGATTTGGCCTGAAGATTGGTATTCCATCTTCCTCACACCAGTCAATGTGGTGGGCAACCAAGCTCAAGTCGGACAAACTTATTCGCGTGTTCGGGTGGGAGAGATTAGCCGTCCGAAGCTATATGAGCGTGTGAACAACCAATTGCTTACTTTTGGTTGGCCTGAAGAAGCCCACGAGGTCACCGCTGTTTTTGGCGAGCGTGGCTCTGGTCATGAAATTGGGCCAACTACGGATACCCCAGGTTCCAGCCTTGTTTCCATTCACAGGGAAGCCTATGAAGAGGAAGGAGGAATGCGGGTCAAACTACCGGGCGCCGGTGATGTTGCGTTGTTTGCCTCCCGAGTCTACGAAGGACGCCAAATCTGGGGACAGCCAGAAATCCTCGCTTACCGAGGTTTAGATAAGTTCAGTTACAAACTGCATTTGAGGGAAAACCGCTTATTCCTGTCTATTTACAGCGAGCGACCAAATAAGCAGTTCAACCAATTCTCTTTGCGCATCCACCCGTCTCGTCTTCCACTGGAGCCAGAAGATGGTCAAGAAGTGATGACTCGAAAGATTATCAATGACGGCGAAAACCAGCAGTTCGCTGACCTTTTAGCTGGCATTAGTTCCTCCTCTTTGCGTTCTGAGCAGGAACCAGAAGTTGAGTTCTGGGAAATTGACCCAAAGATAGCTAGCCTGCCATCAACCAGTTATTTTCGACTGTTTATTCATCAGGAAGAATCCGATGATACCCATGTGAAGGCTCTCATCGATCCTGCTCCCTCATTACTCAATTTGGGAACGTGGATCGGCGGAAGCAGGTGAGTTGTCCGTGGCTATGAGATGGACTCATGTCACCTACGCATCCTTTAAAGGAACTGCAGGCAGAGGTGGATGGAAGGTGGGAACTTGGTCTGCGCAAGCAACAAAAGAAGACCGTCAATTCATCGCGGAGGTAGCGCCCACTCACATTGAAACGGTGACGCCTTTTGATGATTTCATCTCTTCAGAAGATATTGATGCGTTGCCAAGAAGGTTTGAATACCGTCCATTGCCAGGTAGATCGTTGATCATGCAGTCTGTCCCTGCAGGCAAGGACGCTACGGGTCGTCCGGGCAATGTATTTACCCATGCAGTCATCGATGGGGATTTAGAAAGCCCTTTGGAATCTGTCTATCCCATTTCCTTGTATCGCTCACCTGATTTGCTCACCCCTTTTCGTGCCGCTGCTGTTAATGCTTCAGAACTTCCTATAGATTCTGGTGAACCCAGAATCGGGCCGATGACTGATTTGTCTTTGGCATGGATGATGGTGGACAGCATGTTTGGTGATCGCAGGCAAGTGTTCTACCAGCTTCAAGATGTCCTCCAAGCAGGGGAGAAAACAGCTGTATTGATTCTAAACAGCACAAACGAGGCAGCCTATTGGATCCAAGCGTTGTCATCGACCTTGACTCCAAATGAAGCTCGGCGACTGTTGCACTTTTCTACATTTGAACGTGCAGCAACCTTGCCGATTCCAGATAAATCGATGGATGCTCGTTCCTTGTTTGTTGTCCCAGGAATTGACCGCGAGTTGCTCGCTGAGCATCCAAGGATTGTGATTATAGATCCAGAAAATCCACAGCATGCAAAGGCTGCTCCACAAGGATCCTGGTCTAGGATGACACAGGGGCTTTATGCTGATGGTTTTGATGCCGATGAAATCGTCGCGGGCCTAATCAGTGCCAACGAGAATTTGGATAACAGCCAAAAAGAGCTAGCCCAATTTGGAGACGGTCTAGCACGATTTATCCGAAGCGGTCGTTTTTCCAGCACGCATCCTATACGAGTACTTGCTGATCAGCATATGTTTGGAAAGCGTCCAGATAAGCTTGCTACCCAGGCCGTATCAACTAAACCAGCACCCAACCCTAATGAAATTTGGGCGCGCGCATCTGAAGTGATTCATAATCCTCGACGGGCATCAGAATCACACGATTGGCCAAGCCTTCGGAGGCTTCCTGATAGCAGACGCAGGATCAGCAATATGTCAGAACAAGCGATCAGCAGTATTGAAAAACTGCATGATTCGCCAGCACAGGATCTTGTTTCTTATTTGGACTTCCTCCTGAAAACAGAACTTGCGACAAGTATTAACGCCGCAGATCCGTATTTCCGGAGTAGTTTTTCGGATTTCCCAGCGCTTGCCAACTGGCGACGCGTGAGGCTTAGCGCTGATGCACATCCCCGCTTGAGAGAGCTGCTTGTCGACGCAGAACGTGATGCCAGGAATAGGGCACCTGTAGGAATCGTGCTGGATCATGTTATTTTGCACGTCAGCAGAGATAAGTCTTTGCCTGAGATAGAAGCATGGCTAGAAACGCCTCAAGCTCAACAAATCATTGCTGGAATTAACAACGGCGTGTCTGTGCAGACTGGAAGGAACCACTTCATGTGGGATCTTTTGCGGGTCTATTTTGCCATCGCAGTGTTTGGAAAAGACGAAACGTACAGGGCTTTCAGCACATTGACGGTTGATTCCGTATCGCGTTTTGTGCAATCAACGCGCAAAGAGGGAAAAACGGAAGATATCCGGAGATTTGAAAGATTCGGTGAACAGATCGCACTCGATGATCTACCTTTGGTGCTCAGCAGTGCTCGGGCAATCCAGCATTACCGTAGCTATATCGAGCGAGATGTCATTAATAAGAAAGTATCCCGCGATAGGGACGTGAACAAGATTTTTGCTGTGGTTGCGCAAGCTATCATCAAAACAATTAGTCGGAATAATAGTGGAGAGGACATGCGGTCATGAACGTGATTCGATTAGATTCCAACCAGACCTATGACATCCCACGCGAGGGGTTTTCTGCACGGCTTGAATTTGACCTCAGCGCATCTGTGGGATTTCGCGTAGAGGTTCCTTCCACTGAGACCAATCGACGCGGGAACACCTGGTGGATCCGTAATCCTCAAAGACACACTGAGGTCACGGTATTTCCTGATGGTGGTCCAGGCGAATTCCCCTCAGGAACCAAACTATATGTGTCCGTGGTAATCCAGGAAGCAGGACGACAAGAAACCACGCTGCAGCTTCCAACGTACCCAATCGGTGGTTTACGCTCGATCCCAATTCTTAATGTATTCCCAGGCCAGGACATGATTCGTTTGCAGGCTGGGGATGTCAGCAGCGATAGTTCTTTGGACTCTGAAGCCGCAGCAGTTCGATCAGCCTTGGGACGCACAATCGATAAGGACGGCTCAGCTGATATTGCTCGAGCTAATGTCACAGTATTGGTGGACAAGACATCCTCGATGAAAGCGAGTACAAGCCGTGAGGTATTCGATCTCATGTGTTCTTTTGCCACAGGTGTTTTATCAGTAGTCAGTCAGGGACGTGCTATTCACGTGATGACCAGCAGTGCTACTGACCTGCGGGTTCGGGTTGCTAACCCTGAAGAAATAGCCCAGCTTTCGGAAAAGTACGCGCCGGTAAGAGAAGTGGGGTGGAACTGCGATCTGCACCAGATTTCACCTGAAGATGCTCTCGTGGTGATCTCTGATGATATTCCTGCTGAAGTACTGAAGTTGCCCAACAATTTACATGTTCTAAGTTCCAGAAAACCATTGGTGGATCACGGAACCAGCTTTACTTACTTTGATTCACTGCTTATAAACGCTGTCAAGAATCATGATCAGCGTCTGCTAGCTGGACCTGCACATCAAATGTTCAATGCGTTGACGTCGGCTGTACAACGAGAGGACTTACAGGCATGACCGCTCCCGATCTTTACCAATCTGACACTGGTCTACTTCCCACGCGGTGCCCATTTACGTTCAAAGTTTTACCGAACCCAGAAGCCACCGCATCACCATTTGTTGATGCAACGACTCAGGACGCAACCTTGCCAGACGGATGGCAGAATTCCGGGACGTTGACCTTTGCCATGGCAGGTGATCGATCATCGGGAAAAAGTATGTACATCGCGGTGATTGTTAAGCTCTTGCGCAAACTTGTTGTTGCTAACGGCGGATCCTTTTTATATGCCGATGAGTACACGAAGCGGATTTACCAGGAGAAGTATGAAAAGCCGCTGTTTGAACAGATGGGGCTGCTTCCACCAACGCCACCAGCTTCTGCTCCTGATGCGCATCAGCAACGTCCGTTGATTTTTGATATCTCTACGTCGAATCATCCAGAGCAGCGACTCTTTGTAGTTTTTAGAGATGTCGCGGGTGAAGATCTGCAGGAAGAGAATTTTTCGGATCGTGAATCAGAATTGGAATTTTTCCAGGAAGCGGATCGCATCTTGTTCCTGTTTGATCCAATGTCTGTTCCAAGAATCCGACAGATGCTTGAAGGCTCCGTTCCTACTCATGACGTAGGAACCGATGGTCCGATGGTCGTGCTGAGAAACGTACTGCGAGTGTTGGGACCTGAACATCGACCCAAGATTTCCCTATGCATGTCAAAGTTTGACACCATGCAGCATCTATCTGAAGTAAACCAAGATCACCTGCATTATTCAGGAACAAATATGGTCAACTGGCAGCGTGTGATGAGCAATTTCGGGGCAACGTTCCGCCGAGATAGCGCTCCACTTGATGGTCCTTATGACCGCGTTGCTGGGGAGATTTTGGACCTGGAAATCCGAAGCATGCTGCAGTGCTTGGATGCAACGCATTTATTGAATCAGCTCAACCAACCTTTAGCTGGTGACGCTTCTTATCCGGTCAAGTGCTTTGCGGTGTCGCCTTTGGGAGCAAGTCCTGAAGGTGATCGCATTAACCGAAGCGGTATCGCACCATTTCGTTGTCTAGATCCTTTGAGAGAGTTGTTCTCAGAAGTTGGGATTTTGGAGGGGCTGGAGGCGTCGAGAAGCAATTTGGTGCCGAGCCAGCCGAGTCATCCCGCTCAGCCGGTCCCTGCGATGCCGGAGCCTCAGGAATTGCCGGCAGAAGAGCCTAAGAAGCGTGGATTTTTGAGGTGGTTTAAATGAGTTTTCAGCATGCCGATGGCGTGAGGCTTGATGCGGTTCGTGCGGAGGAAGATTATGAAGCGCAGCGTCAAGTACGGCGCCGGGCTCGGAATCGTTCAGCGATTGCGTGGATTGGCTCAGGGTTTTTAGCCGTTGTGATTATTGTGCTCGTGATGGTTTTCATCTGGTCGCGCATTTAGTTGCGCAACAGCTTGCGCATTTAAGGACTCAATAAAGCGTCGAAATCTTGCACTCGCACCCCTTGAGTGCTAGAAAAGTAGTTAGCACTCAGCTATTCAGAGTGCCAATAATGATCATCAACTGCTTGGTGGGTGAGGTTGGTCCACACTCACTAACCGTGCCGTCGCGGGCGCCTACCGGGCAGAAGACGTGAGTGTCGTCCTACAAATATTTCAGGAGCACAAACACATGGCAAAGATCATCGCCTTTGATGAGGAAGCACGTCGTGGCCTAGAAAAGGGACTGAACACCCTGGCTGACGCCGTTAAGGTTACTTTGGGACCAAAGGGCCGTAACGTCGTTTTGGAAAAGGCTTGGGGCGCCCCAACCATTACCAACGATGGTGTCACCATCGCACGTGAGATCGAGCTTGAGGATCCTTACGAGAAGATCGGCGCAGAGCTGGTCAAGGAAGTTGCTAAGAAGACTGACGACGTCGCAGGCGACGGTACCACCACCGCTACCGTATTGGCACAGGCTCTGGTTAAGGAAGGCCTGCGCAACGTTGCTGCTGGCTCCAACCCAATGGGCATCAAGCGCGGAATCGAAAAGGCAGTAGCTCAGGTTTCTGAGAAGCTGCTTGAAGCTGCAAAGGAAGTTGAGACCGAGGAGCAGATCGCTGCTACCGCTGGTATCTCCGCAGCTGACCCAGCTATCGGTGCACAGATTGCTAAGGCAATGTACGCAGTAGGCGGCGGCAAGCTGAACAAGGATTCCGTCATCACCGTTGAAGAGTCCAACACTTTCGGTGTTGAGCTCGAGGTTACTGAGGGTATGCGCTTTGATAAGGGCTACATCTCCGGTTACTTCGCAACCGACATGGAGCGCCTTGAGGCTGTTCTGGAAGATCCATACATCCTGCTGGTTTCCGGCAAGATCTCCAACATCAAGGATCTCCTCCCACTGCTGGAGAAGGTCATGCAGTCCGGCAAGCCTTTGCTGATCATCGCTGAAGATGTTGAAGGCGAAGCACTGTCCACCCTCGTTGTGAACAAGATCCGTGGCACCTTCAAGTCTGTTGCTGTTAAGGCTCCAGGCTTCGGCGATCGCCGTAAGGCACAGCTGCAGGACATCGCTGTTCTGACCGGCGGCCAGGTTATCTCTGAAGAGGTCGGCCTCTCCCTTGAGACCGCTGATCTGCCACTTCTGGGCCAGGCACGCAAGGTTGTTGTCACCAAGGACGACACCACCATCGTTGATGGTGCAGGTTCCGAGGCTCAGATCGAGGGCCGCGTAAACCAGATCCGCGTTGAGATCGAGAACTCTGATTCCGATTACGACCGTGAGAAGCTCAACGAGCGCCTGGCTAAGCTTGCCGGCGGCGTTGCAGTTCTTAAGGTTGGCGCTGCAACTGAGGTTGAGCTCAAGGAGCGCAAGCACCGCATCGAGGACGCTGTCCGTAACGCTAAGGCAGCTGTTGAAGAGGGCATCGTTGCAGGCGGTGGCGTTGCGCTGCTGCAGGCTGCTCACGTCCTGGACAATGATCTTGAGCTTTCCGGCGACGAGGCAACCGGCGTTCGCATCGTCCGTGAAGCTCTGACTGCACCTTTGAAGCAGATCGCTGCAAACGCTGGCCTGGAGCCAGGCGTTGTTGCTGACAAGGTTTCCCAGCTCCCACAGGGCGAGGGCCTCAACGCTGCAACCGGCGAGTACGTTGACCTGATGGCTGCGGGCATCAACGACCCAGTTAAGGTCACCCGCTCCGCACTGCAGAACGCTGCTTCCATCGCAGCACTGTTCCTGACCACTGAGGCTGTCGTTGCTGACAAGCCACAGCCTGCTGGCGCTGCTGGCATGCCAGGCGCAGACGAGATGGGCGGAATGGGCGGCTTCTAAGCCCCATTTCCTTTAGCCCTCCCGCAACACTTGCGGGAGGGCTTTACTATTGCTTTTCGACGTCTCCATCCCGATTCCCATCAACTTGTTTGACCAAATCCAAAGGCGCCCCATTGGCAATTGGGGTTCATTGGAAGTGTGATCTCGAACTTAAACTAGCCAAAGCGTAGCTTCAGGAGTACTACAGTACGACTTCACGATGACGACTTCTCACGCTCAACTTCTTATGGGGCGACTTCGCTACGAAAATGACTTATCGCCGAGGGAAGTCGACCACGTGAAGTCGCCTGTTGGGAAGACGCTAATAAGGCCTTAGCGGCCGAGAAGTAAACGCTGAGAAATAGAACTTAGGGACTCGCCATTGAGGCTCTCCCAGGGCTACGTATTGTTCAGTGTTGGGGCAATCGATGCGCTGATTCTGCCGGAGCTCGGCGGTGGAGCCCTATGGTAAAACTGAGTATTCACCATCTTGAAGGAGCCTGAAGTGACACATATGGCAACCTAGAGTTAACCTGATATACATCTCAAATCTTGATAAAAACGACTGATTCCACATGAGTTTTTCGACCGCACCAATTAGGTAATATTAAAAATTACCCCCGTATTGGGGCATGTATGAAAAGTGGTTTTCCAAATTTTCGCTTTAATCGAGACGCCATTAAGTACTGTTACACAAACATGACTATTGACTGATAAGTTTCCCGATTTTCCTATAAAGAAACTGCCATTATTCCAGTTCAGCGCCTATTTTGGTCAATGTCGTCCAAATTATCCTTCGCTGAGTTGGGATAGAAATTGCGCTGGGAATTTTTTCGGATTCGCCTTGACGCGTTGCCAAAATGTGATTGAATAATTGAGTGACGTCCTGAGGGCGTCAGCAAACTGGCAACCATCACCAGCAAAATTTGCTGGTCCTCTCAAGGAGATTTCTCATGGATCTTTCCCTTCTGATCTCAAACCTCAAGGACTTTTCTACCTTCGCTACCAACGTCGAGGTCTTCTCAGAGTTCTCTGGCTTCTTGGTTAAGCTCTTCGGCTACGACTTCGGTGAAGGCGTTGACGCTTCCGGCGAGGCACTCAACAACCTCTCTTCCTAATTAGGAAAAATCTTAAGTAGTCCAAGAGCGGCTACTCAAGATCAAGAAAACAACTCATTCTAATCTTTTCATCCTAAAGGAGTTTTACAATGGAGTTCCTCGAAAACCTTAACGTTCTTTCCACCTCCGGCATCATCGGTGCACTGTTCACCGACGGTGGCCTTCTTGACTCCCTTGGTGGCATCGCTTCCCACCTTGCAAACCTTCTCGGTTTGGTCAAGTAATTTAGTCTGACTTTTTAAAGTCACTAAATTTTAAGTATTAAGCTCCGACCCTAAAGGTCGGAGCTTTTTGCGTCCCTGAAATCAAATTCACTATTTTGATTCCACCTTTGGCGCGCCGAATGTGGCCTGTATGAGTAAACTTTCCACCATGTCCGAAACCCACGAAAATGAACTTCCTGTTATCGATCTTGCTCAAATTGAAGGGTATGTTGTCGATGACTCGGATGAGGATGACCCAGTACTGCTGCGCCCTGATGGCACCCCCATTGAAACGTGGCGGGAAGATTTTCCTTATGAAGAGCGCGTCACCCGCGAAGACTATGAAAAGGTCAAGCGCTCCCTCCAGATCGAGCTCCTTAAATGGCAGAACTGGACCAAGGAAACTGGTCAGCGCCACATTATTTTGTTCGAGGGGCGTGACGCCGCAGGTAAGGGTGGCACTATTAAGCGCTTTAATGAGCACCTGAACCCTCGTGGTGCACGTACCGTGGCGCTAGAGAAGCCATCACCACGTGAATCCACTTCGTGGTACTTCCAGCGTTATATTCAGCATTTCCCTTCGGCTGGTGAGATCGTGTTCTTTGATAGGTCTTGGTACAACCGTTCCGGTGTGGAACGAGTCATGGGTTTTTGTACTGAATCACAGCATGCAGAGTTTTTGCGTGAGGTTCCCATGCTGGAAAACATGATTTTGGGTTCTGGGATCAGTTTGACCAAGTTTTGGTTCTCTGTGACTCGTAAAGAGCAGCGCACACGCTTTGCTATCCGCCAGGTTGATCCGGTGCGTCAGTGGAAGCTTTCTCCAATGGACTTAGCTTCACTAGATCGCTGGGATGATTACACCCGAGCTAAAGAGGAACAGTTCCGATACACCGATACGGATGAATCCCCGTGGATCACTATTAAATCGAATGACAAAAAACGTGCTCGTATTAATGCGATGCGTTATGTGTTGTCTAAGTTCGATTACACGGATAAGGATTACGAGTTGGTTGGTGAACCTGATCCGAAGATTGTGCTTCGTGGGCGCGATCAGATCGGTGACTAATGGCAAAAAGAAAGACTCCCCAGCAGGGGAGTTTTTCTAGTTAAGGCAGCTAGGAAGCTACGTTTTGGGTTTGAGGTCGAAATCCTGAAATGACACTCAGGGCTACGCCGATAAGGGCCCAGGCAATAAGTGTCCACAGCTCTTGGGTTGCTCCAGTGCCGTTGAAGAATAGATCAGAGCGCAGAAGGTGACCGGTTGCACCGATGGGGAGGAACTGTCCGATAGCTCCCCATGGTTGTGGCAACCACCACCAGCCAGTAGCAAGGCCCGATAGTGGATTGGCGATGAAGATGGTGAGGATCGCTCCAATTCCGACACCTGCCATGCCGATTAGTCCGGCCAATCCAATGACAAACAGCGAAATTGCTGCGATGCCTAGGGAAATGGTGCCAGCAACACTCCAGAAGTTAGTGTCTGCTGGGAAGAGATCATATCCGTATTGCATTAGTGCGGCAGCCACGAGGCCACCGACAAGGCTGATGATTAATGATCCAGCGAGTTTGTGCCAAGGCTTGTTCTTGAGCAGTAACGTGAGAGTGGCTGCAGAGATCATGCCACCGAAAGCTAAGGGGAGGCCCAGGGTAGAAAGGCTTGTGCCCTGCGGGTCATTTTCACTTAGTGGAGCAAGCTCTTCGACCATAACCTGTTGGCCTTGTGCCTGCATGCCCTGTGCGATTGTATTCAGCAACGTTGCATAGGGGGCGCCATTTCCTGATGCGGTGTAAATCGTCGTGGTTTGAGTGGTTGGATCAACCACAATGCCGCCCACTGTTTCGCGGTGCATGATGGCGTCTTGTACCTCTGAGGCTGAATCCTTGGTTTGGAAGTCAAAGGCTTCGGTAGCTTGGACATTCATGGAATCTTCCATGGCCGTGGCAATAGGTGCTGGTGCTGAAATTGCAATTGTTAAGTTGTGTGGTCCTGAGGCTGTAGTTGGCGCCAGGAAGGCAAAAGCATCAGTGCGATGGCAACGGGGATGCCGAATCCAAGACCAAGCACCTTGATCCAAGCCTTATCCTTGGGATGGTGATCTGTGCCGGTGTCGACCCCTGTGGCAGGGGTTGTGGCGGCAGTTTGTAGACTCACGCGGTCTCCTCAACTAAATTAGGTGGAACAAGGTGTTCCATTTTTGGATAAATGGAACATAGAATTCCATTTAGAAAAAGTGCAAGGGTTAAAGATGCGAGCAGATGCGCTAGCTAAACGTGAAGCCATAGTTTTAGCTGCTAAAGACTTGATTTTTAAAGAAAATGCAGAGCTGTCTTTTAGGTTGATAGCCACTGAAGCCGATGTCGGGGTGGCTACTGTGCATCGCCATTTTCCTAGCCTGGTGGACCTACTTGTTGAAGTGATTCCACTTGCTTTAGCCGATATTCAGGCTCTCATTGATTCTTTCGATCCAATGTGGGAAAGTGACCCAGCAAAAGCCTGGCATACAATTTGCCACACGTTATCGGGGATGGAGGCGACTGTGTTAAACGATAGTTTTTATCTCACAGTTGTGGAATCTTTGAAGGTGGAAAAGGTCCGTGAACTGCTGATTAGTAATCTTCGGCCACTTATTGCGGGCTTGTTAAACAAGGCTGTAAAACACGGTTTTGTCGCACCTGACTTAGAACCACTGAAGTTTCACTTCGGTCTGGTTGCTGCTTCACGGCCGTTGCCTATCCAAGTCGAACGTATTGAGCCGGGCTTTTCAGCCTGGGCGGTAGATAATTTTCTTAGTGGACTGCGGTCAAACGCGGACACCAGCAAATAAGCTGGGGCACACAACAAAACCAGCTGGAAGTAGAAACCCCTTATGTTAAAACGTCTCTCTTTAGGTCCGCTGCCCAAAAATTTTCTAAACACATTGCTAAATCTGACTGCCAATGCCCAAGGCGATGCCGAAAAGATAAAAGTTGAGGCACCTTTTACAGGCAAACCCATTGGTTATGTTTTTGATGGCGGTCAGGTAGATGTGGACAGGGCTTTCGAGTTGTCTCGGCAAGCACAGCAGCAGTGGGCACAAACACCTGTGACAGGTCGGAAGAAAATTTTCGACAGGTTTCATGATCTGGTTTTAAAACACCGTGAACTGCTGATGGATATCGTGCAGTTAGAAACCGGAAAGAATCGTGCGTCGGCAGCTGATGAAGTGTTTGATATTGCTATCACTACCCGGTTTTATGTCAACAACGCCGCAAAGTTCTTAAATGACAAGAAACGACCCGGCGCGCTGCCAATCGTTACAAGGACCACCCAACAGCATGTTCCTAAAGGCGTGGTTGGGCAAATTACGCCGTGGAACTACCCCTTGACGTTAGGTGTTTCAGATGCCGTCCCAGCACTGTTAGCTGGAAATGGTGTGGTGGCAAAACCTGACCTTGCTACACCTTTTTCATGCCTTATCATGGTGAAGCTACTTATTGATGCAGGCCTCCCACCACATTTGATGCAGGTTGTGACTGGTTCAGGGGAGGTTGTTGGCGGGGCGATTGCTGATCAGTGTGATTTCTTGATGTTTACCGGCTCTACTAAAACTGGGCGGATTTTGGGGCGCCAGGTAGGTGAGCGTTTGGTGGGATTTTCTGCAGAGCTAGGCGGAAAGAATCCGTTGATTGTGGCTAAAGATGCTGATCTTGATCATGTGATAGCTGAGCTTCCGCAGGCATGTTTTTCCAACTCTGGCCAATTATGCGTATCTATTGAGCGGATTTATATCGAGGAAGAAGTGTATGAAGAGGTAGTGGAACGATTTGTTCGTGGTGTGCAACAGATGTCTTTGGGTGCTGGTTTTGAATGGTCAGTTGAGATGGGCTCATTGATTAATCAGGCACAGCTTGACCGAGTGTCTGAGTTTGTGGATCAAGCCAAAAGTGCTGGTGCAACTGTGCTGTGTGGTGGCAAGGCTCGCCCTGATCTGGGCCCCTACTTCTATGAACCTACCGTGCTGTCAGATGTGCCAGAAAGCGCTGCTTTGCGCACGGAAGAGGTCTTTGGTCCAGTGGTGTTTATGGAAAAGGTGGCCTCGCTTGAGATGGCAGTAACCAAAGCAAATGACACTTCTTATGGTCTGAATGCATCTGTTTTCGCATCCCCAGAGACTGGGCGTGGCGTGGCAAGACAGTTAGAAGCCGGCGGAGTGGGCATTAATGATGGCTATGCGGCAACGTGGGCGAGTGTGTCTACACCGTTGGGTGGCATGAAGCAGTCCGGGTTGGGGCGCAGGCATGGTGCGGAAGGCATGTTGAAGTACACGGAGATCCGCAATGTTGCTGAACAACGTTGGGTATCTATGCGGGGAAGTGCAAAAATATCCCGCAAGGTGTATGCCGACACAGTGGCAACCGCCTTGCGGGTGGGAAAAATTTTAAAGATCTTGCCCTAGGGTTTAGGAGTTTATCCAGGGCTCAATTGGGTTGCCCTGCCAGCGGGTATGCGCTGGGACCTTGTCGCCGCGCATCACCAGGGAGCCGGGGCCGATGGTGGCGGAGGCGTCGATAAGCGAAGCCGGTAAGGCAACGGAGTGGTCCGCTAGGGTGGCGCCTGCAGCGATACTCACCGTATCCAGGCTCATCACGCGGTCCTGGAAGAGGTGCGTTTGTACGACCACGCCAGGGCCAACCGTGGCGCCTTCACCGATAAAACACAGGTCGGTTTCGGGCAGCCAATACGATTCGATCCACGCACCACGGCCAATATGCGCGCCCAGCGCACTCAAACCAAGATTCAGCGCGCCGGTGCCCAAATTGGGCACCAAGAACCACGGCCCGGCGACGGATTCCACAAACGCATCTTGCAGCTCATTAAGCCAGACAAAGCGGCTCCAGAGAGGATGCTCTGAGGGCTTATGCTTGCCGACGCACACCCACTTCATCACAACCGTAATCCCCATGGCTAACACACCGACCGCCATGAGAATAAGTCCTCCAAGCAACCAGCTGATCCACATATTGAATTCCTGAAGTAGATACTGCATGAGCAGCAAAGAAAACGCAGCTAAAACACCAGAGGTCATCGGTGCAAGAAGCCTGGCTGTTTCTACCACACCACGAGCAATTTTGACTCCCATGCCTGGGTTGTAGGTTTTGGATTCACCTTCATCAACTTCCACGGTTACTCGACGCATCCGCTCCGGTGGTGAACCCCACCAGTTGGAATTAGCTTTCGCCTTCTTCGGAGTCGATGAAAGGACTGCAACCAAGGAATTTTTAGCCAATTTACGCTCAGGCCCAGCAATGCCGGAGTTGCCCAAGAAGGAACGTTTACCCACGCGTGTTTCACCGCTGAGCAACCAACCATGGCCCAATTCATATCCGCCGATGAGGGTGTCATCTGCTAGGAATGCGCCTTCGCGGATATCGGCCAGTTTCGGGATCATCACCGCAGTGGAGATTTCTACATCCTTGCCGATCTTCGCACCCAAACTCCTAAACCACAGTGGAGTTAATTGAGAGGCATACAAAGGGAAGAGGTACGTGCGGGCATCATCCATCAATCGTTCCACGGTCCACACCTGCCAACCAAGCCGTGATCTGACAGGTGTGATGCCACCAGTGATACCAATTTGGAGCAGCCTGACCAACACCCAAATGATTCCGGTGTAGACAAAAAACGCAGCCAAAGCGCCTACCGTGGCAAAAACTAAGACACCCACTGCGAGTGAAATGGGGCTAATGGTGGCCAACCACAAGGTCAGCGCAGCGCCAGCTCCCAATGCCACAAGTGGTAACAGCGACAACACAATTGAGGTTGCGCCGAATACGGGAACCCAGCGTGACCTGCGTGGAGGCTGAGATTCCGGGAACCTGTGCTTTGCGCGACCAACTTTTTGCGCAGGTGAACCAGCCCAACGAGAGCCCGGCTTAATGGTTTTATCGCCAGTAACTGTGGAACCCGGCAACAAATGTGCGCCTTTGCCCACCACAGTGCCTGGAAGAAGCGTAGAACGTGCGCCGATACGTGCATTTTCATGCACTTCAATAGCACCAACATGCAAAATATCACCATCGAGCCAGTAGCCGCGCATATCAACTTCTTGCTCGATTGAGACATTGTTACCCAAGGTCAACAGGCCTGTCACTGGTGGCAGTGAGTGCAGATCCACCCCTTTGCCAAGCTTGACGCCAAGTGCACGGGCGAAATAGTTCACCCAGGTGGCACCAGAAATATTGCGTGAACCAGAGGCATCAGCAAGACGTTCAGCAGTCCAAATACGCAAATGTGTGGAGCCACCACGAGGGTAATCCCCAGGTGTTATTCCCTTGGTAATTAACCGTGCACCCCAACCACCAATCGGAAGCCTGCCAATCGGGGTTGCGAAAATCAAGATCATGGCAACAACAAGCCACCATGACACAGGTGTCGCCCACTGGACGTCCAAAGCTACCAAAATATTGTTGCCCAACAACAGCCACGCCAGCCACTGCGCTGCTTGAAGCGTCATGATCGGAATCTGAATGAGGGTTTGGATCACCCGCGTGCTTGCAGCAACTGGGACAACCACACGCTGTTCAACCTCGTGTGGAGATTCCAAAGAGATACCGGTCTCTGCAGCGATTGTCTCGATGCGTTCGGCGAATTTCTCCAAACGCGGATGATCATAAAGATCACGCACCGCTGCTGTGGGAACCTTTTCACGAACTCGACCGACCAACGTTGCCGCTGCTAGAGAAGTACCTCCGAGGCTAAAGAAATCAGCATCTTTATCACTGACTGAGGTTCCAAGAATATCCACCCACTCTTGCGCTAGCCACGCTTCAGTAGCACTAAGATCATCGGCTTCCACAACAGTTCCAGGCAGAGGCCACGGCAAAGATTTCTTATCTACTTTGCCTGATGTAGTAACAGGAAGCTCATCCATCACATGAATGCGCGGGACCAACGCTGCGGGCATGGTGTCACTAAGACGAGCAGCTGCACCATCGTGATCGAAACCTGCAGCAGCGTCTTCCAAAGACACATACGCAACAAGAACTTTTTGATCCGCGCCCGTGGTTTGAACCACTACCGCTGAAGAACGCACATTGGGAAGTGCTGCAACATTGGCATCAACCTCACCAAGTTCGATGCGTCGGCCACCAATTTTGACCTGATCATCCACACGACCCACAAAGTACAGGCCGTCTTCCTCCAAACGCACATGGTCACCGGAGCGATATGCCCTGCTCCAACCCACAGACTTTAAAGGAGCGTACTTTTCCCGATCTTTTTCCGGATCCAAATAGCGAGCAAGTCCGACACCGCCGATGACTAATTCACCGACTTCACCAACCTCAACTGGGTCGCCAGCATCATTGACTACTACCAAATCCCACCCAGCAAGAGGTAAACCAATACCTACTGGCTGGCCAGCGTGCAGTTGTGTGCCACAAGCAACCACCGTTGCTTCAGTTGGGCCGTAGGTGTTCCAAACTTCGCGGTCGGGCGTCGATAAGCGTTCGACGAGCTCCTGCGAGCAAGCCTCCCCGCCGACAATGAGCAGGCGGACCTGCGACAATGCTTCTGCTGGCCACAGGCCAGCCAGGGTAGGAACCGTGGACACTACGCTGATATCGCGGCGGATCAACCACGGGCCTAAATCCATGCCTGAGCGAACCAGCGAGCGCGGCGCCGGGACCAGGCAAGCACCATGTCCCCATGCCAACCACATTTCCTCGCAAGAAGCATCAAAGGCTACAGACAATCCTGCAAGGACGCGGTCTTCTGGGCCAAGTGGGCCAGAAGGATGGTTGACTAAAAACATCTGTGCTTCGGCATCGACAAAAGCAGCTGCCGAACGGTGAGAAACCGCCACGCCTTTCGGCTTGCCAGTAGAACCAGAGGTGAAAATAATCCACGCAGTATCATCAAGGCGAGGCCTGCGGGTATCGCCACCTGCGGTTGGGCGGATCATATGGAAACCCGAGGCATCAAAAAGCGCGTTAATATTCGCTTCGCCGAACACCATCTCAGCGCGTTCCTCTGGATCATCCGCATCCACTGGAACATATGCAGCACCAGCAGCCAACGTAGCCAAAATAGCGATATAAAGATCACGCGTACCCGAAGGCATACGAATACCAATGCGATCACCCCGACGAACACCTTGGGTATGCATAGAATCAGCCAGCGTAGTGACTTCCTCTAAAAGCTCCGCATAGGTAAGTACCTGGCCATCATCAATAGCTGCGGCTTCAGGATAAGTGGAGGCGATAGATTCCAAAATGTCCCACAACGTACGCTTCGGCGGAGCCTCGGCGGACCTTAGGAACTGGGCGGGGACACTGCTTAATGCCACGTTTAAATTAGTCCTCTTCGGTAGCGATAATTGCTGCGGCCAACTTGCGAAGGTGCTTCAACTGCTTGGATGTAGACTCATCCAACGCAGCATCCTCTGCCACAAGCACAACTTTGTGTAAGTCCGCCTGAGCAGCTTTTCCCTTCTTGGTTGAAGCAACGATCTGACGCCGACGGTCTTTGGGATCACGTTCCCTTTTTGCCCAACCGCGCTTCTCTAATGCATCAACCAGTCTGACCATATCCGAAGCATCGATAGCCAGCAGCTCACACAGAACTGACTGGCTTGCAGCATTGGAATGGACCAAACACGTAAGCGTCCAGAATTCCCTCATCGTGGTGTCATGTTTAGACAATTCTGCCTCCACATGGTCACGAGTACGGCGTCGAAGACGCTCAAGTTGATAGCTCGGGGATTCAAGCAGCTCTGTTGGGATATCTGGATGCGTAGCCATGTGTATAAGCGTAACGCCAACAATGGGACTTAGCGAATCATGGGGAAAGCCCATTATTTTGTTGATTGGGGTAAGTTTCTAAAATGCCTGGTTGCGGGGCGTTGGGTGTGGGTGGGTAGTGCCGATGGCGGTGAGCGTAATCCATGGCTTTAGGGATGGATCTTTTTATGGGGTGGAGCTTATGGCGCCCAAATTTATTGCAATATTGCGGGAAAGTTCTCCGAGTTGCGTCGGATTTGTACAGTTACTCAAGTGGAGGTGAGTATTCGAGTGCTTGGTTGGGTGTTTTGCTGCGGGCGATGCTTGGGACCAAACTGGGGTGCCCAGTTTTCGGATTTTTTAAGATCCTGGGTCTCTCAGTTTGGTTTATCAAGCGCGACACCAAACACAGAGACCCAGCATTTAAGGTTTTGAAGATTTTGGGTCTCCTGGTTTGGTCCGGTTTGATTTCTGGCGCTGAACCCCAAAAGTCATACCTCCCCAGAAGCGCTTGTAACGAGTTTTGGGCACGTAGTCGATACAAATACGCATTCGAAAATCTCGAAGCCTTAAACGGGCAATAAACGACTCTGGTGAAAAATGTCTATCAGGGGTAGAAGCGCACCACCTTTAAGTGTGGAATCAATGGCATCACGTTTCTGCATGAAAAAATCTCGATGCTCCGTGGATTTAAGGAACATCGAGATCTTGAACAGGAAAAATTTAGGACTCAGTTGGCAGTCCTGCAGCAACCCATCCTTCAGTTCCGCCGTCAACATTGATGGCTTCAATGCCACGCTGCTCAAGGTATTCAGCAACCTTGGCGGAACGTCCACCCAGCTTGCAGATGACATAAATATCGCGGTCTAAATCAATTTCATCAACTCGGCCAACGATCTCACTCATTGGGATATTGATCGCACCTTGTGCACGAACCTCAGCGAACTCATCTACTTCACGAACATCGATCAGCTGTGCGCCTGCTGGAACGTCGTTGACAGATACTTCCTTCATGTGGGGCATTCTCCTTCATTAGATGTTTATGCTGTAGAGGTTAGTCACCACAGGAGGGGATTGCGAGGAGTGGTGAACTTTTGCACGCTAGTGGTGGTCAGCGTGCCCCCACGTTGGGATCATCAATGGCGCGCCGGATTCTGGATCTTGGATGATGATGGAATCTACGCCGAAAACCGTACGTACTAATTCTTCAGTAATAACAGCATCAGGGCTGCCGGATGCCACAACCTCACCATCTTTCATCGCGATGATGTGATCGGCGTAGCGGGCAGCCTGGTTTAAATCATGCAGGACAGCAACCAAAGTGTGACCGCTGTTTCGGTTTAATTTTCGGCACAGCTCCAAAAGTTCAATCTGGTAGCTGACATCAAGAAATGTCGTTGGCTCATCAAGCAGCAAAATGGGCGTTTGTTGGGCTAGAGCCACAGCCATCCAGACGCGTTGACGCTGACCGCCGGAGAGTTCGTCGACAAGCCTGCCTGAAAGCTCTCTGATGCCTGTTGCGTCCATGGCTTCTGCAACCGCCGCCTCGTCTTCTGGGGACCAGGGCTTGAATAAGCTCTGGTGTGGGTATCGTCCACGAGACACCAAATCAATAACCCGGATTCCATCTGGCGCGATTGGGCCCTGGGGGAGAAGCCCAACCTTGCGTGCGACATCGCGAGTAGGAAGATTGTGCAAAGAATGGCCATCAAGCAGGATCTGGCCATGCATAGGAGAGATCAAGCGGGTAAGGCTTTTTAGCAACGTGGACTTACCGCACGCGTTGGGGCCGACAATAACGGTGAACTGCCCATCAGGGACATCTAGACTGACATCTTGGCAGATGACTTTGTCTGCGTATCCGAGGCGAGCATTTTCTAGGGCAAGACGTGTCATTTGCGTCGACCTTCTCTCAGTAGAAGCCATAGGAAGTACACGCCACCGATGGATACCGTAACAATACCCACTGGTAGTGGCGATTCTGGATTAATGCGCTGCGCAATCGTATCCGCGAGAATAAGCAAGAAGGATCCAACCGCTGCGCTAGGAGCAAGCGCTAAGCCATCCACATGGACAAGACGGCGAGCGATTTGAGGGGCAGCCAGTGCAATAAAGGAAATCGGGCCAGCCGTAGCTGTAGCCAAAGCGGTAAGGCCGATACCTGCGATAACGGCCATGATCTGTACAACTTTGACGTTTTGTCCCAACGCCACAGCAAAAGGGACACCGATTTGCATAAGGCGCATTGGACGCGCCAGCAATACCGCAGTTCCGATAAACACAATGGAACCAACTGCTGCCAGTGCTAAGGATTTCCATGAAGTTCCAGACAGGTTACCGGCACCCCACAAGCTAGCCATGATGGCATCTTCAACAGAAGCAGTAAGCAAGATCCACACGTTGATGGACGCCAGAATCGCACTGACACCAATGCCAACGATGATAAGACGAACTCCGCCCGCAAAACCACGCTTAGATGCTAAGAAAAATACAACCATTGCGGTAACAATGCCACCTGTTAAAGCACCGACCATTGTTGCTGCGGAACTACCACCGATGACAAGCATGACAATAAGAGCCCCGGTATAAGAACCCGTTTGAAAACCAATCACATCAGGAGAACCCAGTGGGTTGGCGGTGAGGTTTTGGAAAATCGCACCACTCATTGCCAACGTTGCGCCCAACAAAATTGCTAACAGTATGCGGGGCGCGCGCCATTCCACAACGATCATGGTGGTAAAAGAATCCCCGTTGCCGGCCACAGCCTGCAAGGCTTCGCCGACGGTGATTGAGGCAGATCCATTAACTAATGAATACATGGCCAAAGTGGCAGTGGCGATCCATAAAATTCCAGTGATGATGGCGGTGCGCGCACTAATCAGCAGAAATGGCCTTGATTTCGGGCCGATCCGGTAAATTTTTCGGCCAAAATCTAAGGCAGGTTGAGTTGGCTTTTTTATTTGTGTATCAACCATCGGGTTACACCTCCGGCATGCGGTACTTACGCACCATGTAGATAAGTAGTGGAGCCCCAACAAAAGCTGTAACCACACCAACTGGCACTTCACCAGCGGTGATTACTCGCCCAATGACATCGCTAACGCCAAGGATTGCAGGAGCCAAGACAACGCAGTAGGCCATAATCCAGCCTTGATGCGGACCCACCACCATGCGGGATAAATGTGGGGCTAACAAACCGATAAAGCCAATGGGGCCTGCAGCTGCTGTTGCACCACCAGCTAACAAAGCGATTGCCACCAAAGCCCACAGTCGGGTTCGTTGAGGGTGGGCACCCATGGCAACAGCTGCGGCTTCACCAAGAGATAAAACATCTAACGCTCGCGTGCACGAAAGTGCAATGATTAATCCGACAATGATGAACGGCACAATGGATAACGTTGCATCAAGAGGTTGCGAAGCTGTGGTGCCTGCCGACCAACCACGCATACGTTCGAGGACAGTTGAGTTGGTGAGTAATACTGCAGAGGTAAAACCTCCAAGTACAGCGCCTAAAGCCACACCAGACAACGTCATACGAACGGGACTTCCGCGCATGGGGCCTGTATTACCAATAGCAAAAACCGCAACTGAGGTGATCGTCGCGCCAGCGAAAGACCACCACATGTAATGCGAAATATCAGTCACACCGAAAAACGCCAGTCCGACAACAACCATGAGGGAAGCTCCAGCATTCACCCCCAAAATCCCGGGATCAGTCATCGGATTTCTGGTTACCGCCTGCATGAGACCTCCAGCAACACCTAGCGCTGCACCTGCAACAAGGATCAATACAGTGCGAGGCACTCTCGACTGCCACACCACTTGGGAGACTGGATCAGCTGGATCGGGATTTAGGAGGTAAAACAGAATATCTGAAAGCGGGATTGTTCTAGACCCAACTGCCATGCTGAGCGCTAGCGCCCCACAGCAGACAAAGGTTAAAACAATTAAGCCCGCCGTGCGGTTTATTTGAGCGGTTGGCTTATCTTGTGTGACTGTCATGAAAGGCTATGCCACCTTGTTGTAGGTATTAACCTTGTCTGCTAGATCTTGTAGCCAATCCGCATAGGTGCGGCTGGTTAAAGCTCCCTTGGATGACCATGTGCTTACTTGATCAGCCTGAACTGCTGGCAAGTTGTCCCAAAGTTCAGCAGTAAACGGTGCTTCTTCGTCATAGTTTTCAACCAAGATGACATCGGCTGGATAGGTGGAAGCATCCTCCCATGCCACCTTGCCCCATGGGTTACCCTCTGCTGGTGCATCAGGTCCGACGATGGTTGCACCGAGTTCTTCTAGAAGATCAGCTTGTGCGAAACCGACACCGGTGTAGAGCATTTCCTTAGTTGGGCTTGCCAACAGGAAGTTGAAGTCTTTGCCATCAACAGCAGAGGTGAATGCCTCTTTAGCCTCATCCAAGTCGGCGTCAGCAGCCACAATATTATCTGCTTCTACATCTGCGCCAAGGAAGTCCGCAATCTCGCGGGTATCGGCAATCTTTTCATCAATGGAACCTTCAGAAGGCAGTGGCACAAATGGAGCTACGCGCAGCAGCTGTGCATTGACATCGTCATCGAACCAAGACCAACCATCAGCGTTGCCGTTGCCAATGATGACATCGGGGCGAAGCTCAGCCAGTTTCTCGATATCGATCTCACCGTCTTGGCCGATCTTTTCAATGCCCGCCGTGTCAGCGTCACCCATCAGCGCAGAGTTGTCACATTCATAGCCAAAGAGTGCATCTGGCTTGAGACCATATTCATGCAAGGAGCTGTAGGCGTAGCAGTCCATCACCAAGGTTTCTGGTTGGTTTTCAAACTCTAGCTCCAGGCCATCAATAGTTGGGTGGGTGAAAGTGATCTGTTCACCTTCTTGAGCTGAAGTGGTTTCTGCTGAAGTTTCTTCATTGGATGAACCGCATGCACTTAAAAGAAGTGCTGCAACGGCTCCGAGAGTGAACAAAGCTGACTTTTTCACTGGGGTTTCCTTTGTTGGATGGGACATTGTTTGAACAAGGAAAATATACACCGTTGGTATCAGGTATGCCTAACCTTAAGAATGTGGAATTTATGAAACATAGGTTTGCGTGATGGCGCGCTTTATGAGCGTGCAGGCTGCGAGCTTTTTCTCAGGATTACTGTGAGTTTGCGATATATCGCTGTAATGTCTTGATGATCAAGATGGGCCAGCAGCCTCTGACATTAAAGGCAATTAAGGCATAAATAGGAGCGGTAAAAAATTATGTGGTTGACCTTTGCTATCGGTTCAGCATTGTTTGCTGGTGTGACAGCGGTGCTGGCCAGGCTGGGCATCCGCGATATCGACTGAAATCTGGCAACCGCCATTCGCACCATAGTGGTTTTGGTGCTGGCGTGGTTGATCGTGCCGTTGGCTGGATCTTTGAGCGCAATCAAAGATATTGATGCTGGTACCTGGATCTTTTTGATTCTCTCCGGCCTGGCTACGGGCGCATCGTGGTTGTGTTATTTCAAAGCGTTGAAAGTTGGCGATATCAACAAGGTGGTTCCTGTTGATAAATCCAGCACGGTGCTTACCATGCTTCTGGCGATTATCTTTCTCGGCGAACAGGTCAATGCGTGGGTGTTGGCGGCGATGGTGGGAATTGGTGTTGGAACGCTGTTGATGATTGAACGCAAGACCGATGTGGGAGAGGTGTCGGAAAAACATGGCTGGTCGTGGCTGCTTTATGCTTCAGGGGCTGCGATATTTGCTGCGCTAACCGCGATCCTTGGCAAGATCGGCATTGAAGGGGTTGAATCCACCTTGGGCACTGCGATTCGCACCTGCGTCGTCCTTGTTAGGGCGTGGCTGATCGTATTTATTCAGCGCACGCACAAGCAAATATTTACGGTCGATAAACGTAGTTGGCTCTTTCTTATTTTGTCCGGTTTGACCACCGGTTTGTCCTGGCTGTGCTATTTCCGCGCGCTGCAAGATGGGCCAGCTAGTGTGGTCGTGCCGATCGATAAGCTCAGCATTTTGGTCTCATTAGCATTCGGCGCGATTGTTTTCCGCGAAAAGCTGTCTAAAAAAGCTAGCCTCGGGCTGGCGCTCATCGTGGTAGGCACGCTTGCGCTCGTCGTCAAGCAATAAATTGCTTTTCGACGCTTCAACCCGACTTTGTATAAACTCGGAAAAAACAGTGCAAATTAAAAGTTCACGGCCCCACCTAGGTGTGATGCGCAGTTCTTGATGCGCATTCGCCGCAAAGGAGACAAGTGGTATGTCCGAGTCAATCGAACCGATGAGCAGCGTAAATATCAGTGAGCGTGCAGATGAGCTCATGGAAAAAGCAGCGCAGGCACACAGTGGGCGCGCAACTCACGTGTTCCGCGCGATCCCTAAAGGTTCACTGTCGCAGGTATTGCTGGCATTGCGTAAAGATCATGAATTATCGGAGCACGAAAACCCGGGCGAAGCTCTCCTGCATGTTTTGAAGGGCCGGGTCCGATTGGTCGTGGGGGATCAATCGATCGATTTGGGGGAAGACGATCACGTTGTTATCCCGCAGCATCATCACAGCCTCATTGCGTTGGAAGACGCCGCAGTTTTCCTAACTGTCGTGATTCAACGACCTCACATTTAAGGAACAGGAGTTTGACATGAGCACACCACAAAACGTCCTCATTATTGGCGGAGGGCTAGCCGGAGCCAAAACTGCAGAGGCCCTGCGTGAAAGCGGATTCGAAGGATCTGTCATGCTGATCGCCGGGGAAGATCATCTTCCTTATGAACGCCCACCGCTGTCCAAGGAATATCTGGCCGGTAAGGCCGAATTTGATAAAGCACTTGTGCATCCCGCTCAGTGGTATGAAGAAAACAATGTCACGCTACGTCAAGGTGCACGAGCAACTTCCATTGACGCTGCTGGGCATAAAGTTACTGTCGATGCTGGTGGGGCAACCGAAACACTTGATTACGACAAACTTGTTTTAGCCACTGGTTCCACGGTGCGAAAGCTTCCACTCCCAGGTGCTGATGCCAACAACGTTCACTATCTACGTACCGTAGAAGATTCTGATGCGATTCGTTCCACCTTCGGCGAAGGCAAAAAGCTAGCCATCATTGGTGGTGGTTGGATTGGGCTGGAAGTTGCATCCGCTGCTCGTGGAGCTGGCACAGATGTAACAGTGCTGGAAGGTGGCAAGCTACCACTGCTTAAAATCTTGGGTGAAAAAGTTGCTCAAGTGTTTGCAGATCTGCATATTGCCAATGGTGTTGATCTGCGCACCGAGGTGAAAATTACAGAAATTGTCACCGAGGATGGACAAGCAGTGGGTGTGCGCCTTGAAGACGGTGACGCGGTTCCAGCAGATGCCGTGGTCATCGGAATTGGTGTGACCCCGGTGGTTGATTTGGCAGAAACCGCAGGTCTTGACATTGATAACGGTGTTTTAGTGGATGCCACTTTACGTACTAGTGATCCTGATATTTATGCTGTCGGTGATATTGCAAACCATGATCACCCAGTCCTTGGACACCGCATCCGTGTAGAACACTGGGCAACTGCGCTGAACCAACCAGCTGCTGCAGTGAAATCTTTGTTGGGTCAAGCAACTGAGTTCACCAACTTGCCGTACTTTTTCACCGACCAATTTGATCTTGGTTGTGAATATGTCGGCCATGCCACCGGTTCACAAGAACAGGTAGTTATCCGCGGTGATCTGAACACGCGAGAGTTTGTGGCGTTTTGGATTGATGAAAATAGCACTATCCTCGCTGCGATGAACGTCAACGTGTGGGATGTACTTGATGACATCAAGCCACTGATCGCGGAGGGTAAAAAGATTGATCCGAAGAAACTGGAGGACCCGACGATTCCGTTTTCGCAGGTCTAGTTGGGTTCTTGCGGAAAATATAGATGGCGTGGGTGTTTATCACATCCAATGCTATTGCGTTTTCTACAAGAGTTGATCTAGAGTAAATTTCGAGTTACACAAGCAACAGTCCATCAGGGTTGTTATTCCAGTCACTGGAAGCAAAACCTGGTCACCAATGCTGATTGTGCAGCCTTTTAAGGTTGCGTGATCACCACCGGTGACCAGGTTTTTTGCATTCTTGGAGCAGGTGGGAAGCAATCCTTTAAGCTTTTCAAGGAAGGTCCATCATGGCCACAAAAGTGGATTATCCAGCCTTAGCGGGTGAGATAATGTCGCGCGTCGGTGGGGAAGACAACGTTTCTTCCGTGGTTCACTGCGCAACGCGGTTAAGGTTTGTGCTTAAAGATCGTTCAAAGGCACAAGACGTAGAGATCAAAAAGCTACCCGGAGTAATCACGGTTGTTGAATCTGGTGGACAATTCCAGGTAGTGATTGGAAACAACGTTCCACAGGTCTACGCAGCTTTGCCAGCAGCAATCACTGCAGATACAGAAGGTGCTACTCAAGGCGGTGGATCCGGAAACTTCCTGGGTAAAGCCGTTGATATTGTTTCCTCCATTTTTGCTCCCATCCTAGGACCCATGGCTGGTGTGGGTATCTTAAAAGGTCTCCTTGCTGTGGCCGCCGCAGCTCACTGGGTTGATACAACATCTACTACCTATCAGATTCTTTATGCGGCCGGCGATGCATTCTTCATGTTCCTGCCGATCATTCTTGCCATTACTGCAGCACGTAAATTCGGTGCGAATGTGTTTACTTCAGTCGCTCTAGCCGGCGCACTGCTGTACACGCAGCTCCAAGCAGTTTCCGTGCTTGTTGATGGCGAAGTGCAGTCGATGACATTGCTGGCATTCCAAAAAGCGGGCAATGACGTCACTTTCTTAGGGATACCGGTGGTGCTGCAGTCTTATACCTCGACTGTTATCCCCATCATCATTGCTGTCTGGGTGCAATCCCTCTTAGAACGCCAGGTAGCTAAGGTTTTGCATGAGTCCATCCGAAACTTCATCCTTCCAATGGTCGTCTTGGCTGTCATGGTGCCACTGACGTTGGCAACATTGGGACCTGCAGGTGTATGGCTTGGTAACGGGCTGGCGGCAATGCTGCAATCTGCTTATGATTTCTCACCGATCGTTTCCGGAATTTTGATTGCGATGCTGTGGCAGATCATGGTGATTTTCGGTGTGCACTGGGGCATCGTGCCGGTGTTTATCAACAACATTTCCATCAATGGATTTGATCCACTCAAAGCTGCATGTTTCCCAGCAGTGCTCTCCCAAGCCGGTGCTGCATTTGGCTTATTCCTGCGCCTGCGTGACAAGCAACAAAAAGCATTGTCTGGTTCTGCAGCGTTGGCCGGTATCTTCGGCATTACAGAACCAGCTGTTTATGGTGTGACCCTGCCAAGAAAGCGCCCGTTTGTTATCGCTGTTATTTCGGCAGGCGTTGGTGGAGCGATGATTGGTGCAACTTCAACCATGGTTTATGGCACTGGTGCACCAGGTTTACTCACACTTCCCATCGGCATTGATCCTTCCGGAACCAACAACACCATTGGTTGGCTTGTCGCCGGCACAGCAGTGTCCTTTGTTCTCGCAGCTGTTTTGACCTACTTCTTCGGAATGACTAAAGAAGACTTGGCAAACGATGCAACTGCTGCAGCAGATCAAAAGCTCGCAGCAGAAGTTAAGGAAGAAACCGAAGTAGAAGAAGTACCTGCTTTGGAATCAGAATTTTCCTCACTCACATTGAACGCTCCAGTTGACGGCACGCTGGTTGCGTTGTCTGAGGTATCTGATCCAGTATTTCGCAGTGGAAAAATGGGAGCGGGAATCTCCATCCTGCCAAACTCCGGAAAAATCTATGCACCCTGTGATGCGACGGTAAAAGTTGCCATGAAAACTGGACATGCATTTGGACTCCGTGCAGCAGGTGGAGTAGATGTCTTGATCCACATTGGCATCGATACTGTCTCACTTGCTGGTGAAGGATTCACCATGCATGTACAGCGCGGAGATGAAGTAAAAGCAGGAGATCTACTGGCTGAGGTGGATTTGGATCTGGTTCGAGACAAAGGATTAGATCCATCAACGATCATGCTGGTGACAAATTCCTCAAAGTTTAACGTTGATACTTCCACTGAGTTTGGGCCAGTGGAGGTAGGAAAGGAAGTTGTTCACATCCAGCCTTCGGAAGCTTCAACAGATCCAGCAGCGATCTTAAGCGCCCACGCATAAATGCTCATCAGATTCCTTTTCTTTAGGCCTTATTAAAGGTGACGGAAGAGGAATTTTGGTGCGTGTGCAAATGTGTACAAGCACTAAACGTATAGAAAGAAAAGGTAGTCATGCATATTTCTAAACTTCCACCATTTCCAGAAAACTTCCTCTGGGGCGCATCCACCTCGGCCTATCAAACTGAAGGTGCCTGGAATGAGGACGGCAAGGGTCCTTCTGTTATTGATGTACGCGAAAGCTACCCGGAGGGAACCTGTGATTACACGGTTGCAACCGATACCTACCATCACGTGGAAGAAGACGTCGCGCTTTTTGCAGAGCTGGGCTTAAAAACATACCGCTTCTCTATTGCTTGGACTCGGATCGTTCCTGATGGTGATGGTGAAGAAAACCCAGCTGGTATCGCGTTCTACCACCGACTCATCGATGAATTACTAAAATATGGCATCGAACCTTTGGTGACCATGTACCACTTTGACCTTCCCGCAGCTCTCGATGAAAAGGGTGGTTGGGGAAACCGCAACACAGTTGATGCTTTTGAGCGTTACGCCAAGATTTTGTTCCGTGAATATGGTTCCAAAGTGAAGCGGTGGCTGACCATCAATGAACAAAACATGATGATTTTGCATGGTGATGCTTTGGGCACCACCAAGCTTCGCGGTATGGAAGCAAAGAAGGATCTGTACCAGCAAAATCACAATATGTTTGTGGCACAGGCCAAAGCAATGATTGCCTGCCATGAGATGTTGGATGATGCTTTGATCGGTCCTGCACCAAACATCGCTCCTGTGTATGCAGCTACGGAAGCACCCCAAGATGTGGTTACTGCAGATAATTGGTGGGCCATCCGAAACTGGTTGTACCTAGATTTAGCCGTTCGTGGTGAATACAACGGCATCGCGTGGGTATATCTAACAGAACGCGGTTGGGAACCAACCATTGAAGATGGTGACATGGAGATCATGAAGGCCGCGAAGCCTGACTTCATTGCGTTCAATTACTACAATTCCCAAACCGTTGCTGCCATTGCTGAAGGGGAAGAAATCAATGATGGCAGCGGCGATCAGCAGATCGCGTGGGGTGAGCAGGGCTTATACAAGGCGGTGAAGAATACGCACTTAGAGATCACCAGCTTTGGGTGGGGCATTGATCCGAATGGTTTCCGCACGGTGATGCGTCAGATTTGGTACCGGTACCAACTACCGATGATCTTGACGGAGAATGGTTTGGGTGAGTTTGATACCTTGACCGAAGACGGACGTGTCCATGATGATTACCGTATTGAGTATCTGAGCAAGCACATTGAGCAGATCCAATACGCTCGGGCTGAGGGCATCGATATGTTCGGTTATTGCCCATGGTCGGCCATTGATTTGGTGTCCACCCACCAAGGTGTGGCCAAACGATATGGATTTATTTATGTTGATCGCACCGATAGTGATCTGAAGTCTTTGTCACGCATCCGGAAAGATTCGTTCTTCTGGTATCAAGGTGTCATTGCACGTAACGCACTAGGCCTGCCTGAAAAAGAATAACGAGTGACAATGGTGAGCAACACTGCTTGGAAGATTATTCAAGTCTTCAACAACAACGTGGTTCTAGCTGAAAATGGTTCAGATAGGGCTGTGTTGTTGGGCCGTGGGTTGGGTTTTGGTCGTGCTCCTGGTGCTGCTGTTCAGGTCGACTCGATCCAAGAATATTTCCGCCCAACGGTGATGCAACCACCGGAGCAATTAGCGCGGTTGATCACGGAACTTAATCCGGCGATCATCGCGTTGGCTCGTGAGTTGGCAGAAACCGCAGAGTTTATGTGTGATGTGGATATTCCTGATTCCACGGTGGTGGCAATGGCTGATCATATTCGTTTTGCCATTGATCGTGCTGCTCAAGGGATTTCTTTGCCGAATCCGCTGCGGTGGGAAGTCAGCCAGTTTTATCCTCGAGAATTCGCGTTTGGCCATAAGGCTTTGGCTCATATTAAGAATTCGGCACAGGTGAGTTTGCCGGAGGATGAAGCAGTGTCGTTGGCGTTGCATGTGGTCAATGCACAGTTTGCGCAGAATAATCGGCAGGATTCCATGGCGAGGACAGCGCAGTTGACCACGTTGCTCACCAAGGTTTTTGATGTGGTGGAAGCAGCTTTGCCGGATCAACATATTGATCGGGATTCCATGACGGCTGCTCGGTTTATCACCCACCTGCGCTTTTTGCTGCAGCGCTTGATCGGTCGGGAAGGCAAAGCCCACGAGGCAGAAAAGGGGTTAATTAGTCTTTCATCCAAAGTAGCGGATGAATATCCGGTGTCTTTTTCCATTGCTGGCAAAGTGATCATGATGCTGCAATTGGAATTAGATACCACCTGCTCTGAAGATGAGGCTGTGTATTTGGCATTGCATATCGCACGTTTGATGACATCGCCGCGATAAGAGGAAGCTGTGCCAATCTGTAGACTTGGCACGTATCTCAAACCCAACCCCCCACGGGAGTTTCGCATGAATGTGACGTGGCTTATCTTGGCTGTCATTTTAGTGATCATCGCTGTTGTGTTCTTCTATCTTTCTGCGCAGAAGAAAAAGAGCGAACCGCAGCAGCCTCGGCAGCGTCAAGATCCATTGAAGTTTGCTGATGGTTCTGACACTTTTAATGCCCGCATTTTGGGCCCCGGTGCCATTATTTCTCGTGGTGGTGTGGATTATGTGTGCCGTGGCGCGATTCAATTTAGGCAAGGCCAGTACATTTGGCACGAGTACCTGCTTGATGGTGGCAAGGGCAGTGAGTACTTAAGCGTGGAGTATGACGAAGGCCAGTTGAACCTCGGATGGTGGATTACTCGACCTGACATTGATGAACAACCCGCACGTGAAGTCACAGTAGAAGGCGTTAGGTACCGCAAAACTGAATCTGGCGTGGGCACCTTCACCTCAGAAGGAACCACAGGTGTGGCTGATCAGGGAGAATTCGAGTATTGGGATCTCGCCGAAGCTGGTGGAAATAGGTTGCTGAGTTTTGAACGCTACGGCTCCGATGGACAATTTGAAGTCTCGCTCGGTTGGAAGGTGCTGCCCGGCGAACTCACCGTTTACCCAGCACCAGAGGCCTCATGATTTATCACCTAGATTGCACACCTGCCGATGTCAGCGCCGAAGCACTCGGCGTGAGTTGGAATGGGGATTTGCCGGAGGTGCTCGTCGATAAGCTTATCGACGCCTCCCCACACCCCAGCACCTGCCAGTTAGCGGTGATTGGCAGCTCGCATGTGGTCACCGTTGAAACGCCCGAGGGGCGTTTCCGGGAGGAAATTTCCTGCCATGCACCACAAGCAGAAGATGCGCGTTGGCCGTTGCCTGATAGCATCACGCGGGAAAATTACTTGCTTCAAACCAATGTGGCCGTGCTGTCGGAGGAAGATTTCGCCCGTGCTGCCGAGGAAATCGCAGCGGGTGGCGATGACTGGTTGATCGCCAGTTTTCCCGGCGCAGGCGACCATCATCTGACAGCGTTAACGGCAGAATTTTTGGAAGATGTGTGGGAATGGTTCAGTTACCACCTCTACCCAGATGAACGAACCATCGTGAGCACGAGGAGTATTTACAAACCATGAGCTCCCGAAATTACGGAACCTTAGGATTTATCTTTTTGTTCTTCGCCGTGCTGTGTCTGGTTGCTGCTGTGGTGGCGAAACCCGCAGTGGGTAGTCAAGTTTCGGATCGCTGGCCAGGTAACAACGGAACCTACTCGTGTGCGGGTGAAACCGGAGTTGCTGATCAAATCGCCAGCATGTCCACACCCACCGAGCGGGCAACTGACCCAGCCACGGGTGATGAATATCTGCGCTACCGGAAAAATTTGATCATTGTGAAAGGCGAAGGCACCCCGGAATGCACCATCACTGTCGAAGGTCTAGATCGCGTCAATAGTGGTGCATTTATTTGGCTCGGCGGCGGTTTTGGGCCATCCTCACCAAGTAGTTCCAGCGGCGGATCCTCAGGTTCCGGCGGTGGCGTCAAATAGGAAGAAAAATTATGAGCGATTATCTTATCAACGGCGCCATCAGCACCCTGGCATATTTCGTGCTGGCGGCGGTGATCCTCGTTGTTGGCTTTGTGATTTTAGATTTAATCACCCCAGGTAAACTGCATGAACTTGTGTTTGTACACCACCTGCCCAATGCTGCTGTGATTACTGCTGCGCAGCAGGTTTCCATCGGAATTATTGTGGTTACCGCTGTGCTGACTTCCTCGGATATTTTGACCGAAGGTCTGATAGAAACCGCTGTATTTGGTGTACTTGGCCTGGTCATCCAAGTGGTTGTCATGGCGGTATTGGAAGTTGTTATTCCAGGACGTTTCCGAGACCTCGTTGAAGACCGCAAACTACGCTCCGGCGCGGTTGTCGCAGCAGTGATCCTGATTGTGGTGGGAGCCGTAAACGCTGCATGTCTGATCTGAACTTAAGTCCCATCTGGCGCTGGCTGTTATTAGTTTCAGTTTCTATCTGCGCGGCATCGGGACTGGTTTATGAGCTCGCTCTGGTTTCACTGTCTACCAGCCTAAACGGTGGTGGAATCGTGGAAACCTCACTGATTGTTGCAGGTTATGTAGCAGCCCTTGGTCTGGGTGCCTTGCTGGTCAAGCCGTTTCTTAACTGGCCTGCACAAACTTTCCTTGGTGTGGAAACCCTGCTTGGACTCATCGGTGGATGCTCCGCGCTGGTTTTGCATTTCACTTTTGCCACCATTGGCCAATCGTTGTGGATTTTAGTGTTTGCTACCGCTGCGATCGGAATTTTAGTCGGCGCTGAACTGCCCTTGCTGATGACCATGATCCAGCAAGGCCGGCTTGCCGATGCCAAAACCACCGGATCTTTGGTCGCCACCTTGAATGCCGCCGACTATTTAGGCGCACTTTTAGGTGGTCTGGCCTGGCCTTTTGTGTTATTGCCGTGGCTTGGCATGATGCGTGGCGCCGCAGCAGCCGGAATGATCAACCTGGTGGCAGCACTATTTGTGGGATGTGTGTTGCTCAGGCACCTACTCCCGCGCACGCATTTCATCGTTTCGGTAGTAGCGCTTCTTCTTGCCATTACAGCGCTTGCCACAGTTCTAGTGAAATCTGATGGGATCGTAGCTACCGCCAGAGCACAGCTCTACCGCGATCCCGTGATCTATGCACACCAATCGGACTATCAAGACATCGTGGTCACAGAACGAGGCAAAGATCGACGACTCTACCTCAACGGCGGTTTGCAATATTCCACCCGTGATCAGCACAGATATACAGAGTCCCTGGTCTATCCAAGCCTGAACCCAGAGGCGGAATCTGTGCTGATTATCGGCGGCGGCGACGGTCTGGCAGCGAGGGAGCTTCTCAGGTTTCCTCACATGCAGATCACCCAAGTAGAACTAGACCCTGAAGTTATTGAAGTAGCCAACACAGTGCTGCGCTCTGACAACGGGGGAGCAATGGAAGATCCCCGTGTGTCCATCATTGTCGATGACGCTTTCACTTGGCTTCGCTCTGGTGGAAACAACGGTGAAACATATGATTCCATCATTATCGATCTTCCCGATCCCAACAATGACACCATGGCCAGGCTGTATTCCGAAGAGTTCTACACCCTCGCGCGAGCACGACTAAATGAACAAGGCCGCATGGTAGTGCAAGCTTCCAGCGCGTACACCACCCCGGATGTGTTTTGGCGTGTTGGAGCAACCTTAGAATCGTCGGGCTGTAACCAAGTCATCCCATATCACGTGCATGTTCCAACCTTCGGTGATTGGGGTTTCCAACTCTGCGGTCCTACCGATATGGAATTGGGAATGCGGGATGACACTCCACCGCTGACTTTCCTCAATGATGAGGTTTTGGCGGCTGCTGCGGTGTTCGGGTTGGATAATCAGCCTAAGAATCTCGAGCCGTCTACATTGGATCATCCCCGCGTTGTGGAGGATCTACGCAAGGGGTACCGAGAATCAGGCGAGTAGCTGCGGTGATGCGCTGTGAGGCGATTTAAGGCGTCGAAATTTCCGAATGAGTGTTTGTATAGGCTCGTATGTGAAAGCCGCTTAAACGGCCTCCTGTGAAGGTGTTATCTTTGGCCGGTTGTGGGCGGATAGGTCGGTCACCAAACACACGTGACAAGATTCCTTAAAAACCCGAATCTTTGGCACGTATGTTTGGTTTGACTCAATCAAAACCGGACTGACGTGCCAAAATTCCTGGAAAATACAAAATCTTGGCATGTATGTTTGGTTTTTTAGGGTTGGGGCCCAGAGGTATGCAAAAAGCTGCGCATCCCGGCCGAAAAAATCGGATAACAGGGGTGCGCAGCCTTTAAATTACAAAAGACTTATGCCTTGTAGCGGTCGATTGCCTCAGCGTGGATCTTTTCAGCCTCAGCCTTGTCGCCCCAACCGGAACCGTCAACGTGCTTGCCCTTTTCCAGGTCCTTGTAGTGGACGAAGAAGTGCTCGATTTCATCTTTGAGGAAATCGGAAACGTCGGAGATGTCCTGGAGGTGGTCGTAGCGTGGATCATCGAGAACTGCGAGAAGCTTGTCGTCGCCACCGGCTTCGTCGGTCATCTTGAAAACGCCGATGATGCGGGACTTCACCACGACAGCTGGGAAAACTGGCTCTGGGATGATGACAAGTGCGTCCAATGGGTCGCCATCTTCGCCGAGAGTGTGCTCAATGTAGCCGTAGTCCAGTGGGTATGCCATTGGGGTGAACAGGTAGCGGTCGAGGTAAACCTTGCCGGTCTCGTGGTCGATTTCGTACTTGTTGCGTGATCCCTTTGGAATTTCGACGGTTACTTCGATGCTCATAGGTATTTCTCCCGGGTTGAATTTGATTACTGCTTTTGAATTCTAGCGTGTTTGGAAATTTCTGAGACCCGGGGGAGGAATTCTTAGAAAAGCGCGCGTAAGGTTCGTGCAGAAGATGGCGATGGATATAAGGTTAGAGGCCTGTTTAAGCTTAAAATCGCAGGAAAAGGAGAGCCCATGAAAAATGCATGGTGGGTGGGCTCATCGGTTGGTGTGCTGGTGGCTGTGGGGGCTGTTATCGGTGGTGGAGTGTGGGTGAATCAGACTGGTTTTGGTCTGGATCATCCGGCACCTATGACGGTGGAGATGCCCGCTGCGTTGTTTTCTCCTGCGATTAACTCTGACACAACACAAGATGCCGCATCGTCCCCAGATTTCGAGGCCCTTACCGCTCAACTCACTGAGCAAGCTGCGGATCCTCGGTTGGGCACTTTCGTTGGTGTTGCTCGTGATGTGGAATCTGGTGAGATTGTGTGGGAGCAAAATCAAGGAACCGCAGTAAGACCAGCATCGGCGACGAAGATCTTAACTGCCGCGGTGGCCTTGTATGAGCTTGGTCGTGAGGACACCATCACTACGCAAGTGCTTGAAGGGGAGCAGCCTGGAACAGTGGTGATCAAAGCTGCCGGTGATGTCACGTTGAGTGAGGAGATGCTCGATGATTTGGCAGCACAACTTGAAGGCCAGAATATCGATACTGTGTTGATCGATACCTCTATTTGGCCTGATGAGGGGTTTGCTAGCACGTGGGATCCAATCGATGTTGATGCTGGTTATATCGCTGATGTTGAGCCTTCGATGATTGAAGCCGGCCGCATTGGTGGTTCGGAGGGCGATCTGCCGAGGTCTCACACCCCGGCGTTAGATGTGGCGCAGGCGTTGGCGGACCGAATCGGCGCAGAGACCACAGGCACCACAGAAATAACTACGGACAGTACTGTGCTTGCCAGCGTCGAGTCGGACACCTTGGATCAGCGCCTTGCTCGGATGATGGAAGATTCTGACAATGTGATGGCAGAAGGCATCGCTAAGGAAGTCGCCGCATCAAAAGGGTTGCCCACGGATTCTGCGAGTACGGCCACGATGACTCTGGATATCCTTGAAGGCAAAGGCTTTGATTTAAGTGATGTCTCCATTGTGGATAATTCGGGTTTAAGTTTTGACAACCTCATCACCCCACGCCTGTTGGACGATATTTTAACCCGTGCCGCAACGGAAACTGAGCTGCGTTCCTTGCTCACCTCCCTGCCGATCGCGCATGGAACAGGCACGTTGGAAGATCGCTACGAAGGGATGACCGGTGCAGGGTGGGTGCGCGCGAAAACAGGCACGTTGACTGATACCTCAGCGTTGGCTGGTGTGGTGACCTCAGAATCAGGCCGTGTATTTACCTTTGCATTTGTGTCTAATGATTCGGCAATTTTGCCGGCGCGTGAGGCTTTGGATGAGATGGCGTCGATGCTGAGGGACTTCTAAAATGCCTACCCTCATTGGGGATCTTGAGCTGCCTAGGGTAAGCCCTAATTTCTTAGAATTACGCAAGGCAGTGCGCCGGTATCGTCGCGAAGCTGTCCACATCGGGTTGTCGGGTGGGCCGGATTCTTTAGCGTTGGTAGCTGCCGCGCTGGCTGAGAACATGCAGGTAACAGCGATTTGTATTGATCACAATCTGCAGGCCGGCTCTGCCGAGGTCGCGCACAATGCTGCTGCGATGGCCCGCCACATGGGCGCGCAGACGATTGTGAAAAGCATTCACGTCGCGCCGGGGGAGGGGATGGAGGCCGCTGCCCGCGAAGCCCGGTATGAGGCCTTTGCCCAGCTCACCGATGAGATTTGGGTGGCCCACACTATGGACGATCAGGCCGAAACCTACCTGCTGGGCGGTTTGCGTGGGAATCCGGCAGGGATGAAAGATGCTTCTCGACGCCTGGAGCTATCCATCATCCGGCCCCTGCTCAGGGTCCGGCGTGCGCACACGCACGGGGCATGTGAAGAGTTGGGATTAACACCGTGGCAGGATCCTCAAAATTTCGATGATGCCTATCGTCGGGTAGCTATTAGAAACAAAGTGATCCCACTTCTTGCGCAGGTCCACGGGGGTGATCCCGTACCTGGTTTGGCACTTGCGGCGCGACGCGCTGTGGAGGATGCCGAAGTGGTAGAGGGCGACGTCGAAAAGCGACGCCATGAGTGGCAGGATGGGTTCCCTACCGCACTAGCGGCGGAACCTAGAGGCCTGCGGCGGCGCATGCTGGCAGATTTTTTGCGGGGACACGGAATTGCTGTGAACTCCAGAAAGATCGAAGCCGTGGACCAATTGCTTATAAATTGGCATGGGCAGGGTGGCGTCGCTGTGGGTAAAAGCGCTAACGGAAGGTTGGAAGTGGTGCGTCAAAGTGGCAAGCTTAAGATCACTGATTGACACCCACTCCAAGAATGACAATAAGGGGAACGCGACGATGAGCGACAACGTAGAAATGGCCGATGTAAAAGACTTCAATGTTCCAGCCAACCCATATGGCGATGACATTGAATCAATCTTGATCAGCGAAGACAAGCTCAAACAACGCATCGCTGAAATGGCCAAGCGTGTCTCCGAGGAATACAAAGACGCTGACGATGATCTGATCTTGGTGTGCGTGCTTAAGGGAGCGTTCTACTTCCTGGCAGATTTCTCCCGCATGCTTGACATCCCCACCCAGGCTGAATTCATGGCGGTATCTTCCTATGGAAACTCCACCTCTTCTTCAGGTGTGGTGCGGATCCTCAAAGATCTGGACAAAGAAATCGAAGGCCGCGATGTGTTGATCGTTGAGGACATCATTGACTCCGGTCTGACCTTGTCCTGGCTGATGCGCAACTTAAAAAACCGCAACCCAAAGTCCTTGAACGTGATCACCTTGCTGCGTAAACCAGAGCGCCTGACCACCAGCATTGACATGTTTGACATCGGATTTGATATTCCAAACGAGTTCGTTGTCGGCTACGGCCTTGATTTCGCTGAACGCTACCGCGACCTGCCATATGTGGGCACCCTGGAGCCACGCGTTTACTCCGACTAGTGCTCAAAGTTGAAAAGAGGGAACGTTTTGTCCCTCTATTTCGTTTGATTAATTGTCTAGTAGTTCCCCTTATTCGAATTCTGAGAAAGGCACGGGCAAGACGGCCTTAGTTGAGCCGGTTGCCACTGCGTATGAAAAACAAGAAATACCTGCAGTTCGGCGGTATCGCAGCCGTAATCCTCATCGTTCTGTTTTTGGTGTCCCTGTTTAGCAGTGACACCAGGAATTTCCAGGAGGTTGATACCTCTATTGCGATGGAACAGCTTGACGCCGGAAACGTCGCCGAAGCTCAGATCGATGACCGGGAACAGCGCGTCCGACTCACGTTGCGCGACCCCATTACCGTGGAGGAACGCGAAGGCGTTGAGGAAATCATCGCCCAGTACCCGGCACGTACCGCTCCGGTGATTTTTGAAAAAGTAGAAGCAGCTAACCCTGATTCCTACACCACCAATGTGACTCAAGATAGTTTCTTGATGTCCATGCTGAGCTTCATCTTGCCGATGGTGATCATCTTCGGTTTGTTGATGTTCTTCCTCACCCGCATGCAAGGCGGCGGCATGTTTGGCATTGGTGGGTCCAAAGCCAAGCAGCTGACCAAAGATATGCCGACCAACACCTTTGATGATGTTGCAGGTGCCGAAGAAGCCGTGGATGAACTCCATGAAATCAAGGACTTTTTGGAAGATCCTTCCCGCTATGAAGCACTAGGTGCAAAAATCCCGCGTGGCGTGTTGCTGTATGGCCCTCCCGGTACTGGTAAAACCCTGCTTGCTCGTGCCGTAGCTGGTGAAGCAGGCGTGCCGTTTTATTCCATTTCCGGTTCTGACTTTGTGGAAATGTTCGTCGGTGTCGGTGCATCGCGTGTGCGTGATCTGTTCAAGCAGGCGAAAGAAAACAGTCCATGCATCATCTTCGTCGATGAGATCGATGCTGTTGGTCGTGCCCGTGGCTCAGGAATGGGTGGCGGACACGATGAGCGTGAACAAACCCTGAACCAGTTGCTGGTTGAGATGGATGGCTTCGGTGATCGTCAAGGCGTGATCTTGATGGCTGCCACCAACCGTCCTGATGTGTTGGATCCAGCGTTGCTGCGCCCAGGTCGCTTTGACCGCCAAATCCCTGTGACCAACCCGGATCTGCGTGGCCGTGAACAGATCTTGGAAGTTCACGCCAAGGGTAAGCCTTTTGCACCAGACGCCGATATCAAAGCATTGGCAAAGCGCACCGCCGGAATGTCCGGTGCCGATCTTGCCAACGTGCTCAATGAAGCCGCACTTCTTACTGCGCGTGTGGGTGGCAACGTGATCACCGCTGATGCTTTGGAAGAAGCAACCGACCGTGTGGTTGGTGGACCTCGCCGCTCCGGCAAAGTGATCTCTGAGAAAGAAAAGAAAGTCACCGCCTACCACGAAGGTGGGCACACCCTGTCCGCGTGGGCGTTGGAAGATATTGAACGCGTGTACAAAGTCACCATCTTGGCTCGTGGCCGCACCGGCGGACATGCCATGACCGCCCAAGAAGATGACAAGGGCATGTACAACCGCAATGAACTTTTCGCCCGGTTGGTTTTTGCCATGGGTGGACGCTCTGCCGAAGAACTCGTGTTTGGTGAACCCACCACCGGTGCATCCGCAGATATTGAAATGGCCACCAAGATTGCACGCGCCATGGTCACCGAATACGGCATGTCACCAGCTGTCGGCATGGTGAAATACGGCCAAGAACAGGGAGATCCTTTCTCTGGCCGCGGTGGTGGCGGAAACCTTGATCACTCTCAAGAAATCGCCGCAACCATTGATACTGAAGTGCAGTTCTTGCTGGATAAAGCCCATGAGGTTTCTTACTCCATCTTGGCTGAATACCGCGATCACCTAGACCGGCTTGCAGAGAAACTTCTGGAAAAAGAAACCCTGCGACGCCCAGACCTTGAAGCGCTATTCAACGACATCGTGCCACGCAAGGTCTCTGAGGTATTCCCAGATGAATCCGCAAGGTTCCCACGCCAGGAAAACCGCGAGCCAGTAAAAACCCCAGTGGAACTAGCTTTGGAGCGTGGCGAAGAACCACCAAAGAAGTTCTCCATTTTGGAAGCATCTCGTGCTACCCGTGAGCGCCGCCGTAAAGAATTAGAAGCACAGCGCAAAACGCCATTGAAGCCGGCTGAATCTGCTGGTGCCGCTTCTGGTTCAAATACTCCTTCTTCTTATGGCACCCCACCTCCTGCTGATTGGAGCGTGCCTGGATCTGCTGGGAAACACCGCGCGGGGGGAGAAGGCACTCAAGAAGCCGCTCAAGAAGGTGTTCAAGAAAACACCCAAGTAAGTGCCCGACCGAACCCTTATGCCACCCCATCAACCTCTGGTGAACACCCCGGCATGAAGGCTTATGGCTTTGGTGATTCTGAACTCATGGACCAATCAACTGGTGAGGAACACACCCCGGGTAACCTGTCCAAGGAAGCCCCAACCGAAATGATCGGATTCCGTCTGCCGGATCATGAGCGTCCGGATTATCCAGAACAGACCCAGAAGAAGTCTGTTTTGGATGCTTCTGAAACCACAGAAATGCCTGTCGTTCCAGATGAGCCTGATTCCGGGAAGTCCGGTGAGGCGCAACAGGAGAATCCGGAAAATGAAGGAGACAACCGTGGATAACCACGCTGCAGTCCGCGAGTTCGATGAGGAGCGCGCAACAGCTGCGATTCGTGAGTTGCTGATAGCGGTAGGTGAGGATCCAGATCGCGAAGGCCTTCTAGAAACCCCCGCTCGAGTAGCACGGGCCTACAAAGAGACGTTTGCGGGTCTTCATGAGGACCCAACGACGGTGCTGGAGAAAACCTTCTCCGAAGGCCATGAAGAGTTGGTTCTGGTTCGTGAGATCCCGATTTACTCCATGTGCGAACACCACCTCGTTCCGTTTTACGGAGTGGCGCACATTGGTTATATTCCTGGCAAGTCCGGCAAGGTGACAGGTTTGTCCAAGCTGGCTCGGTTGGCAGATATGTATGCAAAACGGCCGCAGGTGCAAGAACGGTTGACTTCCCAGATTGCGGATGCGCTCGTCGAAAAGCTTGATGCCCAAGCAGTGGCCGTGGTGATTGAAGCTGAGCACCTGTGCATGGCTATGCGCGGAATCCGGAAACCTGGCGCGGTGACCACGACGTCTGCGGTGCGCGGTGGTTTCAAAAACAACGCTGCCTCACGCGCTGAGGTGTTCTCGCTGATTCGGGGTCGTCACTGATGAATGTGTCCTCGTTGACCATCCCGGGACGCTGTTTGGTCATGGGAATTGTCAATGTCACTGAGGATTCTTTCTCTGACGGCGGCAAGTACATTGACGTAGACAACGCGATTGCGCACGCAAAGCAGCTGGTCGCAGCTGGTGCGGACATGATTGATGTCGGTGGAGAATCCACCAGGCCAGGGGCAGTGCGCGTCGACGCGTCAGTGGAACGCGACCGGGTAGTGCCGGTTATTAAAGCGCTTCACGACGCCGGAATCCACACTTCCGTAGACACCATGCGAGCCTCCGTGGCCGATGCAGCCGCTAAAGCTGGAGTGTCTATGATCAACGATGTCTCCGGTGGTCTTGCTGATCCTGACATGTTTTCTGTCATGGCAGATTCTAAAATCCCGGTGTGTTTGATGCACTGGCGTACCGTGCAATTCGGCGATGCAGCAGGCCAAGCAGATCACGGTGGAGACGTTGTCGCTGATGTGCATGCAGTTCTAGATGATCTGGTTAATCGCGCCACAAAAGCAGGTGTGGCAGAAGATCAAATCGTGTTGGATCCAGGTCTTGGTTTTGCTAAATCACGCGAAGACAATTGGCGTTTGCTGCAGGCACTACCTGAGTTTATTTCCGGACCTTTCCCGATTCTGGTGGGAGCATCACGCAAACGCTTCCTTGCCGGTGTACGCAAAGAACGAGGCCTTGATGTCACCCCGATTGATGCAGATCCCGCAACTGCTGCGGTAACGGCAGTATCTGCACACATGGGTGCGTGGGGCGTGCGCGTTCACGATGTCCCGGTGTCTAGAGACGCAGTTGATGTGGCCGCATTGTGGCGAAGTGGAGGAACCTACAATGGCTGATCGGATTGAACTTAAAGGCTTAGAATGCTTCGGTCACCACGGAGTATTCGACTTTGAAAAGGAACAGGGACAGCCGTTTATCGTCGATGTCACCTGCTGGATGGATTTCGATGCAGCTGGTGCCAGCGATGATCTCTCCGACACTGTTGATTATGGAGCGCTCGCGCTGCTGGTTGCAGAGATCGTTGAAGGCCCGTCCCGGGACTTGATTGAAACGGTAGCCACTGAATCCGCTGATGCTGTGATGGCTAAATTTGATGCACTTCATGCGGTGGAAGTAACCATCCATAAGCCTAAAGCACCCATCCCACGTACTTTTGCTGATGTCGCGGTGGTAGCCAGGCGTTCCAGAAAAGCCATGGCTGCCGGAAGGAGCAACAACTAATGCATGCTGTTTTGTCCATTGGATCGAACATGGATGATCGCTATGCGCTGCTCAACACGGTGATCGAAGAGTTCAAAGATGAGATTGTTGCGCAGTCATCGATCTACTCCACTCCACCGTGGGGTATTGAAGATCAAGATGAATTCCTCAACGCGGTTCTTGTTGTTGAAGTAGAGGGCACACCCCTTGAGCTGCTGCGTCGAGGACAAAAACTCGAAGAAGCAGCAGAACGTGTCCGCGTACGTAAATGGGGACCACGCACCCTGGATGTGGATATCGTGCAGATCATCGACAATGGGGAAGAGATCTTATCTGAAGATCCAGAACTGACCCTTCCACACCCGTGGGCTTGGCAGCGCGCCTTCGTGTTAATCCCATGGTTGGAGGCAGAACCGGATGCGGTTCTGCACGGCACCACCATTGCAGAACATGTGGATAATCTTGATCCCACAGACATCGAAGGTGTCACCAAGATTTAAGGAGCGTTGGGTTTCATGCAAAAAACGTCACCCGGTTGGTTGATTGCAACGGGAGGTTTTCTCGCTGCAGTGTCTGCCATTTTGACGTGGCGTTTTTATGGATCCATGTCCACCATTTCCGTCACCGTCTCATTAACCTTCTGGCTCCTAGCGGTGGTGTGCGGATTCGCGGGGATTAAAGTCCAGGGTCGATTGGACGAAGGTTTGATCGGCCAGGATAAATCCCAAATGAACCCCGTGACCATTGCATATTTAGCCATGTTGGGTAGGGCATGTGCATGGGGTGGCGCGATTTTCGGCGGAGTGTATGTAGGAATTGGCAGTTATGTCCTCCCACGCTCCGGTGAATTAGCTGCCGCCGCAGATGACCTTCCCGGAGTAATAGCCTGTGCGCTGGGAGGAATCACATTAGCGGCTGCCGGACTTTATTTAGAGCGCAGCTGTGAGGCTCCGCCTCCCCAATCTGGGGAAACGATCAGCTAGATTGGAATCCATGAATCAAGACCTGTCACACGAGGATTCCGGCGACGGCAATTCTGTCGACCGTGGACAGATTCTGCTGGCTGTCCTCATCGGACTCGCATTGATCGCCAGCGTGATAATGCTCTTAGCCAACAGTGATGGCGCTATGAAAATCGCGCTCCTTGCTGCGCTATGGGCGGCGATCATTGGATTTTTCCTCGTTTACCGATCCCGTAAACAAGTAGAAGCTGCTGCGCAAGAGAAAAAAGCCCTCGAACTTGCACACCAATCTGAACTCAACCGACTAGAAGCTGAACTTCTGCACGAAAAGGTAGAGATTTCCGAATCACGTCGCGTGCGTGACCAAGAAACCCTCGAGGAGATCAAACTGCAGTTGGAAGAAATGCGCACCCAATTGTCTGAGCTTTCTGGGCGTGAGTGGGGCTATGAACCAACCATGCTGCGCGCAGAGGCACGTCGAATTTTGGAATTGGAATCCCAGCAGCTTTCCCAGGAACACTCCCAGGAGCTTTCTGAAGCACCGAAGGAGGAAGAGCCAGTGGTTGAGCCAACTCCAGAGCCAACTCCAGAACCTGCTCCTGTAGAAGTATCCGTTGAGGTTGAAGAGGAACCAACAACAGGTCGCAGAAGGCGTAGGCATGCAGCCCCAGAAGAAAGCGGTGGACGCCGACGCCGCGATGAACGCGAAGGTGGCTTGAGCGTGGCTGATCTTTTGGCAGCAGCAAGGAAGAGGGAAAACAAGTAATGCAGGCTCCACGGCTGCGCGTTGGAATTTTCTACGATGGATCGTCACCAGTCGATATTGGCGAAAAGTTGGATGCTGTTGGGCACCACATAACTGTGCTTCACGAGCCCGAAGAAATCCGCGACTTTGAGCTCATCGTGATAGAGAGTGAAAAGGTGGAGGGGTTCGTCGAAAAGCTTTCTGCTTTTGCGCGCCGGGGGCAGATGTTCCTGCATACCTCGCTTACCCACGGCATCACGGTGATGGATTCTTTGGAAACCGCAGGTGGCATCGTGATGTCTGCGTACCCGTTGGGGCGGGATCGGTGGGTGGCGTCTGCGGTGGATGAGCTGGGGGAGACCATCGTTGGTTTGTTGGTCGGTGAGATGGGTGGATCGGTTGTTGATGTCCCGGATGCCAAACGGGAGCAATTGGCGGCGGCGTTAACGTATGCCGGGTTCATGAGTGTTTTGCGGCGTGATGCCGAGAATTTTCTGGATGAATTTTTGGGAGATGTCGAGGTGGCATCAGATATCGTTGATGATGCCACGCGGGATTATCACGGACTGCCTTCGCTGGATAAGTTGCGTGCCCAGTACGATTCGATAAGCAGTCCCGGCAGGCAGCGTCTTTTCCGGGACCTTGCGCGCAGAAAGGCTGAGATGTCGCGCGCACAAGATATTGAACTGTGGGCAATCCAAAAGGAGGATCATTGAGCTTCACGCATGGTCAGGGCAAGGTTTTTGACACCGTCGAGCACATCCGCATGTTCGGCACTGCCCTGCGCAAAACCGGCAAACCCGTGGTGCTCGTACCTCTAGGAAAAGGCCTTCACGCAGGCCATATTGCGCTTATCCGCGCAGCAAAACGCATCCCCGGCGCGGTGGTCATCGTCGCCTACGCGGGCCCGGAATCCGATCACGCACGTCTAAGAGAAGAGCTTATCGACGCCATCTTCTCCTTCAATCCCGCCACGCTATGGCCTCACGGCATCCGGGTGGAAGTATCCGGCGGGCCTACGTTGACACCGTTAGGTTCGGAAGTAACCAAAGTGCTTGGCCTTCTGGGGATCACGGGAGCCACCGATGTTGTTCTTGGTGAAAAAGACTATGAACTAGTCGTACTGGTGCAACGTGCCCTTAATGATCTGCATATTCCGGTGAAACTGCATTCCGTCCCCACTGTGCGCATGCCTGATGGACTGGCTATCTCCCTGCGCAATGTCTTAGTACCGGAAGAGTCCCGCGAGGTGGCATTGAGCCTGGCAGCAGCCCTCACCGCCGGTGCACACGCTGCTGAACACGGCGAGGAAACAGTAAAAGATACAGTCCGACAGGTGTTCAGTGCTGCCGGGGTGACCCCTGATTACGTGGAAATCCGTGGCCTCGACCTTGGACCAGCACCAAAAACCGGTGATGCCCGCCTATTCGCCGCAATTACACTCGGTGATATCCAACTCCACGACAACGTCGGTCTACCCCTTGGCATCGGTTTCAAAAACATCGAAGGCTAAAGGCGTTTACCCAGTTCGCACATCAATCGACTACCCTAGGACATCGTGACTAATTCCAATCCAACTTCCAAGAACAATTCCGCCGATTTGCCTGAGCAGCTGCGAATTCGTCGCGAAAAGCGCGAGCGCATTCTGGACAGTGGATTGGACGCCTACCCAGTCGAGGTTGACCGCACTACCTCAATTGCAGATCTGCGCTCCCAATTCGTTGTCGTCACCGAAGACCTTGAAGAGCGTAAAGAAGGCGTAACCTACCTCGAGGTCGGCGAAGAAACCGACGTTGAGGTAGCAATCGCAGGCCGCGTCATGTTCATCCGCAACACCGGCAAACTCTGCTTCGCAGCCATCCAAGAAGGAAACGGCACCACCGTCCAAGCCATGCTATCGCTTGCAGCAGTCGGTGAAGACTCCCTTAAAGCGTGGAAAGCCGACGTAGACATGGGCGATATCGTCTCTGTACGCGGCAAAGTAATCTCCTCTAAGCGCGGCGAACTCTCCGTCATGGCCAACTCCTGGCACATGGCATCAAAGTCCCTGCGCCCACTGCCAGTGGCCTTTGCCGACATGAGCGAAGACTCCCGTGTACGCCACCGCTACACCGACCTCATCATGCGCGAACAAGCCCGCACCAATGCTTTAACACGCATCAAAGTCATGCGCGCACTGCGCCACTACCTCGAAGACCAAGACTTTCTCGAAGTAGAAACCCCCATGCTGCAAACCCTCCACGGCGGTGCCGCAGCACGCCCCTTTGAAACCCACTCCAACGCCCTCGACATCGACCTCTACCTACGCATCGCACCAGAGCTATACCTCAAGCGCTGCGTAGTCGGAGGCATCGACCGCGTCTTCGAAGTCAACCGCAACTTCCGCAACGAAGGCGTTGACTCCTCCCACTCCCCAGAATTCGCCATGCTGGAAACCTACGAAGCCTGGGGCACCTACGAAACCGGCGCGAAACTGATCAAGGGACTCATCCAAGCAGTAGCCATGGAAGTCTTCGGAACCACCCTGGTCACCCTTGCCGACGGCACCGAATACGACCTCGGCGGCGAGTGGAAAGTCATCGAGATGTACCCATCCCTAAACGAAGCCCTCGCCCGCAAATTCCCAGGACAACCAGAAGTCACCATCGACTCCACCGTCGAAGAACTCCGCGAAATCGCCAAAGTAATCGGCCTCTCCGTCCCCGAAAACGGCGGCTGGGGACACGGCAAACTCGTCGAAGAAATCTGGGAAATCCTCTGCGAAGACCAACTCTACGGCCCAATCTTTGTCAAAGACTTCCCCGTAGAAACCTCACCACTAACCCGCCAACACCGCACCAAACCAGGCGTCACCGAAAAGTGGGACCTCTACGTCCGCGGCTTTGAACTCGCAACCGGATACTCCGAACTCATCGACCCAGTCATCCAACGCGAACGCTTCGAAGACCAAGCCCGCCTCGCCGCCGACGGAGACGAAGAAGCCATGGTCCTCGACGAAGACTTCCTCGCCGCCATGGAACAAGGCATGCCACCAACCTCCGGCAACGGCATGGGAATCGACCGCCTCCTCATGGCACTCACCGGCCTCGGAATCCGCGAAACCGTACTCTTCCCAATGGTCAAACCAGAACAGAAGTAAGTTACTTAGGTTTTTACGGTGTGACTTAAGGGGGACTCGGGGTTGGCTCCAGGGCATTGTGTCCTGGAGTTTTTCCTTTTCCTAGGTGTGATGGTGGGGAACTGGGAGTTTGGGCCTCTTAAGTTCGATTTCACGGTTTCGAGACCTTAACTGCGATTTCTCGGTTTCGATTTTTCGTTAGCAATTTCGCGTACTCAATTTCTTACTTTCGATACCAGTCGGGAAAACGCCAAAAGTGGACTGAAATTGAGCTTGAGCTATTGAGCTCAAGAAATTGAGTACAAGGTATCGAACTTGCGGTCTCGGTAATGAGATATCGAACTTAAGAAATCGCCCTTAACACACTCCACCTTCCAACAGCAACGCCGAGCCGGCCTAACCTGTGGATAACAGAACCTATCCACAGATTTTCAGTTTTCCAAAGTGCTCGTGCTTGGCTTTTTTAGTGTTCGGATCCATAGTGAAGCCATGAAAAACTGGCAAGAAGAATTCAAGCTAATCAATCTCACCAAACTTTCTCACAGTGACATCGAGACATTCGAGGCGATTAGCCGAGGTGAATATACAAAACTTACTCACGAAGTAGTAATCAATACCAGCAAATATCGGGATCTTCCGCCTTGGGATAAAGCAGCAGCTCGTGCTTTTGCGGTGGGTATGACAGTAGACAAAGCAGTGGTGGCAGGTCAGGCTGCAGCACGACTGTGGGGATACCAAACTTTAGGAATCGAGAAATCTGTTTTGTGTCTTTTACCTGGACGTTCTCGTTGTGGGTCTATGAAGCAGTGGACTCTTGGCACCAGGTACCGAAATAGTTACCTCTCACAGCGTGACATTCGGGAGCAACAGGGGATCCGATTAACAGGAGCATTCCGCACATTTTTAGATATCGCGTTGGATGATGGGGTGGTGGCAGCAGTGGTCACGATTGATTCAGCACGCAGACTTAATCCACAACTTACGCGTGAGAAGTTGTTGCAAAGCGCCGAAGGGTTTCCACGCCACCGAGGAGTAAAGGCATATCGGCAGGCAATTGAGCTGTCGATCCCTAACTCCGATAGCGCTCAGGAAACTAGAGCTCGGTTGATTCTTATGGAAGCCCAACTGCCAGAGATTGAAAAAGTGCAGGTACAGGGTCGTTTTGATCATGGTCATGGCAAGTATTTCTTGGTGGATTTCTTGATCAATGAGTGGATCATCGTGGAGATTGATGGACGTTCCAAATATGATTCCCTGGAGCTTAATGAGGTCCTCATGGCTGAACGTGATCGTGAGAAGTATTTCCTTAACCAGGGTTATGCAGTGCTCAGGATTGATCCAAAACAATTAGATCCCGGCCCTGATGGTGAGTGTGAGTTCATCAGAATTCTGAAAAACACCTTGCGGCAACAACCCCCAAAACAACTCAAGCAAGCCTCTTAAACCACACTTGCACATTACTTCGCAGTGTGGCAGTCTTGAGTAGCTTTTTTTACTTTTGTTCAGTTCCTTAAAATTTGAAGCTGAATTTCGTGCTGTGAAAGGCCATTTCTGCCATTTATGGATTCCCAAATTAATACTCAGGCCTCTCCGGTAGCTGCGAAGCTGCCTAGGGAGGTCGTTGTTGTTCTTTCGATCCTCGTGATTTCTGCGATGATCATGATTCTTAATGAAACGATTCTGTCAGTTGCACTGCCGTCGATTATGGCGGATTTCCAGGTTCCAGAAACTACTGCACAGTGGTTGACTACTGGTTTTATGCTCACGATGGCTGTGGTTATTCCAACTACTGGTTATTTGCTTGATCGTTTTTCTACCAAGACTATTTTCGTTACGGCTTTGCTGTTCTTTACGGTTGGTACTTTGACGGCTGCTTTGGCACCGACGTTTGCTGTGTTGCTTGGTGCTCGTATCATTCAGGCAGTTGGTACGGCGTTGGTTATGCCACTGTTGATGACTGTTACTTTGACGGTGGTTCCCGCTGAGCGTCGTGGTTCCATGATGGGCATTATTTCCATTGTGATTTCGGTGGCCCCAGCGCTTGGGCCTACATTGTCGGGCTTTATTCTTAACTCTTTGACGTGGCATTGGCTGTTTTGGATGATGCTCCCAATCGTGGCCGTTGCATTGGTTATTGGTTTCTTCTTGATTAAAAACATCGGCGAAACCAAGATCACTCCGCTGGATATTTTCTCTGTTATCGTCTCGGTGTTTGCCTTCGGTGGTTTGGTGTACGGGTTCAGTTCCTTTGGCGCAATCCTAGAGGGTGAAGGCACCGTGGGTATCGTCGCGATCATTGTTGGTGCCATCGCGCTTGTTATCTTCGCTTTACGACAACACCAACTTGGCAAACAAGACAAAGCCCTGATGGATCTGCGTGCTTTCAAGGTAAGGAACTTCACCTTCTCCTTGACCACGATCCTGTTGGCTTTCGGCGCGATGCTCGGCACCGTCATGGTATTGCCCATCTACCTGCAAACTTCCCTTGGTGTGACCGCGTTGGTTACCGGTCTGGTTGTCATGCCAGGTGGTCTTCTTCAAGGTCTGATCAGTCCATTCATCGGCCGTTTCTACGACAAAGTTGGCCCACGCCCACTCCTGATTCCCGGCGCAATCGCGTTGGCTATCGCAGCATCATCCATGACGTTCCTGAATGAAAATTCACCTGTGTGGATGGTCGTTGGACTGCACATTTTGTTCAGCATCGGCATGTGTTTGATGATGACCCCTCTCATGACCACCGCCCTCGGCGCCCTACCGAAACACCTGTATGGCCACGGCTCCGCGATTTTGAACACCTTCCAGCAGCTCGCGGGCGCAGCCGGAACAGCGATCATGATTGCAGCGCTGTCCTTCGGCACATCCATTGCCGCGTCCTCCGGATCTGCGCATGCGGAAGCTGTCGCCGCAGGTACAAAGGTTGCGTTCATCGCCGGCGCGATCATTGCAGTGATTGCCTTGGTGGTTTCCCTCTTCGTCACCCGCGTCGAAGAAGCAGAGTCTTAAAAGAATTGCTTTTCGACGCCTCCCTCCACCGCACCTTGCAGGTGCGTGGGGATTAAGCACCGAAAACTCTAGATTTCTACTGGGACGTCCTCGAATATTATGTCGCTCCATTGACCGTCTCTAAACACTGAGACAGAGGATGGCACTGGTTTGAGATAATCAGTACCAGCAGGCGGAGTTGCCAGTATGTTGAAGTGGGTTGGTGACAGAATCCTGACCTCGGTGAAGTACCCTTCTGGTGTTTTCCACCTAGTTATTTCACTTCCTGAAATCTGATCGAGAAATATGATTTCATCTTCTTCAGTGAACTTGGCAGCTACGCCTTCTTGTGTAATCCAGCGTTCACGTTTTGCACCAAGGTAATGTTCTTGGGCACTTTGCACTTGAAAGTTTGAATCCAAAAATACGGTCATGCCCCAGAATTGCACAAAGTACATGTCTTCCACTCGGCCTGCGTTCAAGATCCTGGATCCGTCATTGCTGATTACACAGATTTCCAATTGTCCTGCTGGAGTGCTTCGACCCAGTGCTGATAGCTCTCCATCAGTTAGGGAGTAAAGCCCATCGGGGAAGCTTTCTTGTAATTCCCATGGCGCTGGAACGTCTAGTTCTGTGACAGGTTCTATCCACGGCTGAGACTCCGCAAGCATGCGCACCCCAGGATTCAGCGACCAGGCGCTTTCATAATCGTGAATCAACCCTTCCGAAAACTGAAGCCGAGAACTATGAGAAACTGAAATAGGCACATAGGTTTGACCTAGGTATTCTCCGGTTTCAAGATCCCAGCATCGAAGAACAGGAAGCATCTGTCCAAGGACCCATAGTTGTTCATCGACAATGTGAGTGATGGATGCTTCAAACTGTTGTGGCTGAAGTTGTGGTGGAACTGCGCCGTCAAGGGTGGCATCGACGATAACTTCCAACAGCCAGCTGCCATTCTCTGTGTAGGCATCATCTGTGTCTGTGAGTTCTTGCCACCGTGTGGCACCACTGTCGAATGTGCCTAGGCCACCGTAGATGCGTTCAATCTTCAGATCATTTAAGGGCATTTCACCGCCGAACAAACTGTGGAAGAACCATCCCTTTAACTCGGCTTCGTGGCGTATTGGTTTGTCTGAATGGGAGAGTGCAGTCCAGCCGTCACCAGTGAGAATTATGGGCCATGTGTCATGGATGTCCATTTCCGTGGCTGGCTGAATCCAGGCGCGACGTGTTGTTTCTAAGCCGGACATGAATGGTGTGTCGCGGGCAAAGACAAGTGAAATACGTATCGAATCACCGATCCGGTAGCGCGGAAATGCACCTTCTACTGCATCCAAGCTGATGGATACTCGCAAATGCCGAGGGTTATCGGATTGGGGTGGTAATTCGGAAATGCTGTGGGGGAGCGGGTCAGGGAAATCGATTGATGGGTCTTTTAGTGGCCAAGAAATGGCAGAACCTGTCCACACAGGATTAGGAAGATCCGTTGGGTATTCCACGGCTTGAGCTTCGATACGTTGCTGTTTGTTTTCCCTTGCCAAAATGACGCCGGTTTCGGCATCGATTTCTATGGTCTGAGGTTGTGCTGCAGTTTCATTAAATAGACGGGCAGCAGTAGGAATGATCCAAGTATTACGTTCTGCAATTGTGCCAAGTGTTATCTGGCGAATATCTAAGGAGTGGAGATTCATTATCTGAATCACCTCAAGGGGATTGATGAAGGTGTCTACACCACCGAGGATTCGTAAGTCATCCACGTCGACTACGTAGGGGATATCGTTTTCGTCGAAGAACCACCGTGTGTGCCCAGATCCGCGTATTACATCGGATCCATCTTGCTGCACGTGGAGAGTACCGTGGCTGCGGTCAATGGTTAGACCATCGGGGTTCACGAACTTCAAGAGCTGTGTTGGTCTCATCCCACCCTCGAAGTGAAGGGTGCTCGGGCTTCGGGTCACCTTAAGTTTCATACTCACGGTGGTGGCTGCTCCACGGTGGATCAGATTTAGGAGTTCATCAACGGATTCCATTTCTCAAGGCTATCGCTCTTGATCAGCCCGTGCTCAGCGCTCCAGGCTTTGTTCCCGCCACCCGGTTTTGGGTTCCCATACCAACAGTTTGTCAATGAGGCGGCTTTCTGGATTTTTCAGTGAGATAACAATTTTGGTGTGGGAAGAATATGCCACTGAAAAACTATTCCTGTCTAAGTTCACAGTGGTTAGTTGTTCCGTTGTTTCGGGATCATGGAAAGCATAGGTGCCTTCTTGCTCATGGAACATCATGAGTGATCCAGTAGGAAAACCCAGCGTTGGAGAATCTCCTGGTGGAAGATCAGAAAGTGGCCAATAACCTGCATTGGGGTTTCCATGGACTTCCACGCTGAGGATCTCAAGATCCTTGGTGAACGTAATGGTGTGAAGTAGAGCGCGCAGGTAAATCAGTTCGCCATATTGGTAAATCGCGGAAATTTCGTCAAAACCAAGATCAAGCTCAAGTGCTTTAAAAGGTTTGATCTTAAGGATTGTTTGTTTCCAGGTTCCGTTTTCAGCGCTGACAACATGGAAGTTTTTCCCGAAACTTTTGTGTAATGTCCAGCCTGCGGGGATAGCGGGAACAGGGTCGGTTGCCTCTTTAAGATCTGGAAGTTCCCAAAGTCTTTTCGCTGCGCGGACTGTGTTGCCGTTTTCGAGGGTGATCTCATTGAAGGTGGGGATGGAGATCTCGTGTAAAAGCTTGCCTGTTGAGACATCGAAACCCCGGACGAAGGGCAGGCTTTTGTCGGATAGCCAGAAAATTTCACCGTCACAGGTGCTGGTACTGGACCATTCCAAGGGTTCTTGATATCTAGGAGGTTTCGCACCGTTGAGGGTCACGTCGATAATTGCGCCCTTATCGTAGCTGTAGACTGCGGTGATGACCGCTGACGTGCGGCGGGTGGATGCGTAGGAGCTGTGGGTGAAGTAGCCGGTGAGGTTTTCTTCGGCGCGCAGTGGCACTTTGGTGGAAATAGTGGCGTTCCATCCATCAGCGTGAAATTTATAGCTGCGCTGGTTTTTATAAATCTCACCCGGTTCGGTGAAGCCGCGACGAGTAGTTTTCAACTGTTCAAATGGCGGATCGTTGAGGTTGAAATACAAAAATAGGGAAACTTGATCGCCAGGTTTCCAATCCGAAATGTCTCCCCACGTGCACAGAACCCGGAGATCGCGATTTCCAGAAGGAGCCGGAGGAAGCGCAGGCGGCGGCAGTTCTTCGCTGATTTCCTGGTAGGTGGGTGCTTCTTCTACTGGGGGTTGTTCCTCATCCACCCACTTATCTAGGAATTCCACCGATACTGCGCGCACCGATTCGTTGTGATCCTCCGCGGCTAAAATCACGCCATATTTTGCATCGATGCTCAAAGTCAGATCAGATAACGGCAGCACCAATACGTCACGACCAGCAATTTTGCTCTCAGCAATATTGGCAAGATCAAGCCCAGCCAGCTCAGTTACCCACACTTTAGCGTCAATAAAATAGCTGGCCAGGCCGATAGTTTGAACTTGTTCGTGTTGATGAAGAACCGCAACGCCATCCCGGCTCGCGCGCCGACTGTCACCTTTTCGCTCAATCGTCAACGTTGAAGCATCAGTCCATGGATGAAATGGCGGATACATCATCCATTCCAATCCATGAACAGGATGCTTTTCAACCCGCTCCACCACAATTTTTGTAGCCAGTTTGGATGCCGAAGTCACCAGGTCAAGGATCGATTGAAGCGAGCGCATACATCAACGCTACTTAAAGATGCTTTTCGACGCCTCCCACCAGCGCACCTTGCAGGTAGCTGCCAATTGCTAAACGGTTAACCGCAGAGCGGTTAACGATACCCACGACGGGACCGTTTTCGCCACGTACAACTGGAACTTTCTTGATGTGGGCATCGGAAAGTGCAGTTACGGCATCAACAATGGAGGATGCAGCATCGATGGTGAGGACATTACGGGTAGCAATGCGCATCACGTTGAGTTCAGCTAGTTCAGACATAGCTTGTGCAAGATCGTCATCGCCACCGATCGCATAAGAGTAGATCGAGGTGGAAGATGGATGTGTTGCAGAAAGGTAGCGCATGACATCGCCGTCGGACAGGAACCCTGCAAGAGTTCCATCTTTGTGAAGAATCGGTGCGCCAGAAATACCGCGATCAGTAAACGTCTTGAGTGCATCTAGGACTGAATCATCTAAGGATAGGGTGTAGACGTCAGTCTTCATAATGGACTGCACTGTGAGTTCTTGATCAGAAGCAGCTGGAGTTTTAGTGGTTGAGCGGTATGCCAAAAACGCCAGAACAATACCAATTATCGACGTGACAACAACCAAGCCGACAGCTCCACGGAAACCACCGAGTAAGGAATCAAATTCACCACTACCACCACTGATTGCACCGTAAATACCAGCACCAAGGGAGGTACCCACACAACCTGCGATCTGGAAACCAGTGGACACAATGGTCACACCGTGTGGGCTGGTTTCACGGTCAAGTTGGGAAAGCGCAAAGGTTTGGGAAGGGCCAATGACCAGCGCGGTTGCCAGAACTGCGGGGATATATAGCGTACCGAATAACCAAATGGAGGAGTGTCCAGCAGCAACACCCACCAGGGTGACAAACACTGCCATGATGAGGAATCCCAATGGAATAGACCAACGTCCACCGTGGCGGTCAAAGAGTTTGCCGGCAATTGGGCCCATTACCACGGTGAGCAAAATTCCGGGTGCAAGCGTCAAGGATGCACCCAAAGGTTCCATCTGGTGTCCGGACTGGAGGAATAGTGGAATGACAACGTTCATCGCAAAGACGAAGAGCAGACCAAGCATGGTCATCAGCACGCCGAGAACAAACGAAATGTTAGCGAATGGGCGCAGGTTAAGTAGCGGATGCTCGATGCGCTGCTGACGAATTACAAAAATCCACAGCGCAACAACACCGATGACAGCCGAAATAGCAGCATAGAGAGCTGCGCCGCCAAATGCTGCCGAAACACCATAAAGGATTCCGACAAGGCCGATAGCGACCAGCAGGAAGGAAATGGTGTCCAAGACGGGGCGTCGTAAAGCAGCAACGTTTTGCAACGCAAAACCGCCAGCTAGCAGGACTACCAGCGTCAAACCGCCAAACACCCACAGCAAGGTGGTCCATGGAGCGACCGTCAGCAAGGCGCCGGACAGCACAATTGCCAGCGACGGGCCGAGCGTGGTCATCGCAGCCATGATACCCATGTTGAGGCCCAACTTCTCACGCGGCGAGACCGCCAACGTGATATTCATACCGATCGGCGTGAGCAAACCAGTACCAATCGCCTGCAGTAAACGCGCGATCAACAGCACTTCAAACGAAGGCGCCAGCGCACCCACGATGGAACCAACCAGCATCAGCGCAACAACCGAAACGAACAGCGGCTTGGTGGGGAAACGGTGATAAAGAATATTTGAGACTGGAACAAACACTGCTGCAACCAGCAAATAACCAGTGGTCAACCACTGGACAGTGTTAACGTCAACGTTGAAATCCTGCATGATGGGCGTGAAAGCCACATTGAGGAAGGTCTCATTAAAAGTTGCAAGGAATGCAGCGGCCGCAGCAACTGCAATCATCCAAGCGATGCGCGTTTTAGAAAACGCGGGAGTCGGAGTATGCGTCATTTCTTTCCTGACAGTCGGCGTAAGTTCAGCTAAACCACTGTGCCGTGTCAGGAGGTACTGCAGATACTCCTCGTGTCGTGTCTCATTTAGCTGCCGTGACCAATTGGCCACAGAGCCATAGACAGTAACAGATTTTTGAAACTTTCTCTAATGAAAGAGACGTTAGCATGATTGAAATTACAAAATATAGTTGCGGTTTGAGGCATCTCAAAAAAGGTGTAAAAGAAATTAGCTAGCTCCTTAAGAGCAGGCAATGCTCTAAGAAAGATTAAATCTAGCGCGTGTTTTTCAACAAGCTGGTCGGCGCTGATGGTTCCAGAAACGTAACGCTCTGCGTCCTCATTGTATTCGGCACTTGTTAAAAGCCCCTCGAGATACAAAGAATGCTTAGCCTGCTCGACCCACACAGATCGTTGAGTTTGCGAGTTCAAGATTCTTCCTCTTCTGTTCGAGATGTGTCGGGCTAATATAGAAAAACGCCTGGTGCAAGACCCAAGATACTTGAAGAACGGAAGCTTCAACAAGCTCATTGGAGCCTCAAAGTTTTCGTAGAAGAATTACGATCGAGAACTTTCTAGACCCGGAAAGTTCTTGCTTGAACAGGCACACATGAGCGGTGAGGACAGTAGATCGTCCTCACCGCACCGTTGGTTTTTCAGTTGAACTGGTCAGCTCTCATGTGAGTGTTTAACCGTGCAACATGTACTTAGAAAAGGCTAAGCCTGAACCCTAATTCGCATTGACTAGCTGATGTGCACCTTTCATGTTGGGAAGTATCCGGTGAGGAACTCGCCGAGGCCTGCAGTATCAGTTAGCGGGAATATTCCGGATACATATTGGTCTGGGCGGACAACCACCAGGACACCATCGCGTGTCTCATTTAGCTGCCGTGACCAATTGGCCACAGAGCTATAGGCCGTAATAGATTTTTGAATCTTTTTCTAACGGAAGAGGCAGCGTGGTTGAAATTACAAAATATTTACACTCCGCAATGATGTTTTATCTGCGAGCTCTCCAGTAGCGGTCGCCACCTACGATGAGTTCGGCTAAGAAGATTCCTCCACCAATAAATATAAAAACTGGAGTAAGAATTCCGTCTGGAACTTGCATTAAGAAATAAATAGCTACGACCATGCCAATGAGCCCCACTAAACTCACAACAACCAGAACCCACAAAGGTGCTCTAAGCGTAAAGACCATTACTAATACTGCTGCAACAAGAGAAATGAAAAGAAGTATTAAAACTGCCTCTGCATCTGACCATGACTTTATCGGTAGGAAAATCCAGTGAGCAAGAAATATGACTAAGTAAAGAATCAATAAAGCTTTGACTGGAACCTTATCCTGATTTTCCATACCGCTTTCCTAAACCCTAGTTTTCTCTATAGTGTGAGTATTTAACTGCTACCCAGTATGTTTTTGCAGTATCTATGCAAGCAGTACGGACCGGAGGAGCCGACCCCCTGTGTCTACTTTCCCGAGGTCAGGACCGATGCGGGAAAACGAGTTTGTACTACCGGTGACATTAACCCTATGGAATTAATGCTGAAGTAGCTAAGCTTAACGATTTTCTCGATAGCCTCGTCTTGCTTCTTTCTTAAAAAATTATGTACAAGCTATATAAGCATAGGAAATATTAGGCGGAGTGAAATCAGGACGAATATATTTTATGTACCCCCATATGGGGATACGTGCAATCCTCCACCTTTCACTACTTTTGGCGTGTCGAAGTGGAGGAATCTTGACAGCTACTTGATGCTTCCTGAGTCTATTACGTAATGGTGAACTGGGCGGGAAGAGTGGTTCAACGAGCAAATTTTTAACTTGACCAAAATTGATGTACCAGTGGCGTTAATCAATATGCCTCTGTCTGACAGTGAAAAACTGATGACACCACACGCTTTTATGCCTTTGCTCTGATTTGAACTTGCTCTTATGCGATGGTGCCTAGAGAGTTTCCAAAAGTAAATCGCTAAAGGGCAGTACCATCAGACTGAAATGAGGCGAAGATCTGTTTCTGCCGTTTATCATCGAACCTATCTGGGAGCGATTCGCTACGCAGATTCCACCGAACAGCGGCGCTCCCACTTCAGTGTCACTGTCCACGGAACATCTTCGGCAAATTCACAGCAGTCCTCGTCCTCCGCACCTGTCGCACCACAATTTTTGATTCCATGTGTGTGGGCACCATGCTGCATACCAGAGCTACCCACTGACGATGTTCTCTATTCACAAAATCTCTAAGAGCAATGTGTTTAAATGCGGATTAAATAACAAAAACTAGCCGCAATTCTCCTACTAAGGAGAGACGACTAGTTTCTATTTTTCACACGCTGCTCGAACAACTCACTGAAGCACTAGCTGTTGTTCACTTGTTTGATGTGCGCCCTTCATTTTGGGGAAGTATCCGGTGAGGAACTCGCCGAGGCCTGCAGTATCAGTCAGCGGGAAGATTCCGGATACATATTGGTCTGGGCGGACAACCACCACGACACCATCTCGGGAGATTTCGCGGCTGTCGAAGATATCGGAGGTTGCGGTGATACCGAAGGAATTTTCCACGTTGGTCAGCTCGAAGATGCCTACCTTAGGTTTGAACACGGATGGAACCTGGCGGATATCGAACTCGGTGTATTGCTTCTGGTAGATCACCTTGGCATCCACAAATGCTGGATCAAGGTGTTGTTCTGCCCACTGTGACCAACGATCAAGCTCGGAGTCGTTGCCATCAAGTGCATCTGCGCCTGCGAAGACATATGCACGCACACGTCCATCGGCAGTGGCTTGGTGTCCGAGGTGTGTTTCGGTGAAGTCGCAGACTCGACCAACCATCGCTGACTTGAAGCGTCGACCAATTGGATAGCCCTTTGCCAGATCTTGGTTGCTTCCGTCCATCGTGATAGAGGACGGCGGGTAGTGGGTCATGTAGCCGGCATTGAATTCGGAGTTCGCGCGGTAGAAGTCTTCTAGATCCTGCGCGCTGCCCATTTCACTGCTTGGCTTTGCCATGAGTGTTGACCAGTTCTTGTCGTACTCAATGAGCTTGTAAGCGATGTCCTCGCGTTCTTCAGCGTAGGTTTGCAACAGCTCGCGGGGACTATTTCCACTGGCTACGTGCCCGAGCTTCCAACCAAGGTTGAATCCGTCCTGCATGGACACGTTCATGCCCTGACCAGCCTTAGCGCTGTGAGTGTGGCAGGCGTCGCCAGCAATGAAAATGCGTGGGTGCTCGCTTGAGGTTTTCTCTGAAACACGGTCATCGAAATGGTCTGCGACGCGGTGCCCGACCTCGTAGATGGAGTTCCACACCACGTTTTTCACATCCAGGGTGAATGGAGCCATGATTTGGTTTGCAGTATCGATAACATCTTGCAGTGGGGTGTCACGAACAGCCTTGCTGCCGTCATCAGGAACTTCGCCCAGATCAACATAGAGGCGGAAGAGATAACCACCTTCGCGTGGGATGAGCAAAATGGTTCGCCCAGTGTCGGATTTGATGGTGCACTTCTTGCGTACATCTGGGAAATCGGTGTTTGCATGGATATCCATCACACCCCAAGCATGGTTGGCTTGTTTACCCTGCAAGCGGTATCCCAATGATTTACGAACCTGGCTACGAGCACCATCAGCACCAACCAAGTACTTCGTGCGGACTGTTACCAGTTCGCCTTCTTGAGCTCCGGTTGTGCGACGAAGCGTAACGGTGATTGGATACTCTTCATTGTCTGAATCATCTGCTGCTTCAAAGTCCACGAACTCATAACCATAATCAGGTTCCATCCTGGTTGGTGAGTTTTTCATGAATCGATTGAAGTGGTCGATGATACGGGTTTGAGTAAGAAGTGCCATCGGGAATTCACTGATGTGTTGTGGCAATTCACGAGTGCTGTTGTCGCGGATGATCTCACTGGGGTTGTGTGGATCCGGCTTCCAAAAAGCCATATCGGTGATCTCGTGGGCCTCTGCGAGAATTTCATGAGCGAAACCGAAAGCTTGGAAGGTTTCAATGGTTCGGGAGTGCACACCATCTGCGTTGGCCAACTCGAGGCGACGGTCACTGCGTTCTACAAGACGGGTAGTCACATTGGGGAAGCGGGAAAGCTGAGCGGCTGCAATAGTGCCAGCAGGGCCTGCACCAACGATCAACACATCCATGACCTCGGGAAGGGTTTCAGGTCGGTTTACTCCGCTGCCTTCTGCGCGCATCTCCATTGGGTCGGCGGTAGCGTATCCATCGTAGTGAAACTGCATTTCAGATCCTTTCGAGAGGTTTTCTTAAATCTCATTCACGGAAGTCGTTCCGTGCGATAACCAGAAATGTAGTTCAGGTCACAATGGGCTTGAAAGTGTGATTGGCATTATTGTCCGTTTGGGGCAAGATGATGTCCGTGTGGGGATAAAACGCGCACTTGTCCTTAGCCCTGCAAGGATTGTCGTTGTGATTCTTTCCTCCACTGCAGCGGTGTCACATTAAACCTCTCGCGGAAGGTTCTGCTGAAATGACTTGGGGAGGCAAACCCAAAACGCTTGCCGATTTCACTGACAGATACTCTGTCTCTTTCGCGGGATGAGAGCGCATCTCGTGCAAAATCCAGCCGAGTATTTAGTACGTAGCGCCCAATGGTGAGTTCTGCATCGGCGAAAATACGAGCTAATTGGCGTTCACTGATTCCCACAGCTGCCGCCACTTGAGCGGCACTAAGATCGCGGTCGGAGATATTGGTTTCAATATATTTTTGCGCAGCAGAGATCAGCCCTTCTTCGCTACTTGCTGCATCACCAAGCACATTTCGGATTAGACCAGTAGCCTCGACCTCGAGATCACTCCACGACTTAGTTAAGGAAGTGGTGGAATCGATGTGTTGTGGTTCGCCACTTTCAATCCTGTGCAAAGATTCCTGCACCAGTCGTGCTAGAGCCTGCTCACTGGCATTTCCCGTTGCCCCAAACTCAAATATGGCAGGCAGTTCTGGGCCTTTTGATCCCACGATCTCTTGATAACGTTGCTTTGGAATGGTGAGAACCAACTCCCGAAACCGATTGTTAAACCCACGAAGGAATGGCCGGTCAGCATCATAAACAATGGCTTGACCTGGGCGCAGTGCCACATGGCCTCCGCGGTGGAAGAATACTGCATCACCTTCAGTAGCGAAGAAGATCGCGATGACTCCAGTGGGATTATTTGAAATAAAACTTTCAGAACGCTCGACAAATTGCGATGTGCCAAACACGCTGGCAAGTCGAATCGATGGCAGATGCAGGTTGGTTTCCGACGCCTGCATTGGTCGATCGTCGATAGTTCTAATGTCGAGCGGGATTAATGCACGAGCATTATGTCCCTCCCACATTTGAACGCGGCTATCCGGCAGGATTCCGCTTGTACTAAAGCGCAGATATTTCGGCGGCTCTTGGGCTGGTTGAGCAGTCATGGTGCGTACCAGGATAGAGTCTTAGATCACATAAGTCATTAATGTGGAATTAAAAAAGGCCGGGAGCCCTAAAGCTCCCGACGAGTTACCGGCACAACCACAATCAACACTTAACGTGAAGCTCGTGGCTTTCCTTCTGCATAACCTTCAGTGGATTGAACTCCAACGGTGGCGCGTTCGAAGAAGGTTTCAATCGAATCGGCACCTGCATAGGTAAATGAGGAACGAACACCGGAGATGATTTGATCGACAAGATCCTCAACTCCGCCGTGGCGTTTATCAATGTAGATGCGGGCGGTGGAGATGCCTTCTTCAAACATGGAGCGGCGTGCTTTTTCGAAAGCTTCAACCTTCTGGTTTCGGCTTTCTACGGCGCGCCGGGATGCCATGCCGAAGGATTCTTTGTACATGCGTCCATCGGATTCGAAACGCAGGTCGCCGGGGGATTCATAAGTTCCGGAGAACCAGGATCCGACCATGACATTGGAGGCACCAGCGGCTAGTGCAAGGGCTACGTCTCGTGGGTCGCGTACACCGCCGTCGGCCCATACGTGTGCGCCGAGTTTGCGGGCTTCGGCCGCGCATTCGAGCACTGCGGAAAATTGTGGGCGGCCAACACCGGTTTGCATGCGCGTGGTGCACATTGCGCCAGGTCCGACGCCTACTTTGATGATGTTTGCGCCAGCTTCAACTAGGTCGCGGACACCATCGGCGGTGACCACGTTTCCAGCGACGACCGGCACGTTGACATCTAGTGCACGGATGCGCTTGAGGGCGCTGATCATGGTGGATTGGTGGCCGTGTGCTGTGTCGACGACTAGAACGTCGGCGCCGGCGTCGAGAAGCGTTTTGGTGCGTCCCTCGATGTCGCCGTTGATGCCGATCGCGGCGCCTACGCGCAGGCGACCCTGGGCGTCGATAGCCGGGCTGTACATGGTGGCGCGCAGAGCGCCAGCGCGAGTGAGGATGCCGCGAAGTGATCCATCGGCTGCGACGACGGGCGCGAGTTTGCGGCTGTGCTCGTGGAGAATGCCAAATGCGTCCTCGGGGGAAATGTCCTCAGGCAAAGTCAGCAGCGCCGTAGACATGAGGGTGCCAACTTGAGTGAAGTTGTCCGCGCCCTCGAGGTCTTTGTCGGTGATGATGCCAACGGGCTTATCGCCGTCTAAAACAATGGCTGCGCCGTGTGCACGCTTGTGGATCAAGTTGCGCGCATAACCTACCGTGTGGTGCGGTTTCACCGTAATTGGGGTGTCAAAAACCAGGTCGGCTTTCTTCACATTGGCAATGGTTTCCGCAGCGATATCGGCAGGCACGTCCTGCGGCAAAATAGCAATGCCGCCACGACGAGCGATTGTCTCAGCCATTCGTCGACCAGCCACAGCAGTCATATTCGCAACAACAAGCGGAATGGTTGTTCCGGTGCCGTCATTGGTATGCAGATCCACCGACATGCGCGATCCAACATCAGAACGCGAAGGAACCATAAACACATCGGAATAGGTCAGCTCATAGGGTGGAGTGGAGTTGTTGAGAAAACGCATGGGTATCCTATCGATAAATCAATTAACCCTGAACACGGCAAGAGTACCTCAAAGATGCTTTTCGACGCCCCAACCCAGTGTTCGCTACAGGCGTACAGGGGCCTTACGGCCTCAAAAATAGGCCTTGAACAGGCCTTATATGGTTTCAAGTTTGGCTAATTTCAAAGCGGGGTGGAAAAGTCGGGAAGTTTTGCCTACTTGGGGCGTTAAAGTGGGTGAAAGCGAATTTAGAAATAAACAAATTAAGGGGAGAGACATGTTCGAGAGGTTTACCGATCGTGCACGCCGCGTGATTGTGCTCGCGCAGGAAGAGGCGCGCATGCTCAACCACAATTACATTGGCACGGAGCACATCCTCCTTGGCCTTATTCATGAGGGCGAAGGCGTTGCAGCCAAGGCGCTGGAATCCATGGGAATCTCCCTGGATGCTGTCCGCCAGGAAGTTGAAGAGATTATCGGCCAGGGCTCCCAGCCCACCACCGGCCACATTCCTTTTACTCCTCGTGCCAAGAAGGTCCTGGAGCTCAGCCTCCGCGAGGGCCTACAAATGGGACACAAGTACATCGGTACTGAGTTCCTGCTTCTCGGTTTGATCCGTGAAGGCGAGGGCGTTGCAGCTCAGGTTTTGGTCAAGCTCGGTGCTGATCTGCCTCGCGTGCGTCAGCAAGTTATTCAGCTTCTCTCCGGTTACGAAGGCGGCCAGGGCGGATCACCAGAAGGTGGCCAGGGCGCTTCTAGCGGTGGCGACGCAGTAGGTGCAGGTTCTGCACCTGGCGGACGTTCAACTTCTGGTGGTCCAGGCGAGCGTTCTACTTCTTTGGTTCTTGACCAGTTCGGCCGCAACCTCACCCAGGCTGCAAAGGACGGCAAGCTAGACCCAGTTGTTGGTCGTGAGAAGGAAATCGAGCGCATCATGCAGGTGCTGTCTCGCCGTACCAAGAACAACCCAGTTCTTATCGGTGAGCCAGGTGTTGGTAAGACCGCAGTTGTCGAAGGTCTTGCACTAGACATCGTTAACGGCAAGGTTCCAGAAACCTTGAAGGACAAGCAGGTTTACTCCCTTGACCTTGGTTCTCTTGTTGCAGGTTCTCGTTACCGTGGTGACTTCGAAGAGCGCCTGAAGAAGGTCCTCAAGGAGATTAACCAGCGCGGCGATATCATCCTGTTTATCGATGAGATCCACACCCTTGTCGGCGCGGGTGCCGCCGAAGGTGCAATTGACGCTGCATCTTTGCTTAAGCCAAAGCTTGCCCGCGGTGAGCTGCAGACCATCGGTGCAACCACCTTGGATGAGTACCGCAAGCACATTGAAAAGGACGCAGCTCTAGAGCGTCGTTTCCAGCCAGTGCAGGTTCCAGAACCTTCCGTTGATCTCACCGTGGAAATCTTGAAGGGTTTGCGCGACCGCTACGAGGCTCACCACCGTGTCTCCATCACCGATGGTGCTCTTACCGCTGCAGCTCAGCTCGCAGATCGCTACATCAACGATCGCTTCTTGCCAGATAAGGCAGTTGACCTGATTGACGAGGCAGGCGCACGCATGCGTATCAAACGCATGACCGCACCTTCTTCATTGCGTGAAGTTGATGAGCGCATCGCAGATGTTCGCCGCGAGAAGGAAGCAGCAATAGATGCCCAAGACTTTGAAAAGGCTGCAGGTCTTCGCGATAAGGAGCGCAAGCTAGGCGAAGAGCGTGCAGAAAAGGAAAAGCAGTGGCGTTCAGGCGACCTCGAGGACATCGCTGAGGTCGGCGAAGAGCAGATTGCAGAAGTGCTGGCCAACTGGACCGGCATCCCTGTCTTCAAGCTCACCGAAGCTGAGTCTTCCCGCCTGCTCAACATGGAAGATGAGCTGCACAAGCGCATCATTGGTCAGGAAGAAGCAGTCAAGGCTGTTTCCCGTGCCATCCGCCGTACTCGTGCAGGTCTAAAGGATCCTAAGCGTCCATCCGGTTCCTTCATCTTCGCTGGTCCTTCCGGTGTTGGTAAGACCGAGCTGTCCAAGGCACTTGCTGGATTCCTCTTCGGTGACGATGACTCCCTCATCCAAATCGACATGGGTGAATTCCACGACCGCTTCACCGCATCCAGGCTGTTCGGTGCCCCTCCGGGATACGTTGGCTACGAAGAAGGCGGCCAGTTGACCGAGAAGGTTCGCCGCAAGCCATTCTCCGTAGTGCTTTTCGACGAGATCGAAAAGGCCCACAAGGAGATCTACAACACCTTGCTGCAGGTCCTAGAAGACGGTCGCCTGACCGACGGACAGGGACGCATCGTGGACTTCAAGAACACCGTGCTGATCTTCACTTCCAACCTGGGAACCTCTGACATTTCCAAGGCTGTGGGACTGGGCTTCTCCGGATCTTCCGAGACCGATAACGACGCTCAGTACGATCGAATGAAGAACAAGGTCCACGATGAGCTGAAGAAGCACTTCCGCCCCGAGTTCCTCAACCGTATTGATGAGATCGTGGTCTTCCACCAGCTCACCAAGGATCAGATTGTTCAAATGGTCGACCTCCTCATTGGCCGCGTATCCAACGCACTGGCTGAAAAGGACATGAGCATTGAGCTAACTGACAAGGCTAAGGATCTCCTGGCTAACCGTGGCTTCGACCCAGTACTGGGTGCACGACCATTGCGTCGTACCATCCAGCGTGAGATCGAAGACCAGATGTCTGAGAAGATCCTCTTCGGTGAAATCGGCGCTGGTGAGATCGTGACCGTTGACGTCGAAGGTTGGGATGGCGAGTCCAAGGACACCGACCGCGCGAAGTTCACCTTCACGCCTCGTCCAAAGCCACTGCCAGAAGGAAAGTTCTCTGAGATCTCTGTCCAGGCTGCAGAAGCAATCCAAGATGTGGATTCTGCAGCTGACGGCGATGTCCCAGAAACCGATTCCCTTTCCGACATTGACCTTGAAACCCTTGAGAAGTTTGAGGAAGACGTAGAAAACGGCACCGACATTGATCAGGTGTCCGGCGACTACTACGGCACCGATGATCAGGGAGGCACTGCTCCAAGCAAGGAGTAGTAAACTTTTGAAAAAAAGGGCCTGAACTTTAGGATTTTCCTAAAGTTCAGGCCCTTTTTTAATGCTCAGGGAGGAGATTCTGACTAATGACTTCAGGATCAGTGCATTCCGGTGCCGAGGTCCATCATTCGGGATTTTGAAGATTTTGGGCGTGCCTGTTTAGTCGAGCTCAAATTATGCGCTTGAGTCCTAAAAGTCATACTTCCCCAGACGGGTTTTCAAGGGGTTTTCGGATCTTTACGCATGCAAATACCCATTCGAAAAACTCGGAGGTCTTAAACGGGCTATAAATACGCCAAGCGGGGATTCAATTGAATTAATGCCAGGTCAGAGTGCTAAAGGTGATGATTCTCATAGGCTATAAAAAATGTAGTTAGGTTACACTAATGGTGTCCGGTTGTGAATAGTGCAGCGGACGGGGTTCCGCTGCGGAGGAGGTCATCATGTCATTTGTTAACATCACCGCTCTTACGTTTCCCGCAGGGACTGAAAAAGAAATCGAACAACGCTTCGCGGCTCGTAAGAAGGCTGTAGATACGGCCAAAGGATTCCAAGAATTCGAGTTGTTGCGTCCACAATTTGGTGATGATCGCTACTTCGTAGTTACTCGTTGGGATTCTCGCGAAGACTATCAAGCATGGTCGGATGCCCGTCCTGCTGGCAACCACGCGGATGATGAGAAGCGCGGGATGAGCGTGGAAGTTCTTGGTTTTGATGTGGTTCCTTTGGAAAGCTAAAGTCCCAAATGATTTAAGCCAAAACAAACCTTTTAGCCCTGCGTCTTAGAAATGGCCGCAGGGCTAGATTTTAAACTATCTAAGTGGCAACAATTCCTATGTTAACCTGTGGATATGCAGATCTCCGCTAGTGAACTCGGCCCGCTGGTAAACCCGCATTGGTCCCCGAGCAATCTGAATGTTATCGCGGGTCCTAATGGCTCCGGTAAGACATATTTAGCGCATGCAATTTACCTACTGATAAAAGGATTGTCGTGGAACCCTCAGCGTGCTGTTTTTCAAACAGCGAGCGTCTTGGATGATCTTGCGTTGCAACTGGTTGACAATAAAAGAGCTGTACTGGACAGGGATGAACTAGTTAGCCTTGTAAAGACATTGGTAGAGCAGCAGGCTTTGCAATCAGCATGGCCGTTTATGAATTATCTCAAGAGTAATTCTGATATGGCAGATCTCCCATTGCGGATTTCTGTAGACGAAAATGACATAGAAGATGTTCTGTTTAAAAGCAGCCAACGAAGAAGTATCCCTGTTAAAACTGGAGCAGGTGAAGTGCAGTGCGTCTTAGAGATCTCTGCTTCGGAACGAAACGCTACTTTGGCTTTAAGTTCGCTTGACCAGGATTCAGGGACTGAGTTCCCCGACGGGAGTATACCGACAGACGTCAGGCAAATTAATCGTTGTATAGGAATTCTGCTTGGGGTTTCTTTTTCAGGAACGGTTCCGCCTCCATATATTTTAAGTGCAGAACGAACTGGTATTAGTTTATTTCAGCAGGATATTGACTACGGCAGGTCGCTTCTAGTCGAAGAATTTCGAATCGAGGGAGAGAAAGCCTTAAACGGAGTTTCTTCAGCCATTTGGTCTCCTGCAATCGAGGACAATTTCAACACGTTCCGTTCTTTAAATAGGAAACGAAACAATAGAAGTTTCCTCGTGGATGAACATCCCGAAATCTTAAGGCTTTTTGATGCCATGGTCTCGGGTCGCTTCGTAGAAAGTGATGGGGAATTCAAGTTTGCACCCGATGGCGCAACAGGTTCCATACCGCTTACTTCTACCTCGAGTACCGTGCGTGCCCTTTTTGAATTAGGGGAATTCCTTCGTCACAGTGCTAAAAAAGGGCAGTGGTTAATTATTGACGAACCAGAGCTTAATCTTCATCCGCATAACCAAATACTGATGGGCAGGTTGCTTGCTGCATTATCCAACGCAGGTCTTAAGATTTTGGTGACCACACACAGTGACTATATTGTCAGGGAACTATCCATCCTTGTGATGCTGAAACAACGAGACCAGATCGCCCTTCCAGATGGTTACGCATCAGAGTATGTGCTTTCCCCTGAGTCGGTGAGAGTTGATTACACCGAAGTAGAGGGGGATTCTCGACGCTTTAAACTTCATTCGGTCGACGTCACAGTTGAGGACGGAATTGCCACTCCATTTTTCGATGAGGCGATTCGCAAACAGAATGATGTGTTCGAAGAGGTTATGTGGGGATGAGCGCGCTATCTAAATTTGTGGCGAGGCTAGCTGATTTATTGAAGGAAGATTCTTTATTTTTAGCTAGTGAGCTCACTGATGATGATGGCTTACTAGTTCTTACAGAAGATGAAGTCGGGCAGCCTGTAAGAAAGATTAAACTCAAGGATGTTCCTGCGGAAGCACGGGTTATTAAGATTGACAATTTCGATCTTAACGGCCGCTTCGTGCAAACCGGCGGTGGCTCTGATCTGGGGAAAAGGTGCGACTATGTCATTGTTGATGCTCAGAACTCGAAGATTCTGCTCATTGAGCTGAAACTCGGGACCAAGAGCAGTGGTGACCGGCAACAAGTAGTGTCACAGCTTAAAGGCGGACGCGCAGTAATTGACTATTTGTTGGCACTGATAGCGCACTTTCACAATGAAAATATTGAAGTAAGCTCACCACAATTTCGATATGCCTGGATTACATATCGGGAGTCCACGAGCCAGAAATCTGCGTCGCGTGACAATGGTCGTGATATTGATTCACCACTGCGGATTAAAAATGCTCAGAAGCGGCCGTATAGCTATAAGAAAATGGTTAGGTGATGCCTGCGAAGCTCCAGCTTTTAAGATTGGAGCTTCGCAGGATACCGCTAGAGCCCCTAGTTGTAGAGCATGCCGCCGTCGACAAGCATGACTTGCCCGGTGACATAGTTGGAGTTTTCAGAAGCTAGGAACGAAACCAGTCCGGCTACATCTTCTGGTACTGATGGTCGGCCCAATGCGATCGAGGAGGAGTACTCCTTGAAGTTCTCACCGATTGGCTTGCCGTTGATCTTGGAAAGCTCGGCATCGATTTGCTCCCACATTCCGGTGCCCACGATGCCAGGCGCGTAGGCGTTGACGGTGTGACCCTTGGGTGCGAGTTCTTGCGCCGCTGCCTGAGTTAGACCACGAACCGCGAACTTTGTGGTGGAGTATGCGCCAAGGATTGGGAAACCCTGGATGGCTGCGATGGATGCGGCATTGATGATCTTGCCTTTTACACCAAGCTCATCGAACTTTCGGGCAGCTGCCTGAATACCAAAAAATACACTGAAAACGTTGACGGAGTAGATCTGCTTGAGATCGTCTTCGGTGACTTCCAATAGTGGCTTGATTTGTGCGATGCCGGCATTGTTGACCAGGACATCGAAACCACCGAGCTCTTTTGCTGCTTGATCCACTGCGCTGTCAAAGTTGGATTTATCCGTGACATCAAGACCAATGAAAATGGCCTTTTGGCCTGCATCTTCAACCAACTTGATGGTTTCTGCAGCTTGTTGTTCTTGTTGGGGCAGATCTGCGATTGCGATATCAAATCCGTCTGCTGCCAACTTTTGGGCAATTCCTTGACCGATGCCCTGTGCGCCACCGGTAACCATTGCTACTTTGCTCATGACACTGCCTCTTGCTTCCTTAAAATTAGGTTTCCAAGATTTTCCAGGCCTGCACCGTAAATCGAACCGTTGAAGGCCCTTGAGTAGCCACCTTAGGTCAACCAAAGTAATTCTGCACGGATGATGTGATACAGATTATGCTGGCACGCATGGGACTGAATTATCGGAAAATTATCAAGACCGGAAAAGACAGTTGGTTGAATGTATCCAAGTCTGGAGTTTCAGGTTCGAAGCGCATTGGGCCGGTGACTATTAATTCGCGAGGTGGAATTTCCGTGAAGTTGCCTGGTGGTCTGAATTATCGCGGCAGATGGAAGAAATAGCTACTTCTTACAGCCAAGTGAATAGCCTGGATCTATCGGCATGATGGCGTCGATACCAATGGAAGTTTCGGGCTTGGGTTTCCGCGCCGTCAGTAGTTTGTTAAAGCCAGTGAGCAAGAGCTGATCTGAAGTACATGTTGGATCATTCAAATCTATTTCAATAAGGCCTGCTTGGTTATCTTCATCTGCGTGAACAACAACGTAAGCACGGCTCGAATCGAAAGTAATAGAAATTGGATGCTTGCCACCCAAGTCAATGGGTTGTGCGTAGATGACCTTCCCTCCAGGGATGTTTATGCGGGTCAGCATGCCGGATGAAGAAAACACGAAGTAGTCCTCGCCGGAAACTACACCGAACCGGCCACGGTCTGCTGCTTCAAAAGCAGGTAATTTTCCGATGGACTCGGCAGGGCTTAGCTGGTCTTTTACATAGATGACGTCTTCTTCCGAAACTATATAAGCGCTTGGATCGTCGCAGGACAGAATAATTGGGGCGTAGGGGCGCTCAGAAAAATTCCACTCAACATCAATTTCATCAAGTTGTCCGTCAGCTTGGAGTGTCACGATGCGTGCTGAACCTGGACCCGTTGGATCTTCCATTCCGCGGTCAGGGAAATATTCGACCCACCGTGTGGATCCGTCATCACATGCAGTAAGCGAGAAGTGCCGCTGATCTGTCACCGTAGTAGTTGATGTTTTCTCAGTTGCTGAAACGATGCGGTGTCGATATGGAGCCTCAGCTGTTCCTTCATTGAAGGAGAAAGCAACAGATTTATGTAGTGGAGATTGAGCTGATTGGGACTGTGTTCCGGCACCGAGTCCAGCCACTTCGTGTCGAAAAACTTCCTCCAATGAAGCGTCGAAAACTGCAAGGGAATCTCTATCCGGTGCGATGAATCTGCTTCCTAAACGGTGCATAGATGGAAAAGAAGTGGGAGCGAGTTCGTGGAAAATTCCTCCCGTTCCATCGGCGGATAAAGCGAAGAGATTTGCTGAGTTATTCGGACTTAGGTTTTTAAATGGATCGCTGGAGATGCCGATGAATACGGGATTATCTATGGTTTCAGGTTCTGTGGGGGCGCTACAACCAACAGCAACAACGCTGACTATTCCCGCAGTGAGTGCAGTGAGCATGGCAAACTTACGACGAGAGAAACCAGACATGACTTAAACCTACTGTTTTTTACAGTCGCGCAGTTCTTATCGTGGCAGATGGAAATAACCAGCTTCGTTTTGTTCCGCGAGTCCATCATCAAGAAGCGAAAACAGAGCTCGGGAACGTTGCGCATCATCGGGCCACACCACATCAATCGCAGATAGTGGCACAGGTTCGGTGGCGTTGCGCAGCACATCCATGATCAGGCCACGGACTTGTCGGTCGGTTCCCACAAATTTCTGCACGCGCTTTTTCGCCGAAGCCAGCTCTTCTTCGCTGGGAGAAGGACAGCCAAGTTTTTGCCATTCGCACTGGTCAAGCAGCGGGCAGGTGTCACACTTTGGGGAAGTAGCCGTGCAGATAAGAGCACCCAACTCCATTATTGCGGCAGAGAATTCTGGGGCGTGAGTGTTGGGAAGGAGGAGGGAGACGTCGATAAGCTCTTGCTTTTTCGCAGGCCCGGCAAGGTAGCGCCCGGCTACGGCGCGCTGGTACACGCGACGCACGTTCGTATCGACCACCGGCACGCGCTGCCCAAAATGAAACGCAGCAACCGCGCGCGCCGTGTAATCGCCGATGCCCGGCAACGCGAGCAGCGCCTCCACCGTATCCGGCACCTGGCCAGAATGCTTTTCGACGATCACCTCCGCACATTCCTTCAACCTCAGCGCCCTACGTGGATAGCCCAACTTGCCCCACGCCCGCAAAATCTCATCGGTGCTCGCATTCGCGAAATCTTCCGGAGTGGGCCATTTTTCCATCCACTCACGCCAAATCGGCTCGACTCGCGCGACGGGAGTTTGCTGGCTCATCACCTCTGAAAGAAGAATTCCCCACGCTGAAGTATTGGGCTCACGCCACGCAAGATCGCGGGCATTTGCTCTAAACCAGGAGAGCAAGGCTGATTGAAAAGCGGTAAATGACATGTCGAAGATAATTGTACTGCCCAGCGCATTAGGTCATACGTCACACCGGGTGGAAGAATAAAGCATATGCCTTTGCGTAATGTTGATAGAACTCCACCCGCAGTATGGGAAGCCCTGCTTGCCGGAAACGAAAGATTCATCAGTTTCAACGAAGATCGACCAAACCAGGACGCCCCGCGCAGAAGAGAACTTCGCACAGGACAAACCCCTGCAGCCGTTGTGATCTCCTGCTCTGACTCTCGCGTCCCAGTTGAAATTATTTTCGACGTCGGCCTCGGCGACCTCTTCGTTGTGCGCACCGCCGGCGAAATCCTTGACCAGGCAGTTTTCGCATCAATTGAATACGCAATCGAAGCAATCGGTGTACCACTGGTTATTGTCATGGGCCACGAATCCTGCGGTGCTGTCGCTGCAACCGCCGAGGCTCTCGACGGTGGTGAAATTCCAGGCGGTTACCAGCGCGTGTTGATCGAAAAAGTAGCCCCATCAATCTTGGAAGCAAAAGCCGAAGGACTAAGCACCATCCAGGATTTCGAAGAGCACCACGTCGTTGCAACCGTGAACCAGATTTTGTCCCGATCCCCAGAAATCAAAAACAAAGTTGATTCCGGTGAGGTTGGAATCATTGGTTTGCGCTACCGACTCTCCGATGGGCGTACCGAACCGGTAATTAGCAAGAACGTCGGCTAATTTTTAGTTGGTTTCAGGCGTGGCACTAAGTGGCATGCCTAAAATCACGTTTTCATCACTCCAACTTTGCTAATAAGAGCGATTCGGTTGGGACGGTATCTAAAAACCGTCATATACGACCAAATCCATAGGCACTCCAGGGGTTCTTGGTCGCCTGTGCCGGTTAGTGGACATTGATACCGGCATATGAGACCAAAACTTCCACTGCAGCAAGCCTTCTTGGTCACCAGGTGAAGTGATATGCAAAATCCGATTTTGAGGCCAGAAAAAGTGACGCCACAGATTCGTTTGTAAGCCTCTCACAGACCCCGGTTGATACAAATACTCATGTGGAAATTACGGTCGCTTAAATGGCTCGTATGGGGTGTGAGCATTCGGGGCCATAAATCGGTTGTCTTACACAACACGCCCGGAACGCTAATCCGCTGTACACGTTGATGAAAGTAATAGAGTGTTCTGTGTGGGAACGCCGAGACATAATGAAGTCATCTACAAGCGCCGTCGCATGGCAGCGCTCCTAGTTCTGCTCGTCGTGATTGCCTTAATTATCTGGGCAGTTGTCGCGCTTCGGGGTGGATCATCAGAGGCAGAGGAGGAGCAGCCAACTAACGCAGTGGAGACCTCTGCGATGGAAACTTCGACGACAGAAACCTCGTCGGTGGAAGAAACCACCACCACTGCTGCTGCTACTACTACTGCAGAAGAAACTTCAAGTGAAGATCCTTCCGAAACAACTACAGCCGCAGCTGATGCGAAAAAGACCTGTGAGCTTAGCGATTTGGTGGTTTCCGCAAGCACAAGCCAGCCAACCTATACCGGCACTGCACAGCCAGAATTGTTCATGACTGTGCATAATCCAACGGCTGCTGATTGCGAAATCAACCTTGAAGAAGAAGTACTGCGTTTCGAGGTATACAACCTTGCAACCAATGCGCGTATTTGGTCCGATGTCGATTGCAATCCTGCAGTAGAAAATGGAACTAGTGTGTTCCCAGCTGGTGAAGACCGCTATTTCCAAGCAACGTGGTCTCGTACCAACTCTGCACCAGGACAGTGCGATAACCGTGCTGCTGTCCCAGCTGGAGCGTATTTCCTGCACACTGTTATTGGAAGCAACCCTTCACAAGCAGTGACGTTCAACTTAGCTTAAACGGCCAAGCCCATCGGTAATGTGACGTGCCCACAGCGATCCCACTCCATCAACTGCACTAATGTCATCGACCGAGGCGTTTAAAAGGGCATCAAGGTTTCCGAATTCTAAGACGAGTTTGTCCATCAAGAATTTCTGCACACGTGGAATGCGGCTTAGCGTGCGATAACCTCGAGGAGCTACTGGCTCATCGAGGGCTTCCTCTGTCGGAGGTAGTCCAAGAATACGAGCGATATTTGCTGGTTTGAGCAGCGCTTTGTCATCTAAATATGAGATAGCATCTAATGCTGCAGAGATTTCCTCATCGGCAGGGATGCCATCGGTGACAAGATAATCCGCAATGATTGATTCGCGTTCGCGGTCATTATCGCCACGCAATTCGCTGAGTTGGATCTGAATCTGTTTGGCGTCTTTACCCAACTCGAGCACATTGCCATCAATGGATTCACCAACTCTGCGTAGCATTTCTTCGCGCTGGATCACCGAGACAACATCAATCACAGTGACATAGCTATGTAGTTCAGCGAGGTGGAGTCGGTTGTTTACCTGATCGAGGCGATCACGGTAGCGTTCCATTGTTCCCAAGGCTTGATTAGCTCGGTTCAGCAATGTTGCTGGTTGCTCTAACATGTGAGCTTTGCCTTCGACATACAAAGTAATGGTGTTTTGTGATTCCGAAACAGCAATCACCGGCACACCGGTATGAAGTGCTGTGCGTTCAGCGGAACGGTGGCGGGTACCGGATTCTTGGGTTGGCCACGTTGGGGAGGGGAGAAGCTGGACATTGGCACGTTTAATGCGCTCTATATCTGAGGACAAAATGACAGCCCCGTCCATTTTGCATAGCTCGCGGAGCCTGGTGGCAGCGAACGGGACGTCGAATTCAAAACCGCCATCACAAATCGAAGTTACATTTTCATCATCACCGATGACAATTAACGCGCCGGTATGTCCGCGCACGATTCGATCCAATGCATCACGAAGAGGGGTGCCAGGTGCAAGTCGTTGCAATGTGCCTTTGAGAGTGTGCACATCCTGAGTTCCAGCCGCATTGACATCTGGGGTGGTTCCAGGCGTGGAAGTTGGTGTCATGACCTATAACCTTACCGCTGACAGTGCTTCAGCTAGAGTCGACGCTTCAAAGACTTTCAATCCAGTCTGTTTAAGCCCAGAGCCTGCAGGAACGACTGCTTTTTCATAACCCAATCGTTCAGCTTCAGCAAGCCTACGGTCAACGTTGGGGACACGTCGGATTTCTCCTGCTAGGCCGACTTCACCAAGCACGACTGTTTTATCTGGCAGTGGTTTCTTAGCTAAAGCTGAAGCTGTGGCAAGTGCGACAGCTAGGTCAGTTGCAGGTTCACCAACTTTCATGCCTCCGACTGTTGCTACGTAGGCATCTTTTCCTTGGGTTTGTCGGCCTGCTCTTGCGGATAACACCGCAAGGACCATGGGGACCCGATTAGCGTCAAGCCCCGTGACGACCCTGCGGGGATTCTTGGAGGGGGCGTCGACAAGCAAGCTTTGGACCTCTGCCAGCAGCGGGCGTACGCCATCCATGGCGACGGTGACTGCGGTGCCGTCGGGGGTCGATCCGCGGTGGGAGAGGAAGAGGCCGGAGGGGTCGGGGACTTCTTTGATGCCGTCGGATTGTTGTTCGAAGCAGCCGACTTCATCGGTGGCGCCGAAGCGGTTTTTGATGCCGCGAAGCATTCTTAAAGACGAGTGGCGATCGCCTTCGAAGTTGAGGACGACATCAACGAGGTGCTCCAGAACGCGAGGACCTGCGACGTTGCCGTCTTTGGTGACGTGACCGACAAGCAGAATGGGGATTCCGGAAGTCTTAGCAAGGGTTGTCAGTGCGGCGGTAACGGCACGGGATTGTGCGACACCGCCGGCAACGCCTTCGACTCCAGCGGCGTGCATGGTTTGCACCGAGTCCACGATGAGCAGGCTAGGTTTTACCTCATTGACATGGCCGAAAACCACGTCCAGATTGGACTCCGCAGCAAGATACAACGTGTCTTTGACAGCTGCGGTGCGCTCCGCGCGAAGCCGCACCTGGCCAGCTGATTCCTCAGCAGTGACATATAGAGCGGTCCGGGTGCCATCGCCTTCCTTCATAGATGCCCACCGGCTAGCAACCTCCAACAGCAATGTGGATTTACCGACACCAGGCTCACCGGCCATCAACACCACAGACCCCGGCACAATGCCATTTCCTAACACACGGTCGAGCTCACCGATACCCGTGGAAATGCTTGTGGCCTGGGACGCAACGATTTTTCCGATGGGTACCGCCGGGGACGTAGGCGTAAGCCCTACCGGTGCAGCACCTGAAACGGCAGCACGAGCCGCACCACCGGATTCCCCGACGGTGCGTTCCTCCATGGAACCCCAAGAACCACATTCAGGGCAGCGCCCCAACCACTTTGGGCTGGAATAACCACATTCAGAACACTCGTGTACGCTGCGAACCTTTTTTGCCATGCCCCCTACCTTAAACGGTGGGGTGGACATGAAGGGAAACGGTGTTCGAAAACGCTTTCAAACATCCATTAGAGTGGATCTTTTTCTGCAGTTAACGTTTTGCTCTGAAATCTACCGCACCTGTCGTCAGAAACACACGTCGATTATCCCAGGTACCTCTGTCCGATACAACGTTTGATCCCTTACTCCGAATCACGTCGCGAATGATAGACCGCATTTCACTTTGATCTACTCTGCTATGACGATTAGTAGCTTTTAGACGAGATTTCTTTGATTTCTTAATCTTTGAAGTACTCCAGTACATGGAGAACTTCTTCTGCAATGATTCGGGATGGTCACCATCGAAGCTTCGAAGATTTCGCCAGCGATTCAGATCAGCTTGGCGTAACTCTAATACTTCCTTGAACTTGAGGAGTTTTGGTTTTTCCTTTTCATTGTCTGGGCCATTGAACACGTGATTCCAAAGACTTCGGTATCGGTAGAAATCTTCTTCTAAGAACTGAAGTGCTTCAAGCGTAAACTCTTTTGTTTTCTTAGAAGGCTCGGTTTTAAGCGTATCTTCTTTTAGCTTCTTTGAGCCGACAGTGGATGCCTTGGATGTTTTCTTTGGACCCCCCAGCTCACCTGTATCGGGCTGTTTGTTCTTTGGTTTAAGCTTTATGGGCTTAAAAGTACCCGCCTCAATTTTTTCAAGGAGCTCTAGCAAGACCTGCCCATAACCTTGCAAGAGGTCAAGATCTCTTTTGAAGTGAGAAGCAGATAACTTAGCAGACGGATCATCAGCTTTGGCATTGTCAATGAACCAGTTTTGGATTCCTGCCCGGTGGTTTTTTCGAATGTTGTCTAAGTGAAGTCGGATTTGTTGGTGCGAGTATTTTCCCCGGTGGGCATCGGGAACAAATTTTTCAGTATCTGCTATTTGGCTGCGAACCAGTAGTTTTGCAGTTTGAATCTGAAGTTGGAAGGAATCATTGAAGTTATCGGAACCAGGGGATTCACTATTTTGGGGAATGGTGATATCGGTTGATTCCCTGCGTGCTTTTTCTTCAGTTAGTTTAGCTAAAATCGCTTCCCAAGCTTCCTCGATCACAGCTTCTTCCCACTGAAAAAATTCAATCTTTAGCTCGTCTACCGCATCGTTGAATACCGCTGCTTCTTCTTCGACCGTAATTAATGAGCTAGTTAGATGGAGATCTAAGTCTGATTCGTTTTCAACGGCGTAAAGGTTTCTAAGTGACCTATGGAGTGACGAGATTCGTTCTTCAAAAAGATCGTCAATTACAGCCTGAAACTCTTTCGTAAATTCTTTTACTTTCCCGGTTAATTGATCTGCAAATTTGATAGGCATGATCTAAAGATAAAAGACGGGGTGGACATCATGCAGGGATATTCGAAATTACACACGGAAAAACCGCCCACTTCCAACAGATCGTCGGAGACGGGCGGTTTAAAAAGCTTTGGGATGCCTAGTGGTGGCTAGACTCAGAGCCTGCACCTACCTGGCGGTTTTCTACACCTGCTTCAAGAACAGGTGCGGAAACGGTGGCGTCGATGGTGATGGTGCCGGTGTCGAAGACGAACTCAACTGGAACGACTCCGCCGTATGCGAAACCTGGGTTCTCAAGAGAAGTTGCTACGTGCTGGATGCAGCCAACCTCAGGTTCCTCGAGCAGATCAAGTTCAGACTGGATGTCTGCGACGAGGGAGCAGTTGCGCTCGATTGGCTCTGCGTCGTCGATCTCTACCTCTTCGCCGTCAACGGTGACGGACTCAAGAGTGTGAGAAGTGTGGGTGGTGTCCTGGTTGATGGCGGTGAACTTTACTCCAGCTTCGCCTTCGGTGGTGAGGTGCACGGTTACGTCACGCACCAGAACTGGGTCGTTCGCGGAGCCTGCCTGGTTGCCATCAACTGCTGCAACCTGGCTTGAGGTCTGGGTGACCTGTCCGGCACTGCAGGATGCAAGCGCAAGAGCTGACGCAGCAGCCACGGTCACGAGCGCGCCACGACGGGCAGCCAAGTTCAGGGACTTCACGGATTCGTCCTCCATTGGTTTTAAGAAATTCCAGGAATCATCCAGAAAAATCTGGATATACTGCTCACAACCCTAGTCCGTTTACGCGCATTCACACAGTCGGTTGATTAAACGGAGGGTGTAAACGGGGGCAAACAAAAGGGGCATAAATCTTAAATAGGGATTGTTAAGGGGTGGAGGGGAGCGTCGAAAAGCAATTTTTTTAATTGCTTTTTAGGGGGAGCCGGACGGTGAATTTTGCACCTTTGCCGAGGCCTGCGGATTCTGCGGTGAGTGTGCCGCCTTGGGCTTCGATGAGTGCGCGGGAGATGGTGAGGCCGATTCCGGAGCCGGATTGATCATCGGAGTCAGAACGTTTGGCTCGGAAGTAGCGTTCAAAAACGTATTTGAGGTGCTCAGGGGCTATGCCCTCACCGCTGTCGAGGACTTCAATGATCACTGTTTCTGTGCCTTGGCGTAACACGTTGACTTGAACTTTTTCGCCCGCAGGGGTGTGGCGTAAGGCATTGGAAAGCAGATTGGCCATGACTTGGGCGAAGCGCTGGCTATCGACGCGGATCAGCTCGGTGGAATCACTACCGGTGACTTCTAAAGCCACGCCTTTTTCTTGGTACGCGCTCGCAGCTGCACCAGCGGCATTGTGAATTAGCCCACCAATGGCAACAGTGCTGTAGACCAGATCAAAACGGTGCTCTTGGGCGCGGGAGACGTCATCGAGATCAGAAGTGAGCCGGGATAAACGCCCAAGTTGTTCAGCGAAGACAGCATGCGTGTCCGCGTCCCACTCCACCATTCCATCTTGGAGGCCATCGATATATACCAAAAGCACCGACAGGGGTGTGTTCATTTCATGGGAAAGATCAGAGAGCATATTTCGGCGTAGTTCTTCTGTGTGCTCCAATTGATCGGCCATGGAATTAAAAGCAAGGGAAAGGGAAGCGACCTCTTTATCCACATCGGAAATAGGAACACGCACCTGATAATCGCCAGAACTCATAGCTGTTGCTGCACGAGAAAGTTGCCACAACGGCTGACCAAGGCGGTGGGAAAGCCAAAAACTCACCCCGATGGAGCTCAAAATCGCAGTAGGTAACGCCGCAGCCAGCGCGATGTAGTTGGCGTCCCGATAAGCCTCCTGAATGTGGAAATCTGTTTGGCGAGGATCAAGAGGGCCAGAAAGATCAAGATGAGAATTAAAAATTGCTGGCCCCACAAGTGCTGCGACAACTAACGCTGCAAGTAAACTGATTAACACCACAGCAAGCTGAGCAGACAGCAACCTAAAAGTCAGACTTTGGCGGGCAGGGATCAGAGCAGTCATTTGAACGCCATCCGGTAGCCAACTCCACGAATAGTATCGATGAAATGCGAACCAGGAGCAGGTTTTTCCAGCTTACGGCGCAAATTACCAATGTGAACATCAACGATGCGTTCATCACCAACCCACGTGGTATCCCACACCTGGCTAACTAAATCGCGCCGGGATACTGCCTCACCCGGTTTATGCATGAGAGCTTGAAGCAGCTCAAACTCAGTGCGAGTCAGTGTTACCCCAACACCTTTAACTGTGACTTCATGAGCCAACGTATCTAATTCAATGGTGCCGTGGGTGAGCGTCATACCGTTTTGGATTGTCTCATCAATTTTTCGAGGTCTGCGCATCACCGACTGAATGCGAATGACAAGTTCACGGATATTAAACGGCTTGGTGATGTAATCATCGGCCCCAATTTCCAAACCGGTAATGCGGTCACGCTCAGAACCCCTGGCAGTAAGCATCAAGATATAACAATCCGTAAATGCGCGGATTCGTTTGCAGACTTCCAAACCATCCAGCCCTGGCAAGCCAAGATCCAAAATAACCACATCGGGGCGTAAGTGAGCCACCTTATCTGGGGCGGAGGCACCATCGTGGATCGTGGTGGTATCGAAACCTGCCTTGCTTAAATACAGCGAAATCATGCGAGCAAGCGGGCGCTCATCTTCAACGATCAGCACCCTGCCGGATAGTGTTCCATCAAGAGCTGGGGAGGGGTTCGTCATGGTTTCAAGTATGGCCTTTTTAGGAAATGAAGAGCTAGTTTGTGTGATGTCGAATTTTGCGCGTGAGCGGTTTTAGGTGGTTAACGCCTGATGGCCTGTTTAAGCGACCTGAAAACTCGGAATGGGTATTTGTATCAATTAGCCTTCTAAAGGCCGTTAGAAGCGCTTCTGGGGAGGTATGACTTTTGGGGTTGGAGGCCAGAAATCAAGCCGGACCAAACCAGGAGACCCAAAATCTTTAAAACCTTAAATGCTGGGTCTCTGTGTTTGGTACCAAGCGCGATAAACCAAACTGGGAGACCCAGGATCTTAAAAAATCCGAAAACTGGGCACCCCAGTTTGGTCCCAAGCAGCCCAAGGCATGTCTGACGCGCAATGCGTGCATCAAGGTCGTCACACCAGTAACACCTGCCCCAAAATGCAACTTACATGGGAGGCCTCACCCTGCATAGTCGTTGAGCTTCGGCTGAAAGGGTGGGAGGGGGCGTCGAAAAGCGTTATCTTAGCGCTTTGGCGCGGTAAATATGGTAGAATCTCGTAGGTTAATGTCTGCCCTTAATCTTTAAGAGGCAAGCAGGGTGAAGTATAAATAGGTCGCTTGCATGGACAATGTAGGCACCATGGGCTGATTCTGAGGACCCAAGGATCCAAGGATCGGCCATTAGAAGGAGTGGGAATGGAATTCAAGGTCGGAGATACCGTTGTTTACCCGCACCACGGAGCTGCAGTTATTTCAGCCCTGGAACAGCGTGAAATGAATGGTGAGACGGTGGACTACCTGGTTCTCCAGATCAATCATTCCGATCTCGTGGTTCGCGTTCCTGCAAAGAACGCTGAGCTTGTTGGTGTGCGTGACGTCGTTGGTGAAGAAGGCCTGCAGAAGGTTTTCTCTGTCTTGCGTGAGATCGATGTTGAGGAGGCTGGAAACTGGTCTCGTCGGTACAAGGCAAACCAGGAGCGTCTGGCTTCGGGTGATGTGAACAAGGTTGCGGAAGTTGTTCGTGACTTGTGGCGTCGTGATCAGGACCGTGGTCTTTCCGCTGGTGAGAAGCGCATGCTGTCTAAGGCTCGTCAGGTGCTTGTTGGTGAGCTCGCGCTTGCTGAAACCGTGGATGATGAAAAAGCGGATGCGTTTTTGAACCAGGTTGATGAAACCATCGCTCGCCACCGCGCGGATCTGCTTGGTGATGAGGAAGAGAAGAAGGACGCATTCGACGACTTCGACGATGCTGATGTGGATCTGGATGATCTGAGCTTCGACGACGAAGACTAGAGTCACCATGTCATCTCGAATACCCGTCATCGCGCTGATTGCGGCGGCGGGGCGTGGCACTCGCCTCGGCGGACCGATCCCCAAAGCATTCGTTACGCTGCGGGAACGCACTCTTTTAGAGCGCTCGCTTCAAGCGATGCTGACCTCTGAAAGCATCGACGAAGCCATCATCCTTGTCAGCCCCGACATGGAAACGTACGCGCGCGATTTGCTGCGCAAACGCGGCCTTTTAGACAACCCTGAAGGGGTACGCGTGCGGCTCGTGCACGGCGGCGGGGAGCGCGCGGACTCGGTGTGGGCAGGACTCCAGGCAATTTTGCTTGACGACGCCACCCCCGATGCAATTGTGCTCATCCACGACAGCGCCCGAGCTTTAACCCCACCCGGCATGATTGCCCGTGTAGTGCGCAAAGTCCATGAAGGTGCAACCGCTGTTATTCCAGTTCTGCCAGTTGCAGACACCATCAAGCAGGTTTCCCCTGATGGTGGAGTGGTTGTAGATACCCCTAACCGGGCAGAACTTCGCGCAGTTCAAACCCCGCAGGGCTTTTTGTTATCAGAACTTGTTGCAGCGAATAAGAAATTCTTTGCAGATCCCAATCCAGGTTTTGTCCCAACCGACGATGCCAGCCTGATGGAGTGGTACGGCTCCGAAGTAGTCTGTGTCCAAGGTGATCCGATGGCGTTTAAAGTAACCACGCCCATCGATATGATGCTGGCACAACGCATCACCGATGAAGCCGAACCCACAATATTTGAGGTACCAGGTGACTAACCCAATAATCCCACGCGTTGGAATTGCAACCGATGCCCACCAAATCGAAGCCGGAAAACCTTGTTGGATTGCTTGCCTTCTCTTCGAAGATGTAGATGGATGCGAAGGCCATTCTGACGGTGATGTTGTAGCTCACGCAATTGTGGATGCTCTCCTTTCTGCCTCTGGCCTGGGAGATTTGGGTTCTTTCGTTGGTGTGGGACGCCCTGAATACGATGGTGTTTCGGGTACACAGTTGTTGACGGAAGTTCGGGAGCTTCTCTCGGCGCAAGGATACGTCATTGGAAATGTCGCCGCCCAACTGGTTGGCCAAACCCCCAAATTTGGACCCCGCCGCGAAGAAGCACAACAAGTGATCTCAGAAATCCTCGGTGCACCATGCTCACTGTCGGCCACCACCACCGATCACATGGGATTTACTGGACGTGGCGAAGGACGCGCATCGGTAGCAACTGCAGTCGTGTGGAAGGCTTAAGTACCGTGAGAAAGTATGTCCGCTAAACCTGCAGTGTGGAACCTTGTCGGGATAAGTGTGTTCGGAACTGCATCATTAGCAGCAATTCTTGATTTTCAGAAAGAGAATCCTGATTCGTGGGCTTTTGGGATGTGCGGAATAGTAACAGTCATTGCCATCGCGTGGGGATTATGCAATTACAAAAAGTCACCCAGATGGCTTCTACCCCGTGTCTATGCAGGTATAGCCACTCCCACTGTTATCTCATTTTTACTCGCTAATTCGGGCGGAAGCTTTTGGCTCAGTCTGTCCTGGTTGGTCTTTTTCCCCATCCTTTTAAGCGTCTGGCTTGGATCATGGGACCAGGGGAAGTCAGATACTTAAAAGTGATCTAGGATTTTCACTTGTACAATCAGAAGGCATGCCCAACTCGAAATCTCCTAGACTATGGAATGTTGCCGCAGCGATCTTCTTAGGTTTTTCGGCTAACCAGCGGGTTATGAGATTTAAGGACGACAACCTTGCACCTTCAATTTTGTGGGGTGCCACCGCATTAGTCGTCGGAGTGTTGGTGTGGGCTCTGTGGAATTACAAAAAGCCTCCTGGTTGGCTCATTCCACGTACTTTTGCGCTCTCAGCAGTACCTATTTTGATGCTTTATCTGGTGGCACAATCATGGACTAGTTTCTGGGTTGGGCTCATGCTCACGGTGATTTTGACATTAATTTTCAGTGGTTTCCTTCAGCCGTATGAGGATTCTAATAAAAGGACCAATAAAGCGAGGCATTAAGAAGTAATTTCTTAATGCCTCGATCAGGTGAATATTTATAGTAGGTTGCGCCTATTCACCACAATATTCGGCAATAAATCACGGCGGAATCCCTACATTGTCCTGAGTTCAAGCCAATGTAGGAATGTGCACCCAACCAAAAGCTACAGTCTCGTTTTGTTCAACAGCGATGGGGTTGCGTCAAGCAGGGTGCGGGTGTAGTCCTGCTGCGCATTGTTGAAGATCTCTGAGGTCGTGTTTTCCTCGATGATTTCTCCAGCGAGCATGACTGCGATGCGATCTGATACGTAGCGAACAGTGTTGATGTCGTGGGAGATGAATACCAATCCCAGACCGAGTTCGGTTTTTAGATCTAGCAGGAGGTTGAGAACCTGTGCGCGAACGGACACATCCAATGCGGAGGTTGGTTCATCGGCGACGATGATGTCTGGTTTCAAAGCTAGTGCTCGCGCAATGGCAACGCGTTGACGTTGACCACCTGAGACCTGGCGGGGCAACACTTCTAGGGCGGACTGTGGTAGGCCCACCATGGAGATGAGCTCAGAAACCCATTCGTTCCTTGAGGCTTCGTTGCCAACCTTATGTACGCGTAGGGGATCAAGAAGCTGCTCGCGTACCGTCAGCCGTGGGTTCAATGATGTTGCGGGATCCTGAAATACCACAGAGACAGAACTACCTAGTTGTTTTCGCTGGGCGCCGCGAAGTTTCATTGGTTTTCCTTTAAACAGCACCTCACCTGAAGTTACAGGTTGCAGGCCAACCATGACGCGGGCGAGGGTAGATTTACCACACCCTGATTCACCAACGATTCCTACAACTTCATCGCGGTAGGCCTTGAAGTTGATTTTTTTATTGGCATGGACTTTATCAGGACGAAACAGCTTTCCAGTACGCGTCTTGTGGATCACGTTGGTGTTTCGCAGCTCCAAGATGGGTTGCCTGGTGTCGTTTGCTGTGGTCATGGCTGTTCTCCCTTTGCTGCAAGAAGTTCATCGGTTGCTGCGTAGGCATGCTCGGTGCCTGCAATGGGTCGAAGGATTGGTTTTTGCTCGAGTCCAAGTTCTGGGAATTCTGAGCGAGGTGCAAAGCGGTCGCCTGCAACAAATTCCTTGGGTGATGGAACAGTGCCGGGGACTTGGTAGAGGCGGTCCACACCAGCTTCGATGGAGAGCACGGAACCGAGCAAACCACGGGTGTATTCGTGGCGGGGATCGATAAGGATTTCGCGGGTGGTGCCTTGCTCGACAACCTGACCTGCGTACATGACGGTGAGTTTGTGCACCAAGCGCGCGACCAAAGCCAAGTCATGGGAGACAAAGATCATGGCGAAGCCAAGCTTCTCGCGTAGTTCGTTGAGCAGATCCACCACCTGCTGTTGGACAGTGACATCCAATGCAGTAGTTGGCTCATCGGCAATGAGAAGGCGAGGGTTGCGGGTTAGAGCCATGGCGATAAGAACGCGCTGGCGTTGTCCACCAGAAAGTTCATGTGGATATGACTGCAAGGTACGTTTTGGATCGAGGCCAACAAGTTCCATGAGTTCTTCAGCACTGCGTTTGCCACCGCGACGCGTCAGTTGTTTCATCTGTGCACTGATCAGCATCGATGGGTTAAGTGATGAAAGCGCGTCTTGGTAAATCATGGCGATTTCATGGCCGCGCAAAGCATTGAGTTCATCTGGTTTGAGGGCCAGCAGGTTTTGTCCATTGAAGAGGATTTCGCCTTCGATCTTTGCAGTGGGTGGCAGCAGTCCCATGATGGACATTGCGGTAATTGATTTACCACAACCGGATTCACCCACGAGCCCCATGGTCTGGCCAGGAGCGACAGCGAAATTCACGCCATCAACAATGTTGATGTCCCCGTGAGCATTGGGGAAGGAAATTTTAAGATCGCGAACTTCTAACAGTGGGGTTGCATCGCCTTGGAAAACTAGCCTGTTGTTGGATTTGTTTTCACTGGCGGACAATGCGGCAAGTGATGCAAGCAGAGAAGCATTGGCTTCTTCACGGGACGTATGTCCAAGCACGATCCCAGAACCTGCTTTCGCACCTTCCTCTTCCTTCTTCAGTGCCTTCTTTGCAGAAGCAGATACTGGCTTTGGTTTCGGACTTGCCAAGGTATCGGTCAGACCTTCAGAAAGGATGTTCAGGCATAAAACAGTCAGCAGAATCATCAAACCGGGGAAGAATGTTGGCCACCATGCACCACTAAGTAGTAAGGCTTTGCCATCGGCAAGGATATTGCCCCATGACGGTGATGGTGGTTTCACACCAGCGTTAATGAAGGACAGGGATGCTTCAAAGACGATTGCATCGGCAACCAACACCGTGGCGAAAACAAGGATTGGTGCCATGCAGTTTCTGGCAACGTGCTTGATCAGGATGTGGGTGGTTGAAGCACCAATGACTTTGGAAGCATTGACGTAGTCTTCACCGAATTGGGACAAAATATTTGCACGCACGATGCGGGCAAGCTGTGGGGTATAGAGGAAAGCAATGGCAAACACGATCACTGGCACACCGTTGCCAAATACTGCTACGAATACAGCAGCTAATGCGATTCCTGGGAAGGACATAATCACATCGAGGATGCGCATGAGGATTTCAGAGATGGCTTTATTTGCTGTTGCAGCAATCGATCCCAAAATAGCTGCCACCAAGAGAGCCGAACCCGTGGCGAAAAGACCAATGATGAGTGAAGCTCTGGCGCCGTGAGCAACGCGGGAGAAAATATCGCGGCCGATTGCATCTGTGCCAAACCAGTGTTCACCGCTTGGAGCTTGAACCGGTGTGCCTGAAGCCAGTGGATCGTACTTGGCAATCAGCGGTGCAAAAATCGCGAGGAGGAAAATCAAGACTAGGAAAACTAGCGCGATTTTTGAAGTTGCTGGAAGAGCACGGAAGCCACCAAGGCGTGCACCGGGCTTGTTTTCTAAAGTGGTGGTGAGTTTACGGCGCATCTAGATGCTCCTAATACGCGGATTGACCAGGACGTAGAGCAAGTCCACGGCGATATTGACGATGATAAAGGCGATAGCGACAGTCAGGGTGACGCCTTGGACGAGGTACACATCATTGCGGGTCACACCATCTAGAATCAGCTGGCCCATTGCCTGGATGTTGAAGATGATCTCGATGATCACAGCACCACCCATGAGGTAACCAACGCGAAGACCAATCACGGTGATCGGAGTGATGAGCGCATTGCGGAGAACATTGCGGGCAACAACTTCAGTCTTGGGAATACCTGCACCAATTGCTGTGCGGACATAATCTTTATCTAGTTCCTCCACCATTGATGTGCGAACAACTCGGGCTAGGGAACCAGCCACTGGTACAGCTAGTGCGATGGCTGGAAGAGCAATGTTGTTGAAATAGGTGGCGGGATCTTCGCTGAATGGGACCCACCGAGTAACCAGTGCAGGGAAGAAACCCCACGCTCCAGGGATAGTGCCCAGCCACTGGATCAACAGGATAGCTAGCCAGAAAGACGGGGTTGCTAGTGCCGCGATGGATAGAACACGGATGATTTGATCAGGCCAGCGATCGCGGTACAACGCTGCGATCACACCCAGGACCAGGGCCAAAACGACTGCGATGATTAAGCCCCAGAAGGTCAATTGCAGAGTAATTGGGAAAGCTCGCGCAACCATGTCTGTGACAGCAACTCCACCACTGGATGTTCCTAAATCACCGTGCAGCATGCCGATGATGAAATCGACATAGCGCACCATCATGGGATCATTGAGTCCATTTGCTTCCCGGTAGGCTTCCAGCGCTGCAGGTGATGCGGACTCTCCTAGTGCTAGGCGGGCTGGGTCGGCGGGAGAAAAAGACATGACGATGAAAACCAGCAGGGTGACGCCAATAATCATGATCGGTAAAGCGATGAGCCGTCGGCCGATTAGTCTCAAAAGGTTGGACATAGTGGGGTATCGCGCTTTCGATGGTGCGTTAAAAACAATGCGTTAAAAATGCTGCTTTAAAGTTAAAGCTTTAAAAACTTGAAGCCCGGCGTGGCGCAGAATGCGGGCTACGCCGAGCTTGAAGTTGGCATTGGACTTAAAAATTATTCTGTGGTTGCTACACCGGAGAAGCTCAAGCCAGTGAGTGAAATTGGCTTGAAATCAACCAGTGAGTTGGGGTTCCACGCGGTTGGAACTTTGCGGTGGAACAGTGGGTAGAGGGGGACGTTTTCAGAAATCGCATCGAAGGTGCGGTTCCAAATGTCTTGTTGTTCTGCCTTGTCGGTGGAGCGGATACCTTCCTCGAGGAGGTTTTGTACCTGGTCGTAGGATTCGCTGCCTTTCCAGTGCATGCGGGTATCGGTCCATACGTCTCCTGCGTACCACCAGCGCATGAGGAGGTCGGGGTCGTTGCCGAATACGGATGGGTCGCCTGGTGCGACAACAACGTCAAAGGCGTTGGGGTTGCCGTCGATGGTGTTGTAGACATCGGCGGATTTACGTTCAGTGAAGTCCACGTTGATGCCAAGTGCGGTGAGGGATTCTTGGATCAATGGGGTGCAGTTTTTCACCCAGTCGTGATCGGTGCAGAGCAGGTTGATGCTTGACAGGCCGGTTTCAGCAAAGAGTGACTTGGCTTTGTCTGCGTCGAGGGAATATACCGTGGATGCTTCGTTGTAGTTGGGGTGTTCTTTTTGCACGAAGGAGGTCGCTGGGGTTGCTTGACCTGACATTCCCGTGGTGACAATTTTGTCCATGTCTAGTGCGTAGAGGAATGCTTGACGGTTGCGTACATCGTTGAACGGGTTGTTCTCGGAGCAGTTGAACATGGCGAATAGAAGTCCGAAACCTTGGACGGATTCTACGGTGCTGGAGGCTTCAAGTTGTGAGATCGACAGGTATGGAACGGAGTCGATCGCCATGGTGCTGCCGGACTGCAGGGAGTTGGTGCGGGTGGAGGCATCAGGGATGATTTGCCATTCCATTTTTGCTGCGCGTGCTGGGCGTGGTCCGGTGTAGTCATCGTTGCGTTCAAATTTAACGATCTTGGATGCGCCACCATTGTCGGTCATTTTGTATGGGCCGGAACCAATTGGGTTGGTATCAAATCCGGAAGCATCGGCTTCTACGGCTGCCTTGGGCACGATCTTGACCACGGCAAGGCGTTCGTTGAGGATTCCGGTTGCGTAGTCGAGGTCAAAGGTGACGGTGGTGTCATCCTTCTTGGTCACTGATTTGATGAATGGGATGAATGAGGCGTAGAGGGAGTTGTTGGCAGGATCCAAGACGCGTTCGAAGGAGAAGACCACGTCGTCTGCGGTGACTGCGTCGCCGTTGTGGAAGGTGGCGCCGTCGCGAAGCTTGATGTCTACGGAAGATGCATCGGATGAAGGCAGCTCGCTGGCTAGTGCTGCGTAGACCTCGCTGGTGGCGGGGTCAATTTCTGTTAGGCCTTCCATGGTGTGCCAGTTTGCGGCGACGGTGAGCGCGGAGGTGGTGGTCATAGGGTCGTAGCCGTTGGTTCCTAGTTCGTAGGAGATGGCTGCGGTGATGGTGCCTTCTTCGTTTGCTGTTCCGCTTCCTGCGTCAGCGGAGGTGGAGCCACTATTGCTGCTGGAGTCGGGGGCACAAGCTGCAAGTGTTGCGCCGATGCCAGCTGCGGCTCCGAGAATGCCGGTTGCTCGGAGGAAATTGCGGCGCGTTATTGATGTGCTCATGAGGTTCATCCTTTTTAAAAGAGGGGCCCGGATCTGCGATGATGTGTGACAATATGCCCATTGAAGAAAATGTGAGCGGTGTCATTGAATTGCTGTAAAGTCAATATACATCAGACATCAGACGTTTAGGAATGAATTTAATGAAATCTCTTCAAAAATCCCGCAGATTTTTACCCCCAACTGTGTAATACCTCAAGGTACGCAGAAGAAAAGGCAGATGGGGTCTGGTTATAGAACTGACTATATGATCGAAACCATCTTAAAAAACAGGAAGTGAAAACAATGGAAAGCTCTAGACAGCCAGCGCAGTCACGGCCTAGGTCCAGGTCTCGTTCAACCACCCAAGATGCAGTGCGTGATATCAAGCAATACATTCGGGATAACCGGCTGCGCACTGGTGATCTTCTCCCCTCTGAAGCATTTTTATGTGAGGAATTAGGTTGTTCTCGTTCCGCAATCCGGGAGGCTATCCGCGCTCTGGTCACCTTAGATATTGTTGAAGTTCGCCATGGCTATGGCACTTTTGTATCGAAGATGTCTTTAGAACCACTGATCAATGGCATGGTTTTCCGCACCATTTTGGATAATGACACCTCGGTGGAAAACCTGTTTTATGTAGTAGATACGCGCGAGATTTTGGATCTTTCCCTCGGTGAAGAATTAATTGAAGTATTTACCGACGATGACCGCGAGCTGTTGCTAGATTTGGTCGATAAAATGCGTGAGCACAATGACCAAGGTGAGTCCTTTGTGGTGGAGGATCAAAAATTCCACCGAGCACTTCTAGCTCGGACTAAAAACCCATTGATTCGTGAGCTCAATGATGCTTTTTGGCAAATTCAAACAGAAGCACAGCCCATCTTAAACTTGGCTATGCCATCCGATATTGATGAAACTATCAAGGCACACGCCGATATCGTTGAGGCACTCAGCAACGGCAATATCGAGGGCTACCGCGAAGCGGTTCTTTCCCACTACGCGCCTTTTCGCCGCATGATTTCGGCCATGCTCGATGCACACTAGCCTCATTGCGCGCGGGTTGTACCGCATTCCAGCGCTGGTCTGGGATCAGGGTTTAATAACGCTTTTCGACGCCCGCCTCAGTGTCGATGATCTTCCCGCCCCCATAGACTTAGTGTCGTCAACTTCTCCAGATGGATTTCACTGGGCAACACCAAAACCTGCGATTGTAGAAACTAAGCACCGAGGTGTTGGCGACGCCTGCCTTGTCACCGGTGATTTATGCTTCCACGGATTGTCCAATCTGGCAGGATTTTTTGAAGACCCCACCGACCTTGAGCCCCGGCTGGCGCGCCGGGAAGAACATGGGTGGGCGTCGAAAAGCATTGCGTCCTTATTCGCTGATGTGGATGCGGCGTTTGCCTCGTCGGGGACCGGGCTTGTGCTGGCGGATGGGCGGTGGATTCAAAGCTTTGTGGTGCGGCGCGGGCGTCAGATTTCCTTAAGAATTGTGCGCAGCGATGGCCATGTGACCGACATTGATGGTGGCAATGAATCCGCGATGACGCAGCTGCCTAATGGTCGGATTGTGCTGCATTCTAGGGGAGTGGGTAACCGTTTAAGCAGCGTTTCTGATGATTTCGGTGAGACTTTTAGTCCCTTGGAAGTAATACCCGAACTTGTTGATCCCGGCTGCAACGGACACGTGTTTTATTGGAAAGCCGCACGCATGCTGGCGGCAACTCACTTGGCGGATCCGCATTTAAGGCGCCATTTGGTCGTTGATCTTTCTACTGATTTTGGGGCGACGTGGACTCATCGAATCACCATCGAACGCGAAGAAGCTGCCTATTCAACCGCTGTGGAAATGCCCAATGGTGACGTGGCAGTGGTGTGGGAAGCTGAAGGAACGCGGGCAATTAAATGTACTGTGATCAGCGTAAACGATATTGAACCTCGCGTAGATAAGCCGATTGCGGATGCCGTTTCGCTGCGTCATGTTGTTATCAACGACGATCATGATGGCATTGAAGTTGCTTTACCTGATCCGTCTCAATGGGGTGAGGGCGTCTTTAAGATTGTGTCCAACCCGGATGCACGCACTCAAAAAATTCGCACCCGAGGAAAACCTGCCCGGCAATCCTTGGAAATAGGTGATGAGCTGGTCTTTGATATTCGTGCTCGTGATGAAGTTCGTTATGGAGTCACTGTTGCCTACGATGGTCGTTCGATTGATGCCATAAAGCAGGAATTTGTTGGTTTTTAACGATCTGGGTGGGGCAGGGGCTTAGAACCGTCATATGCGACCAAATCCATGGGTGTTTCAAGGATTCTTGGTCGCTAGATGAAATTTGAAGGACTGGATTCCGACGCCTGTGACCAAAAATAGATTTGGAGTAGGCGTTCTTGGTCGTCAGTTAAAATAACGTGCAGTATGGTGGCAAAATCGAAAAAAGGGGTCGGAAAAATGACCCCTCTAAATTCGCGTATACAGCCCTAAAAGACCCTGATTGATACAAATACTCATGTGGAATTTTGGGTTGCTTAAACAGGCTGTAAAAGACGATGGCTATTTCTAACGCAAAAGGGATGCGAATTGACCAGTGATAAATCCTGGATCTGTAATCGCAGTTCCCACGATGATGGCATTTGCCCCGATGAGGCGACCGTGAGCTACATCCGCAGGGGTAGAGAAGCGGCCTTCACCGATGAGGAAAGCATCGGGAACTAAAGCGCGTGCTTCTCGGAGGCAATCAAAATCCGGTCCGGCGGTTTTCTCTCGATGTTCGGTATAGCCAGCAAGGGTGGTGGAGACAAAATCCGCGCCGGCTTCATGGGCACTTAAAACCTCTTCGGGAGTTGCACAGTCGGCCATGATTAAAATCCCGGAATCATGGGCAACGGTGACAAGTTCTGCGAAGGTGGATCCATCAGGACGAGGTCGGAAGGTGGCATCTGCGCACACTACCGCTGCACCGGACTCGGCAACAGCGCGGACAGAATCCCTGGTGGGAGTGATATAAACGCCTTCGGTGCCTTCTTTAGTGAGCCCAAAAACTGGTACATTCACGCGGTTTGAGATGGAACGGATATCTTCTAATCCGCCGTAACCACCACAACGAATAGCTGGTGCACCGCCATCAACACAGGCGGCAGCAACGTGTGTGAGCGTGTGGGTATCGCGCATGGCGTGGCCGTCTGGGGCTTGCACAGACACGATCAATTGGCCTTGCAGTTTGTTGTACAGCTCGGTGCGTTGAGTATTTAGATCCATAGTTTTTAAACCTTCCTGTACTTAACAAGCAGTATCGCGTGCGTATTGGGCTGCCGCTATAACAGCAGCCTGGGCGCCAAGCGAGGTGCTCAGAACCTGTACTCCATTGTTCGGAGTGAGGATTGTTTCAAATATTCCTTGGGTAATGGGGTCTGTAACAGGTTGTCCAATGCCAGCGACTCCGCCTCCGATCACCACTGCTGAGAGATCTAATACGGTGACTAACGCGCCTAAAGCTTGGCCAAAGCCTCGAAGATTTCCGTTGATTATTTGCTGTGCTAGCCCGTCGCCGTCGTGGAATCTTTCCATGATTGCAGGCAGATCCAACTGTGTTACTGCAGCGTCGTTGTAGTACTTGGTTAGCCCGGTGCCACTGGCAACGTTTTCACATCGCACAGCACGGCCCGCATGGTCAGCACACACAATTTCTGCGAATTCCCCGGCACTTCCGGTGGGTCCGCCCATCATACGACCATCTTCAACAATGGCTCCGCCGATACCCGTACCAAGCGAGACATAAAGAACGCGACCTTGAAGGTTTTTTCCAGCTCCAAGGTGATGTTCCCCGTATGCCCACACGCGTACATCATTGTGTGCCGCAAATGGTACAGCAAGCATTTTATTTGCTAGTCCGCGCAGGTCAGAGCCTGCCCATTCGGTAAGCGTCTCGCCATTATAGACGATGATTCCCTCTGGTCCCAAGATAACCCCTGGTGCACCCATGCCAATTCGAGCGATGTTCAGCCCGCGTTCCTTGGCGGCGTTAATGCCGTGTGATAACGCGAGTCGGATTTGCTCCATGGGGCTTTTGCCATCTTTAGTTCCCAGACGCCCAGGCGATAGGGCCTCTGTGGGGGAGTCATCTGGGACTAGGGCATAAGCAATCTTTGTCGCACCAATGTCTAATGCGAGGGTGCAAGAGGGGGTGGTCATAGTCAGCAGTGGGCCTTAAGGGGTGTATAAAAACTCATCAACAATGGCGTGAATTCGGGCTACTTCCTCATCATTGAGGCTTTGATGAGGTGGTGCCATGGTACTGGAATCAATAATGCCAAGGTGCGTGAGCGCTGTTTTGAAGCCGCCTAAACCTGAACTAGATCCAGACATGCGGGAGGGATCGCCAACAAACACAATGTGGAAGAGGTGGTTGATGCGCTTTTGCAACGCTGCAGCTTCTGCCCATTGTCCATCAAGGCAGAGTTTGGCCAAGGTGACATAAGCGGCTGGATCAACGTTGCCTAAACCTGGTACAACTCCATCTGCACCAGCAAGATAAGCGAAATCTACTGTGGTTTCACTGCCGGTAAGAATCCTGAATTCTTTAGTTAGTCCAGCATCGTCGCGGGCTTCGATGAGTGCACGGATTGCGCCATCATTGCCACTGGAATCCTTGGTTCCTGCAAGCACTCCTTCTTTAGCTAGCTTTAGAAGCATTACAGGATTGAGATTGGAGTGCACCGATACTGGAATGTTGTAGGCAAACAATGGTAGCTCGGGGGCGGCCGCATGGATTTTGCGGAAGTGCTCTTCGATTTCCATGTCATGGGTGCGGGTGTAAAACGGAGCTGTGGCAACCAGTCCTTGAGCACCAGCTTCTATAGCATCGTCCACCAATTCAATGACGCGTGCTGTGGTTGTTTCAATAACGCCAGCGGTAACGGGAACGCGTCCTGCAGTGTGGTCAATGATGGTGGTCAATGCGAATTTGCGCTGCTCACGAGTAAGAAATGCTGTCTCGCCGGAAGAGCCCAGTGCGAACAGTCCGTCGACTCCACCGTCTATGAGGTGGTCAACAAGCTGGCGCAAGCTTTTCTCATCAACATTGCCATCGGGATGTAGTGGGGTCATAACAGGTGGAATAACGCCGGTGAAAGTTGCGGAAGCCATGGTGCTCCTTGAAATGTTGGACGCGAACTAGGGGAGGGTGCCTGCGTTTTTTAGTCTTAGTTCATCAGCTAGGAAGGCTGAGGTAATAAGGCAAAGGCGGTTGGGAAACTGGGTGGAATGCTCCTTGAAAAAACCGAATTAATTCCGCACTAAAACTGTAGACATAAGACATCATACGTCCTATGCTTGCTGGAGGGAAGCGGAATATCTTAGAAAGATGGCAAAATCGGTGAATACCCAAGAAATCGCAGGTCAAGAACGTGGGAGTATTGATGGCAGAATTGTCACCGCACATGGTGTGATTGATGGGTCTATTACTATAGAAAACGGTGTCATCACCGAACTTCGTGGCACACCAGTGTCTCCAAATGCCGGATTCCATAAAGAGCTTCCCACCATTGTTCCTGGATTTATTGACCTGCATAATCACGGCGGAAATGGTGGTGCATTTCCTACTGGTTCGCTCGAACAAGCTCGCACGGCAGCGCAGTATCACCGCAGAAACGGCACCACAGTGATGCTGGCAAGTATGGTTTCCGCACCACCTGAAAATCTTGCCGAGCAGGTGAAAAGACTCGTGCCGTTGTGTGAAGAGGGATTACTTTTCGGTTTCCACTTAGAGGGACCTTTTATCAATGCCTGCCGTTGTGGAGCGCAAAACCCTGATTTTATTTTTCCCGGCAACCCGAACGATCTTGAACAGATTATTCAGGCTGGTCATGGGTGGATTAAATCCATTACGCTAGCGCCAGAAACTGAAAACCTTACAGACATTTTAGATCTTTGCGCTAGACACAACCTCATTGCTTCCTTCGGTCACACTGACGCAGATTTTGACACCACCATTAGTGCCATTGAGCTGGCAAATCACAAGAATGTCACAGTCACGGCAACGCACCTTTTTAATGCCATGCCTCCACTGCACCACAGATCACCCGGCGCGGTTGGAGCCCTGCTTGCCGCAGCGCGCGCCGGGAACGCGTACCTGGAATTGATTGCAGATAACGTTCATTTGTCCGACGACACCGTTGATCTAGTGCTTAGCGAACGCGCTTTTTTCATCACCGACGCTATGGAGGCTGCCGGAATGCCCGACGGGGAGTACATCCTCGGCGTTTTGGGGGTTACGGTTGCCGGTGGCGTTGCGCGCTTAAGCGATGGCGGTGCCATCGCAGGGGGTACCAGCACACTAGCTAGTCAGTTTGCTCACCACGTGCGCCGGGGTATGACGCTTATCGACGCCTCCCTCCACACCTCCACTGTCGCCGCCGACGTTCTCGGGATTAGTGGCCACGCAATTGATGCATCCAACCCTACAAATTTTGTGGTCTTTGACTCAACAGGGCAGTTACAGCAGGTCTACGTGGGTAATCAAGTAATTTAATTAAAGGTAAAACATTCTTAATTTTCATAAAGGAGTCCTGCCATGGACATTATCATCCGCAAAGATGCTCAAGAGGTTGGAAAGGAAGCAGCTAAGCTGATTGCTCCCTTTGCTAACAATGGTGGAACCTTAGGTCTTGCGACTGGTTCTTCTCCACTCAGCACCTACAAAGAACTCATCCGCATGTATGAAGCCGGTGAAGTGTCATTCAAAGAGTGCAAGGCATTTTTGCTCGATGAATATGTGGGACTTACTCGCGACGATGACAACAGCTATTTCAAGACCATTCGCAAAGAATTCACCGATCACATCGACATCGTTGATGAACGTGTCTTCAGCCCAGATGGTGCAAACCCAGATCCTCATGCAGCAGCCGCAGAATATGAAGCTTTGCTTGCGGCAGAATCCGTAGCTGTCCAGCTTCTGGGTATCGGCGGAAACGGACACATCGCTTTCAACGAACCAACATCATCTTTGACCGGACTAACCAAAGTGCAGGCACTGCACCCAAAGACTGTGGAAGATAATGCTCGTTTCTTCAACACCATCGATGAGGTTCCAACTCATGCGCTGACGCAAGGTTTGGGTACGGTTTCACGTGCGCAAAACATCGTGCTGGTGGCAACCGGTGAAGGAAAAGCGGAAGCGATTCGTGGCACCGTTGAAGGTCCAGTAACCTCTTCCTGCCCAGGTTCTATCCTGCAGATGCACAATAACGCGACCATCATTGTTGATGAAGCAGCAGCTTCCAAGCTGGAAAATGCCGATTATTACCGACTCATGGAGCAATTAAAGCTGCGCTAGAAACAAAAAGGAAAGTACTGTGTGGGGCTATGCACACAGAACTTTCCAGTTTGCGCCCAGCATTTCATGTGACTCCTCCGCAGGGAAGACTTAATGATCCCAATGGAATGTATGTCGATGGCGATACTCTCCATGTCTACTACCAGCACGATCCAGGTTTCCCTTTTGCACCAAAACGCACGGGCTGGGCGCATACTGTCACGTCACTGACTGGGCCTAATCGCCTGCAGTGGAAGCATTTACCTGACGCGCTCTACCCGGATGCCCCTTATGATTTGGATGGGTGCTACTCCGGCGGAGCTGTGTTTTCCGGTGGTGTACTCAAGCTGTTTTACACCGGAAACCTCAAAGTCGACGGCAAACGCCGCGCCACCCAAAACCTTGTTGATGTCGAGGATCCCACAGGGCTGATGGGTGGCATTCATCGCCGTTCTCCAAAAAATCCGCTTATCGACGGACCCGCCGACGGTTTCACGCCACACTTCCGCGATCCGATGATCAGCGCTGATGGTGATGGTTGGAAGATGGTGCTTGGGGCACAACGTGAAAACCTCACTGGAGCTGCGGTGTTGTACCATTCTGCTGATCTGGAGAATTGGGAATTTACCGGAGAGATTACTTTTGATCTCAGTGAAGCAGAGCCTGGTTCCGCCCCAGACCTTATTCCCGGTGGCTACATGTGGGAATGTCCCAACCTCTTTACACTGCGTGATGAAGAAACCGGCGAAGAGCTTGATGTGTTGATTTTTTGTCCGCAAGGTTTGGACCGCTTGGACCAAGACGTTACCCACTATGCAAGTTCTGATCAGTGTGGGTATGTCGTCGGCAAGCTCGATGGAACTACCTTCCATGTTCTTCGCGGATTCAGCGAGCTAGATTTCGGCCATGAATTCTATGCACCGCAAGTTGCGGTTTCTGGTTCCGATGCCTGGCTTGTGGGCTGGATGGGATTACCTGCTCAAGATGATCACCCCACGGTTGATCGGGAAGGCTGGGTGCACTGTTTGACTGTGCCACGCAAGCTTTATTTGCGTAACCATGCGATCTACCAAGAATTGTTGCTCCCGGAGGGAGAGGAGGGCATAACTAGATCTGTTTTAGGTTCTGAACCTGTCCGAATCAACATTAGGGATCATGTGTCTTTGGAGTGGGATGGTGCCCGGTTGTCTGTGGACAGGAACGGCGATAAGCGTGTGGCATATGTTGATCCCGGTGAATTGGTGATTGCCGATGACAACACAGCAATTGAAATAACTGCAGGTAATGGGCAGGTTTCTTTCGCTTTTAGAGTGTTCAATGGTGACACTTTTGAGAGTTAAGTCATAAAATAGGGCTATTTGTGGTGAATTGTACAAATTTTTGATCAAAACCCTTGATCGGACACAAATAAACAGGTTTAATGTTGTTTAGTTTTTGAACAAACATTTATGTCTGTTTCTTTCCGGTTGAGGAGAAATCAATGGATCACAAGGCTCTCGCACAGCGGATTCTCCGCGATGTCGGCGGCGAAGACAATATCGTGGCCGCCGCGCACTGTGCCACTCGTTTGCGTCTCGTTCTCAAAGATTCCAAGGGCGTGGACCGCCAAGGACTCGATGATGATCCAGACCTCAAAGGAACGTTTGAAACCGGTGGCATGTTTCAAATCATCGTCGGTCCTGGCGATGTGGACCATGTATTCAAAGAACTGGATCAAGCCACATCCAAAGACATTGCCGTCTCCACCGAGCAGCTCAAAGATGTGGTTGCCAACAACGCCAACTGGTTTAGTCGGGCCGTAAAAGTCTTGGCAGACATCTTCGTGCCACTAATCCCAATCTTGGTTGGTGGCGGTCTGCTCATGGCAATCAACAACGTGCTTGTCGCCCAAGATCTCTTTGGCCCGCAATCGCTCGTTGAGATGTTCCCACAAATCAGCGGGATTGCTGAGATGATCAACTTGATGGCATCAGCACCGTTTGCCTTCCTCCCAGTATTGGTTGGATTTACAGCAACTAAACGTTTTGGTGGAAATGAGTTCCTAGGTGCCGGCATTGGCATGGCGATGGTATTTCCAACTCTGGTCAATGGCTACGATGTGGCCGCAACCGTGGCTGCGGGTGAAATGCCAGTGTGGAATCTGTTTGGTTTGGATGTTGCCCAAGCTGGTTATCAGGGCACCGTACTTCCGGTTTTGGTTGTTTCTTGGATTTTGGCAACGATCGAGAAGTTCTTGCACAAACGCCTCAAGGGCACCGCGGACTTCCTGATTACCCCAGTCCTTACCCTGCTGCTCACTGGCTTCTTGACCTTCATTGCGATTGGTCCAGTGATGCGCTCTGCCGGTGATTTGTTGGCACACGGTCTCCAGGGGCTCTATGAGTTCGGTGGTCCGGTAGGCGGTTTGCTCTTTGGTCTGGTGTACTCACCGATCGTGATTACTGGTTTGCACCAGTCGTTCCCTCCAATTGAGCTAGAACTGTTTAACCAGGGTGGATCCTTCATTTTTGCTACAGCATCCATGGCTAATACTGCCCAAGGTGCAGCGTGTTTGGCGGTGTTCTTCCTGGCTAAGAGCGAGAAGCTTAAAGGTCTAGCTGGTGCCTCAGGTGTATCTGCAGTTCTAGGAATTACAGAACCTGCCATCTTCGGTGTGAACCTTCGCCTGCGTTGGCCTTTCTTTATCGGTATCGGTACCGCAGCTATCGGTGGAGCACTGATTGCACTGTTTAATATCAAGGCAGTGGCGCTGGGAGCAGCAGGTTTCTTAGGTGTTGTTTCTATTGATGCTCCCGATATGGTGATGTTCTTAGTTTGTGCGGTTGCTACCTTTATTATCGCTTTCGGTGCAGCGATTGCTTATGGCCTGTATTTGGTGCGACGCAATGGAAGCATTGATCCAGATGCAGCTCCAGATGCAACTCCGAATGCAACCTCAGCACAAGTAGTACAGGCCGAAGAATCACAAGAATTTGAAAGCAACTCCACCATCATTCAAGCTCCTTTAACTGGTGAAGTAATCGCACTCAGCAGTGTCAGCGATGCGATGTTTGCCAGCGGAAAGCTTGGCTCCGGTGTTGCCATTGTTCCAACCAAAGGCCAGCTGGTTTCTCCAGTGAGCGGAAAAGTTGTGGTGGCCTTCCCATCTGGGCACGCCTTTGCGGTTCGCACCAAAGCAGAAGATGGCTCCAATGTGGATATCTTGATGCACATTGGCTTTGACACCGTAAACCTCAATGGCACGCACTTTAAGCCACTGAAAAAGCAAGGCGATGAAGTCCAAGCAGGAGAACTTTTGTGCGAGTTTGATATTGATGCCATCAAGTCTGCGGGCTATGAAGTAACCACCCCGATTGTTGTCTCTAATTACAAGAAAACTGGAGCTGTAAATCCTTATGGTTTGGGTGAAATTGAGGCTGGATCAAACCTGCTCAATGTGGCAAACAAAGCAGAGGTTAACGCTACTGCTTTAAGTTAGGTTCTGGAGTGCTCGCACACAGGTTAGACTAGGACACGTGACTCTACGCATCTTTGACACCGGTACCCGTACGCTTCGAGAATTCCAGCCTGTTAAACCAGGTCATGCCTCGGTGTACCTGTGTGGTGCCACTCCGCAAGCTTTACCCCACATCGGTCATGTGCGTTCAGCGGTAGCGTTTGATATTTTGCGCCGCTGGCTCATGGCTAAGGGGCTCGATGTGGCTTTTGTTCGAAATGTCACTGATATTGATGACAAGATTCTAACCAAGGCCTCTGAGAACAATCGCCCGTGGTGGGAGTGGGTGTCCAC